>NZ_CP029206.1:706666-1060000 GCF_003101015.1 Actinobacillus porcitonsillarum | reverse complement strand
TTGTTACTAGGTTCTTTAGCCCGTTACTGTTATCATTACGAAGACTTTTTTTACTTATTTTATAGAGAGGAATTTTTATGAGCCAATTAGATGCTTTACGCCAAATGACTGTCGTGGTTGCGGATACTGGTGATATTGATGCAATCAAAGCGTATCAACCAGAAGATGCAACAACAAACCCATCATTAATTTTAAGTGCATCTGCACTACCTCAATATGCTCCATTAATTGATGAAGCGATTGCTTATGCAAAAGCTAAAAGCAATGATAAGGCACAACAACTGATCGATGCAGAAGATAAATTAGCAGTAAATATCGGCTTAGAAATTTTAAAAGTGGTGAAAGGTCGTATTTCAACAGAAGTCGATGCTCGCTACTCTTACGATACTGAGAAAACTATCGCAAAAGCTCGCAAACTTATTGCGTTATATAATGAAGCAGGGATCAGCAATGATCGCATCTTGATTAAAATTGCTTCAACTTGGCAGGGTATCAAAGCGGCAGAGCAATTAGAAAAAGAAGGGATTAACTGTAACTTAACGCTATTATTCTCTCAAGCTCAAGCTCGTGCTTGTGCGGAAGCTGGCGTTTACTTAATTTCGCCATTCGTAGGTCGTATTCTTGACTGGTACAAAGCAAATTCTGATAAGAAAGAATATGCACCAGCAGAAGATCCAGGTGTAGTTTCAGTGACTTCAATCTACAACTACTACAAACAACACGGCTATAACACTGTAGTGATGGGGGCAAGTTTCCGTAACGCAGGCGAAATCACAGAATTAGCAGGTTGCGACCGCTTGACAATTGCACCAGCACTATTAAAAGAGTTACAAGAAAGCGAAGCACCATTAGTGCGTAAGTTAGAGTACAAAGGTGAAGTGAAAGCTCGCCCAACGCCAATGACTGAAGCTGAATTCTATTGGGAACATAACCAAGATGCGATGGCAGTTGAAAAATTAGCGGAAGGTATCCGTAAATTTGCGATTGACCAAGAGAAATTAGAAGCGATGCTCTCAGCTAAACTTTAATAACTATCAAGCCCCTAAATAAAATTAGGGGCTTTACTTTTCCCTTTTTAATGCGTAGTATTCGTGCCCTTCTTTTCTTGGGTTCCCTACCCCCAACTTACGATATAAAAAGGAATAATATGAACTTACAACTTAATTTATCTGATCCTCAAAAACGTCATTCTTTGATCTTATTGACACTATTTCATATTTTTGTCATTACCATTAGTAACTACTTGGTCCAGATCGCCTTTGAGATCCCTCTGCCATTTAGCGATACGATTATTCCAACAACTTGGGGAACATTCACTTTCCCTTTTATTTTTCTTGCGACCGATTTGACTGTACGTGTCTTTGGTGCGGAGCTTGCTCGTAAGATTATTTTTGCCGTTATGATCCCTGCGCTCATTATTAGCTATGTGATTTCGGTTATCTTTTTCGAGGCAAAATTCCAAGGTTTTTCAGCTTTAGCTGACTTTAACACTTTTGTGTTCCGAATTGCATTAGCCAGTTTTAGTGGCTATGTCGTGGGACAATTGTTGGATATTTTCGTTTTTAACCGCTTACGCCAAGGTAAAAGTTGGTGGCTCGCACCAATGTGTTCAACCATTTTCGGCACACTTATTGATACTTTTGTTTTTTTCGCGGTTGCGTTTTACAAAAGCAGTGATGAATATATGGCAGAACATTGGTTTACGATTGGTACGGTTGATTATTCCTTTAAACTTTTTGTGAGCCTACTTCTTTTTCTTCCACTATATGGTGTGATACTAAATTTAATTGTAAAAAAACTACATTTAAAATAGATATTTGGGGATTATGCCGAAAAAAGGTATAATCCCTTTAATTTGAAAATGATTGAGAGAAACCAATGAGTAAAAATATTCCATTAAGAACCGAAGCGGAATTAGAAAAAATCCGCATTGCGTGTAAATTAGCTTCTGATGTGCTTGTTATGATTGAAGAGCATGTTAAAGAAGGCGTAACCACAGGCGAATTAGATCGTATTTGCCACGATTATATTGTCAATGTACAAAAAGCCATTCCTGCAAACGTAGGTTACCACGGTTTTCCTAAAGCTACTTGCATTTCATTAAATGAAGTTGTTTGCCACGGTATTCCAAGCGATGATAAAAAGCTCAAAAAGGGCGATATTCTAAACCTTGATGTTACCGTGATTAAAGATGGCTACTATGGCGATAATTCTAAAATGTATATCGTGGGCGAAACTAACGTGAGAAGCAAACGCTTATGTGAAGTTACCCAAGAAGCATTGTATGTGGGTATCCGCCAAGTAAAAGCTGGTGTTCGTCTGAAAGAGATTGGTAAAGCCATTCAGCAATATGTTGAGAAAGAAGGCTTCTCTGTGGTACGTGAATATTGTGGTCATGGCATTGGCGATCAATATCATATCGATCCACAAGTTTTACACTACAATGCTGATGACGGCGGTGTAGTATTACAAGAGGGCATGGTCTTTACGATTGAGCCAATGGTTAATGCAGGTAAAAAAGAGATCCGTAATATGGCGGATGGTTGGACAGTTAAAACTAAAGACCGTAGCCACTCTGCACAGTATGAACACGAAATTGTTGTTACCCAAGATGGTTGCGAAGTGATGACAATCCGTGATGAAGAAATTGCGGAAGGACGTATTAGTCGTATTATGAAAAACCTGGTATAAATTAGACCCATTTTTATAAGGTTAAAATACATTCACCTTTACTGAAATATTAGATAGATTTTTAATTATGGCGAAATTACATATTACAACTTGGGGCTGCCAAATGAACGAGTATGACTCATCTAAAATGGCAGATCTCTTAAATAGTACACACGGTTTAGAATTAACAGACAATCCTGAAGATGCAGATGTATTACTGCTTAATACCTGCTCTATTCGTGAAAAGGCGCAGGAAAAAGTATTCTCTCAACTTGGTCGTTGGAAAAACTGGAAAAAGGATAAACCTGATTTAATTATCGGTGTTGGCGGTTGTGTGGCTTCACAAGAAGGCGAACATATCCGTGAACGTGCACCTTTTGTGGATATTGTTTTTGGGCCTCAAACGTTACATCGTTTACCGGAGATGATTAACCAAATCCGTGGTGGTAAAAGCTCAGTCGTGGATATCAGTTTCCCTGAAATTGAAAAATTCGACCGCTTGCCGGAACCTCGTGCCGAAGGTCCAACCGCATTTGTATCCATTATGGAAGGCTGTAATAAATACTGTTCATTCTGTGTCGTGCCTTATACACGCGGTGAAGAAGTGAGCCGACCGGTTGATGATGTATTATTTGAAATTGCGCAACTTGCAGCACAAGGTGTACGTGAAGTAAACCTGTTGGGTCAAAACGTAAATGCTTACCGTGGCGAGACTTTTGATGGACAAATTTGTTCTTTTGCTGAGTTACTTCGCTTAGTGGCGGCTATTGATGGTATCGACCGTGTTCGTTATACCACAAGCCACCCAATTGAATTTACGGATGACATTATTGAAGTTTATAAAGATACGCCTGAGTTGGTAAGCTTCTTACATTTACCAATTCAAAGTGGTTCAGACCGTGTTTTAACCATGATGAAACGTAATCATACGGCATTAGAATATAAAGCTATTATCCGTAAATTACGTGAAGCTCGTCCGGATATTCAAATCAGCTCAGACTTTATTGTCGGCTTCCCTGGGGAAACGGCTGAAGATTTTGAACAAACGATGAAGGTGATTGAGCAAGTTAATTTCGATATGAGCTTCAGCTTTATCTATTCTGCTCGTCCAGGTACACCGGCAGCGGATCTGCCTGATGATGTGACAGAAGATGAGAAAAAAGAGCGTTTGTACCGCTTACAACAACGTATCAACAACCAAGCGATGCAATTTAGCCGTGCAATGTTAGGTACTGAACAGCGTATCTTAGTAGAAGGTCCATCGAAAAAAGATATTATGGAATTAACGGGTCGCACAGAAAACAACCGTATTGTTAATTTCCAAGGTACGCCTGATATGATTGGTAAGTTTGTTGATGTAAAAATTACCGATGTTTACACTAACTCACTCCGTGGTGATGTTGTGAGAACCGAAGATCAAATGGGCTTACGAGTGATTGAGTCTGCACAAAGTGTGATGAATCGTACACGTAAAGAAGATGAACTAGGTGTTGGAAAATACGTGGTAAATCTGTAAGAAGAAAAGAAAAAATAACCGCTTGTCTTTACAAGCGGTTAAATTTTTTATTTATTTTGCAATTTTGCGATAATTTTATTGTGAATACCGCCAAATGCGCCGTTACTCATCACTAAAATATGATCGGTTGGTTTGGCTTCTTCCGCAATCATCTCAACCAATTCATCAATGTTTGCCGACCATTTTGCCGGTTGTGAAAGTGCTTCGGTAATCACGCTAACATTCCAAGGGATGGTTTCTGGCTGATACACAAAAACAGCTTCTGCATCGGTTAAACTTGGTGCGATTTCTTCCTTATGAACCCCCATTTTCATCGTGTTGGAGCGAGGTTCTAAGACCGCTAGAATTCGTTGATCTTTGCCAACTTTACCACGCAGAGCGTTTATGGTCGCAGAAATTGCGGTCGGGTGATGAGCAAAATCATCATAAACGGTAATACCATTGACTTCGCCTTTAATTTCTAAACGGCGGTTTGCGTTAATAAAGCGATTTAACGCTTGGCAAGCACCAGCAACTTCAACACCAGCGTGATGTGCTGCTGCAATCGCCATCAATGCATTATGCATATTATGGCTACCGATAATGTTCCATTTTACTTCGCCAGCTTTGTTACCATGATGATAAACTTCAAAGTGCGAGCAATCGGCTGAAAGTGGTTTCGCAAACCATGCTTTTCCTTCTCCGATAAATTGTAGCTCGCTATAACTTCCCATCTTCAGTGTATCTTGTACGTTTTGATCATCTGCCGCAGATAAAATACAGCCTTGACTTGGCATTGTACGAACGAGGTGATGGAATTGGCGTTGAATCGCTTTGAGATCATCAAAAATATCGGCGTGATCAAACTCTAAGTTGTTGATAATCAATGTTTTTGGCGTGTAGTGAACAAATTTAGACCGCTTGTCAAAGAACGCTGAGTCATATTCGTCTGCTTCAATCACAAAGAATTTACTTGAGCCGGCTCGTGCCGAAATACCGAAATTACCAGCAACGCCGCCAATTAAAAAACCGGTATCAATCTGATTTTGATCTAAAATCCAAGCCAACATTCCCGTTGTGGTTGTTTTGCCGTGCGTGCCTGAAACGCCAAGCACCCAACGATCTTTAAGAAGATGATCATGTAGCCATTGCGGTCCGGAAGTATAATTCAGCTGATTATTAAGAACATACTCGACACAAGGATTACCTCGGCTCATTGCATTCCCAATAACAACTAAATCTGGCGCAGGCTGAAGTTGTTCAACATCATAATTAGGGATAATTTCAATGCCATGGCTTTCTAAAAAGGTGCTCATTGGTGGGTAAACATTCGTATCTGAACCGGTTACTTTATAACCTAATTCACGGGCTATCATCGCTACACCGCCCATAAAAGTGCCACAAATACCGAGAATATGGATATGTTTTTTCATTGCTTTCCTTTAAATTGAAAAATTTGGCTAAGTATAACAAAAAAGGCTAAGTTCTTATAGAACCTAGCCTCGTTAAGCAAAATTAATGTAACATTATTTTACATCAAAATATGCTTGTAAATCATCGCTACCACCGATGTGTTTACCGCCGATGAATACTTGTGGCACACTTGTACGGCCTGTAATTGCACGTACAGAAGTTGTTGAAGCATCACGACCTAATACGATTTCTTCGTATGGTAAGCCTTTCACTTCTAATAATGCTTTCGCTTTTGCACAGAATGGGCAACCTGGTTTAGTAATGATAGATACTGAAGGTTTTGCTTCCCAATTTGGGTTTAAGTATTTGATCATAGTATCAGCATCAGATACTTTGAATGGGTCGCCTGGTTCTTGTGGTTCGATAAACATTTTTTCAACAGTGCCGTTGTTTACGAACATAGAATAACGCCAAGAACGCTCGCCAAAACCTAAATCGTTTTTGCTCACTAACATACCCATACCACGAGTGAAATCACCGTTACCGTCTGGAATTACGGTTACATTTTCAGACTCTTGATCTGCTTTCCAAGCATTCATAACGAAAGTATCGTTTACCGATACACAAACGATTTCATCTACACCTAACGCATAGAATTCTTTTGCTAATTCGTTATAACGTGGTAAGTGAGTAGATGAACAAGTTGGTGTAAATGCACCCGGTAAAGAGAACACTACAACTTTTTTGTTGTTAAATAATTCATCTGTTGTTACATCAACCCAAGCATCGCCTTGACGTGTGTGGAAGGTTACGCTAGGAACTTTTTGACCAGTCATATCTTTTAAAGACATTTTCTTCTCCAATTGATTATTAAATTTAAAATTTTTACGCATTTTACCGTAAATATGTAATAATTCAGCTTATTTTATCAATAGGCAAGAATTATAAGGTAAGGAGATATCGTGAACATTCGAGATCTTGAATATTTAATTGCATTAGCAGAGTATAAACATTTTCGCCGTGCGGCGGATGCTTGTAATGTCAGCCAGCCGACATTAAGCGGTCAAATTCGCAAGCTGGAAGACGAATTAGGCACAATCTTATTGGAACGAACCAGCCGCAAAGTGTTATTCACTCAATCAGGATTAACGCTGGTAGAGCAAGCCAAAGCTGTTTTACGTGAAGTTAAAATTTTACGAGAAATGGCAAGCAACCAAGGAAAAGAAATGTCGGGTCCGCTTCATGTTGGGATCATTCCAACATTAGGTCCTTACCTTTCCCCGATTATTGTACCAGCAATGAAATCAGCATTTCCGGAGTTAGAGTTATATCTTTATGAATTACAAACTGCACAGCTTGTTGATCAATTAGCTGCTGGACAGTTAGACTGTGGGATTTTAGCGTTTGTTAAAGAAAGCGAACCGTTCATTGAAGTGCCACTCTTTAACGAAGAAATGTTACTTGCCGTATCAGATAAACACCCTTGGGCAAATTTAGGCACCTTAGATATTTCAATGCTAAAAAATGAGGAACTCCTTTTCCTTGATGACGGGCATTGTTTGCGTACACAAGCATTAGATTATTGTCTATCTGTTGGGGCGAAAGAAAGTCCACACTTTAAGGCAACCAATTTAGAAACCTTACGTAATATGGTTTCCGCTGGCGTAGGCATCTCATTAATTCCTAAGCTTGCGGCACAACCAACAAGCGGTGTGAATTATCTCGAATTTTGCGATCCAAAACCTTATCGCTCAATTGGTTTGATTTACCGCCCCGGCTCCCCATTGCGTATGCGTTATGAACGTTTGGCAAAAGGCATTGATGAACTCATGAATAACAAAGAAGGCTCGGATGAGTAGTCTCGGCGTTCGTGCTCAACAAAAAGAAAGAACACGCCGCGCATTAGTTGATGCGGCATTTAATCAGCTTAGCGCAGAAAAAAGTTTCAGTAACCTCAGTTTGCGAGAAGTCGCAAGAGAAGCAGGTATTGCGCCAACTTCGTTTTATCGCCATTTTAAAGATATGGATGAACTTGGTTTAGCCATGGTGGACGAGTCTGGTTTGGTGCTTCGCCAATTGATGCGCCAAGCCCGTAAGCGTATTGAAAACGGCGGCAGTGTTGTCGTGCTCTCTGTTGAAACGTTCTTTGAACTGATTGCCAGTCGCCCCAATGTGTTTAGACTTTTACTTCGAGAAAGCTCGGGGACGTCTCAAGCCTTTCGTACGGCGGCTTCTCGTGAAATCCAGCATTTCGTTGAAGAGCTAACCGATTATATCTTAATGCGAGAACCAACGATTGGGCGAGATATTGCTTATATTCAATCGGAAGGTTTAGTTACGCTTGTATTTACCGCTGGCTCGCATGCTTTAGATATGAATAACCAACAACGAGAAGAATTAAAAAAACGCGTTATGATGCAACTAAGAATGTTAATTCATGGCGCTACAGTTTATGCAAATCGGAAGCTATAATTGTTGTGAATTTCGCCGTTACACAAAAGCATTCGTAGGGACGCCACGCTGGCGTCTACTTCAGAGTATCCTGACAAAATACATTATTAACTGCATGACTGTCACTTTGCAGATAAAATTGTTTGTTTATATTGTATTTATAATGGACGCCAGCGTGGCATCCCTACAATGCCTTTTATCAAATTTCAGATTAAGCCTTAGCAGAATAAACTTTAAATTTAGTAGATTTCGCTAATAGCTGATGAGAACCAAATGCTTGATCTAATAAATCCGGATAAGGTAAAAAAGCATTTGCCACAATCCGCAATTCTCCACCTTTCGTTAAATGATTTTTCGCTTGTAGAATAAGACTTTCCACGGCTCGATAAGCAGTATCAATGCCATCGTGGAACGGTGGATTTGAAATAATTAAATCAAAGCGACCATCAATATGTGAAAATACATCGCTGGCAACTACCTTTCCTTCAAGTTGGTTTTCAGCAAGCGTTCTTTCGCTTGAAGCTAATGCCATTGCGTGAATATCACTCATTGTTAATTTAATTTTCGGGAACATTTTTTTCAAACTCACTCCGATCACACCAGCCCCGCAGCCTAAATCTAACACATTACCTTTTAATCCATCGGCTTTATGGAAGGTAGAAAGTAAGAGTTTTGTGCCACCATCGAGTTCTGATGAACTGAAGACAGCCGGTAAAGCAAAAATCTCTAATTCATTTAAGCGGTAAGATTTCCAGAATTTTTTGCAATCAAAATTTGGGACATTTTGTAGTTCAAAATGGTACAAGCCACAACGGCGTGCTGAGTCAATTTTGGCGATGTTGCCAAATGGCTCAAGCATTTTTTCAACCGAACGCACACCGGCACGATTTTCCCCGATAACCAGTAATTCTTGCCCTTGTGATGATTGCGATAACCACTGCAATAGTTGAAACTGACATTCTTGCTTGTTTTTAGTCCAGTAAAACACACCTAATTCTGCTTGATTTGCATTTTCTAAGCTAAATTCGACCGCTTGTCGATGATGAGCGTAATCAAAATAGTTTGTTAAAATATGGACTTCTCTTGCTTGCGTGAGCGATCGAGCGAAATCATCTCGTACATCGCCAAAAAATAAGATGGATTTGCCTTCAAACACGGGCAAATGACGTGCTAAAACTTCACTTTCAATGGATAACATAATTTCTGTATAAGGTTGAGAAAAGATTTCCCCATTCTACCGACTTTTGCTACTATTCCCTATCAATTTTTATGAGAAAAAAGATGAATAGACGAGATTTACTACTCAGCGAAATGGGTATTACACAATGGCAATTGAAGAAACCGGAAGTCTTAAAAGGCGATGCGCAAATTCGCTTGAATTCGGCGATAAAATTGGTGGTAATTTGTGAAGCTGATTATCAAAAAACCGGTTTATTCCGAGATGTATTGCATTCGCTTTCGCTACAAGATGTGGAATACCAATGGTTGGATAACGAGCAATCTCAACGTTTGAGCATCGATCATTCCATTTTACTTTGGCTGATCGAAGAAGAACAAGCGGGTAAAATTGCGCAACATTTTGCAAATCAAACGATTATTCAAACCGCTAGCTGGAACGAATTAGCGAAAGTGGAAGAAAAGCGGAAACTTTGGAAAGCGTTAGAACAATTTTGTAAAGTTATAGAATAACCGGATTTGTAGGGACACACTGCGTGTGTCCCTACATAATTAATTGAAATTCTTAGCAAATTTTCGGTAATTTACCGTAGAGCTAATTACATTAGCCCCATTTCCCAATCACTATTTTTCTGCCAAACATTGGCTAAATTCATCCGCTAAACTTTGTAAGAATGTCGGATAAGCATTTTTGCCCATTTCAATTTTAGCACCAAGTGGATCGAGCTGTCCGACTTTAACTTGTGTGCCTTTACTTAGACTTTCAATGACTCGTGGCGTAAATTGTGGCTCAGCAAATAAACATTTAGCCTGTTTTGAGCTCACGTGTTCTTTAATTTTCGCTAACGTTTTTGCCCCCGGTGCAACGGTTGGATTGATCGTAAAAGAGCCAAGTGGATGTAATCCATAAGCCGATTCAAAATAACCATAAGCTTCGTGGAATGTGTAGTAACCTTTTTCTTTAACCGGTGCAAGCTGTTTCTGTAACTCGACTTTTTTTGCGGTTAATACGGTCTTAAAGTTAGCTAAATTATCCGCAATTTTGGCTTCTTGTGCAGGATATTGTTGCGTCAGACGCGCGGCAATTTGTTCTGCCGCAATATCTGCCGCATCAGAGGAGAGCCAAATGTGCCAGTCTTTACTGTGATCGTGTCCATCGTGAGCATGGCTGTGTTCGTGATGACCGTGATCGTGGTCGTGATCATCGTGCTTTTCCGTTTTTGCAACAATTTCTGCAATGGCTGGCACTTCAGCTAAAGTCAGTACACGTTCTTTTGGTAGCTTATCAATACTCTTGTCTAAAAAAGACTCTAGCCCATGCCCAACCCATACAACTAACTGCGCAGAATTTAATTGTTCTACATCTGAAGGTTTTAAGCTGTAATCATGTGGGGAAGCGCTTACGGGCAATAATACTTTTGTGTCCGTTACACCATCTGTGATTGCATTTGCAATAAACCCTAAAGGTTTAATCGTTGTTAATACTTCTGCATGACTAAACAAACTTAAGGAAAGTAGGCTTAGCGATAGGATTGTTTTTTTCATTTTTGTCTCCTTTCAATTTAAACGCGAAGCATTCTATCAGAATTGATTTAATTTACCATATTTTTTTTATGGGATTTTTTAAGCCTCGTCAATAATGAATTTCTTTTGATTTACCTCATGAGAATTACCTTGCCTTTTCTTATGGCAAAATGCGATAATACAGCGTTATTTTATGCTCGATTTTTAGCATAAAAAACATTTTGAACGAGCCTGAAAAAGAGGCTAATGATTTGACTTTGCAGCCATTTTAGACAAACGAAATGAGCGTAAGACAAAGACTCTATGGCTAGACGAGAGACAGTCGGGAGATTGACACTATGCACCAAAATTTAACGTGCGCTAATCTCGATGTTTGGGGTATTCCCTAAAAGACACTAGCATGTAACAACAATAATGAAATAAGAGAAACACAATGAAAAGAATGTTAATCAATGCAACTCAAAAAGAAGAGTTGCGCGTTGCCTTAGTGGATGGGCAACGCCTGTTCGATTTGGACATTGAAAGTCCGGGACACGAACAGAAAAAATCCAATATTTATAAAGGGAAAATTACTCGTGTTGAACCAAGCCTTGAAGCCGCATTTGTCGATTACGGTGCTGAGCGTCATGGCTTCCTTCCTTTAAAAGAAATTTCCCGTGAATACTTCCCGGCAGACTATGTTTTTAATGGTCGTCCAAATATCAAAGACATTATCAAAGAAGGCCAGGAAGTTATTGTTCAAGTCAGCAAAGAAGAGCGTGGCAACAAAGGGGCCGCCTTAACGACCTTTATTTCTTTGGCAGGAAGCTATCTTGTTTTAATGCCGAATAATCCTCGTGCAGGCGGTATTTCTCGCCGTATTGAGGGCGATGAGCGTTTAGAATTAAAAGAAGCGTTAGATTGTTTAGATGTACCGGAAGACGTTGGTCTTATTGTCCGTACTGCTGGCGTTGGCAAATCGCCGGAAGAACTACAATGGGACTTAAAAGTTTTACTACATCATTGGGAAGCGATTAAAAATGCTGCGCAATCACGTCCAGCACCGTTTTTAATTCATCAAGAAAGCGATGTAATTGTTCGTGCGATCCGTGATTACCTCCGCCGTGATATTGGCGAAATTTTAATTGATAATAAAAAAATCTTTGAAAAAGCCAAAAATCATATTCGTTTAGTACGTCCTGATTTTATCAACCGTGTTCGCTTATACGAAGGCGAAGTACCACTATTCAGCCACTACCAAATTGAATCGCAAATTGAGTCTGCATTCCAGCGTGAAGTGCGTTTACCATCAGGTGGCTCAATTGTTATTGATGTAACTGAAGCCTTAACCGCTATTGACATCAACTCTTCTCGCTCAACACGTGGTGGCGATATTGAAGAAACGGCGCTAAATACTAACTTAGAAGCCGCTGATGAGATTGCTCGCCAATTACGTTTACGTGACTTAGGTGGGTTAATTGTTATCGACTTTATTGATATGACACCGGTTCGCCATCAGCGTGAAGTGGAAAATCGTATCCGTGAAGCGACACGCCAAGACCGTGCAAGAATTCAATTTAGCCGTATTTCTCGCTTTGGCTTACTTGAAATGAGCCGTCAGCGTTTGAGCCCTTCATTAAGTGAAGCCTCAAGCCATATTTGTCCTCGTTGTCAAGGTACAGGTAAAGTACGAGATAACGAATCTATCGCACTTTCTATCTTACGTTTAGTTGAAGAAGAAGCAATTAAAGAAAACTCAGCACAGGTTCATGCGATTGTGCCTGTTGAGGTTGCATCTTACTTATTAAATGAAAAACGTAAGGCGATTTCCGGTATTGAAAAACGTCATGATGTTAATGTTGTCGTAGTTCCAAGCGAAAGCATGGAAACACCGCATTTCAGCGTATATCGTTTACGTGAAAATGAAATTGTTCCAACGTTAAGTTACGATTTAGCAAAACATTACCATGAAAGAGAGGAAGAAGAACATTCTTTCCACCATCATGTAAATTCAGACGAAGCGTTAGTTAGCCGTAATGAGCCTGTTATTACGGTAGAAACGGTATTAAATAGCTCAGAACTTAATCTTCAACCTGCGCCAACACCAACCGAACCTGCGAAACCATCGTTATTTAGTCGTTTATTGGCGAAGTTAAAAGCATTATTTGCCACTGAAGAAAAAGTTGAAGAGAAGGCAAAAGCACAGCCACGCAATCCTCGTGAACGTCGTAATAACCGCCAACGCAATAACCGCCAAGAGCGTAAAACTCAAACACAACCAGATGAGAGTAAAGCGCCTAAAGTGGAAAAAGCGGAGAAGGTAAAACAACCTCGCCGTCAAATTGTCGAAGAGACCGTTGGCGTAACGGAAGAACCAAAAGCAACCGTAACAGAGCGTCGTCAACGCCGTGACTTACGTAAAAAAGTGCGTGTGGAAAATACAACGGATGTAACGACTGAAGAACCAATTGTGGTAGAAGAAGCGGTAAAACCGGTTGTAGAACAAAAAGTGCAACAGGTTGAGAAAATCCAACCGCTTGTCACACAGGATAATGTGACAAGTGAAGATGAAGCCAAAACGGAAAGCCGTGAAAATAATCGCCCACGCCGTTTACCTCGTCATCTTCGTGTCGGAAACCAACGTCGTCGTGAAAATCGCCAACGTGTACAAGCAATGTCTTTAGCTGCTGCGGTAGCATCACCGGAAGCCGCAAGCGGTAAGATTTTACTTACGCCTGTACGTACAGCTAAACCGACACAAGATAAAACAGCATTCTTATCTGTTGATGAAATGTTAGAACAACAATCTCCGGAAATGAATGTAAAATCAAATGAGGGCTCTTCGGAAGAAAGAGTGGCTAACTCAAGTGTTCCATTTGGTGCTTTTGTTACACAACAAACCAATCGTGATCTTGTTAAAGAAAAACACGAAGAAAAAGCGATCTCTGTTGAGCAAGAAACTAAACCGGAAGTAACATCGGTTGAAGAACATATTGCGCCATTTGGCGGAGTGGTTAGCCAACATTCGGATAGAGATTTGGTTAAAGAGAAAAATGAACGTGTGCAGAAGTTTAAAGCTCAGGCAACCATTGCACCTGCTATTGTAGAAGAAACATCTTCAATTATTGAAGTACCTGTTTCAACTTATCAAAGTAGCTATGTGTTTGAAGGACATTTAGGGACATTCTCACGTGTTCAGCATACTCGAGTTGAAATGACAAGAGCCGAAGCCCCTCAAGAGCAACGCTCTGATTATGAAGTTAAGGAATGGCTAAGCTCTAAATACTATTTCTATGGTAAAGGGTTTGGTGGTCATTCAAGTGCGGTAAGCCATGTACATTCTGCACCTCGTGTAGCTACAAACTAATTACTCAAATGAAAAAAGAATCGATGTTTCCATCGATTCTTTTTTATTATACCGATAATTTTTGCCGGACAATTTCAAATAAACAAACACCGGTCGCAACAGAAACATTTAATGATGAGACCGAACCTGCCATTGGAATACTAATCAATTGATCGCAATGTTCACGCGTTAAGCGTCGCATTCCATCGCCTTCTGCGCCCATCACAAGCGCAATAGCGCCTGTTAATTTGGCTTCATAGATACTTGAAGTTGCCTCGCCTGCCGTGCCAACAATCCAAACGTTATACTGTTCTTGAAGCTCTCTCATTGTTCGAGCCAAATTGGTTACCCGAATAAGAGGTACTGTTTCTGCCGCACCACAAGCCACTTTACGGGCAGTTGAAGTTAATTGTGCCGATTTGTCTTTTGGCACAATTACTGCATCAACACCTGCTGCATCAGCGGTACGCAAGCAAGCGCCTAGATTATGCGGATCGGTAACGCCATCCAAAATCAATAATAAGGGTTGCGACTTACTTGCTAAAATGCGATCTAAATCGTGTTCGTTGAGTTCTTTTTGTGGCACGACTTTGGCAATAATGCCTTGATGGACTTCGCCTTGCGATTTGTTATCTAATGTTTGGCGGTTTACTTGCTGTATTGCAATGCCCAAACGTTGTAATTCATTTAACAACGGAATGAGCCGTTTATCTTCACGCCCTTTTAATACAAACACCTCAATCAAACGCTCTGGTGCATTATCAAGAAATGCTTTAACCGCGTGAATACCATAAATTTGTTCGCTCATTTTTTTCCTTTATTTAAAAGTATATAAACCTTTAACTTAATTAGTAGGGACGCCACGCTGGCGTCCATTTTACTTGACTTATATTTAATGGACGCCAGCGTGGCGTCCCTGCATATCCTTTTATTGTACTGTTAGTACTATTACGCAATAAACTATAAAAGCATTTTAACTACTTTATCTAGTTTAACCTGCCCGAATTTCTTCAGTAACTTACGCACATTTTCTGGATAATCTTTTAGCTGTTCTAAATCACTATAATGGGTAAGCACAGTCGTATGGGTACGAATTTGCGCTAATTCTGCCTGAGATTTTTCGGTTAATTCGCCTTTCGGATCTGAAATTAACACCGCATTTTCTGCATCTAATTTCCAAGCACGTGGGTTTAAATTATTGCCTGTGAGTAGAATATAACGTTCATCAATCCATACACCTTTTAAGTGATAGCTGTTCTTGTCATCTTTCCACAAGCGGATTGTTAATTGCCCATTTTGAATATAGTGATCAAACTTTTTCGCAAACGCTCGTAAATTTTTCTCATACAAATACGGCAATGCCGATGCCATCGTAAATTTTTCTTCAGGTGGCGTGAAAAAGTCGTTCGCCGTTTTATCGCCGACAATAATTTCTATTTGCTTGCCATTTTCCAATAACCACTCAATTCGTTGGTTAATTGAACGAGGAAAATTGAAATAAGGTGTACAAATCGTTAATTTTTGTTTTACTTGGAAAAACAGAGCTTCAATCGTTTTATTCAGCGGATTTTTACGCCCTAGCCCGACCAATGGCGAAACCATTAGCTGTTCATTATCCATTAGCTGCCCATTAAAACGATATTCCTGTTGGCTAAGCTCCTTACGGAAAGCTTTTACAAGCGGTCGAATTTCAATGGTTTTTGGACGATTTGTTTGATCCAAACGATTTACCGCCGGGTTAGTCAAAATATTCTGCTGAATAAAATTAACCCAACTGTCTGCCAGCGTTTTATTTTCTATTTGATGATAGCGGTCGTAGCGATAACGCTCAAACTGCTGCAAATAGACGTTGTTGATACTGGCTCCGCTATAAAGCAGAATATCATCAAACACAAAACCTTTTAGGTGCAACACGCCGAAGATCTCACGTTTATTGACAGGAACGCCATAAAACGCAATCTCTTGCTCCGTTGGAAGGGCATATTTTTCACGAATTTGGGTGTACCAGTCAGCGTTTGAACTTTGGGTTTCTTCGCCGATACGCCCACGTTGCGCCCTATGCCAATCCACAAGGATTTTGATTTCCAGCTGTGGGTTAGCTAATTTCGCTTGATAAAGTGCATCTAAAATCTCTTGCCCAGCTTCATCTTTTTCAAAATAGAGAGCGGTAAGATAAATGCGAAATTTTGCTTGTTTGATTAACGCTAAAATTTGTTGTTTAAACGCAGTGCTGCTTGTTAGAAAATCCACTTTTTCTACCGCTTGGGGTATGAAGGTGAGATTGTCTAAGTGGCGTTTTGCACGGGTTTGTTTATTTAGAATAAGCATTGTTAGTCCTCTGTTACTTTTCTTTGCGTGTATTGAAACACGCTCAGATGGTTCAGAAGGTAGTTCTAACCGCAACAAGCGGTGAGTTTTAATCAGTTTTTTGTAATATCTATTTTGTAGGGGTGGGGGTTATCCCCACCCTCTAAAATATCAATATGATTTCGGGCGGGGATAAACCCCGCCCCTACGAATGAAATAGAAACTAAGCAAAACGACGAGTTTCGCCTTCGCCTGCCACATTCTCCACACAACGCCCACAAATCTCAGCGTGTTCTGCATTTGCACCAATATCTGTCGCATAGTGCCAGCAACGTGGGCATTTTTCACCGTCAGCTCTCTCTACTTTCACCGCAAGACCAGCTAATTCGCCTTCAGCAACATCGGCTTCGGCAAGTGGTTTAATCATCGCTTGTGAAGTGATTAACACGAAACGTAACTCGTTGCCTAACTGTTCTAACAACGGACGAATATCATCATTTGCATAAACGGTGACTTTCGCTTCAAGACCTGCACCGATTAACTTGTCGTTACGTGCTTGCTCTAATACACGGTTGACCTCAGCACGTACTTTTAACAGTTTTTGCCAGTAGTTGTCGTCTAATTTATCGCTTTCAGTTAAACCGAATAAGCCGGTATAAAATTCTTCGGTAAAGACAAATTCTGAACGTCCTTCCACTCGAGGCAAGTAACCCCAAATTTCATCAGCAGTGAAAGATAAAATCGGTGCCATCCAACGCACTAATGCTTCAGAAATATGCCATAACGCTGTTTGACAACTACGGCGTGCAAGGCTGTCCGCTTTAGTGGTGTATTGACGGTCTTTGATAATATCTAAATAGAACGATCCCATTTCGATTGAACAGAAACGCATTAAACGCTGAACAACGGTGTGGAATTGATAGTTATCATAGGCTTCTTTAATGTCGTTTTGTGCATCTAACGCACAGCTTACCGCCCAACGATCTAAGGCGATCATCTCTTCAGGTTTAACGAGATCACGTTTTGGATCGAAGCCGTTTAAGTTCGCTAATAGGAAACGTGCGGTATTACGGATACGGCGATAAGTGTCACCTGCACTGTTTAAAATGTTGTGCGAAACCGCAATTTCACCGGTATAGTCCGTAGAAGCGACCCATAAACGTAAAATATCTGCACCATTTTTGTTCCACACCTCACTTGGCACAATCACGTTACCGAGTGATTTTGACATTTTGCGACCTTTTTCATCGACGGTGAAACCATGTGTAAGCACTTGATTATAAGGTGCTTTATTATCGGTTGCCGTAGAAAGCATCAATGACGACATAAACCAACCACGGTGTTGGTCTGAACCTTCAAGGTACATATCTGCGGAATTGCCGTTAAATTCAGGACGTTGTTGTACCACAGACGCATAGGTCGATCCCGAGTCGAACCATACATCAAGTGTATCAGGCACTTTACGATAGATTTTCGCATCTTCTTCGCCTAACACTTCTTTCGGATCTAAATCCCACCACGCTTGAATGCCTGCTTGCTCAACACGTTTTGCCACTTCTTCAAGAATTTCTAAAGTGCGTGGGTGTAGCTGTTCAGTTTCATTATGTACAAACATTGTCATCGGCACACCCCAAGTACGCTGACGGGAAATACACCAGTCAGGACGGTTCGCCACCATCGTATCAATACGTGCTTCGCCCCAACTTGGGATCCAACGTACACGCTTAATTTCGCCTAATGCCTGTTTGCGTAAACCTTGCGTTTCCATACCGATAAACCATTGCGGTGTCGCACGGAAAATAATCGGAGTTTTATGACGCCAGCAGTGCGGATAGCTGTGTTTGATACGCTCTAATTTGAGCAACGCCCCTGTTTCTTTCAGTTTTTCAAGGACTAAATCATTACTTTCAAACACGCCTTTGCCTGCAAAGAATGGTGTAGTTGAAACGAATTTACCATCGTTTGCCACCAAACAAGCCATTTCTAATTTATATTTTTGACCTACAATATAGTCGTCTAAACCGTGATCCGGTGCGGTGTGAACTAAACCTGTACCGCCATCGGTGGTAACGTGATCACCTAAAATAAACGGCACACTATACTCATAGAACGGATGGTTAAAACGCATTAACTCTAAGTCACTGCCTTTCGCTGAACCTAACACGTCCACTTGCTCAACACCTGCTGCTTTTTGTACAGCTTCTAGAAGTTCTGCCGCAAGAATGACACGCTCATCACCAAATTGTACAAGTTGATATTCTAATTCTGCATTTAACGCAATCGCACGGTTTGACGGCAACGTCCAAGGGGTTGTTGTCCAAATCACCGCAGAAATCTGACCGCTTCCTTTGCCCTGAGCATTAAATTTCGCTTCTACTGCAACAGGATCTACCGCAGAAAAACGTACATAGATTGACGGCGAGACTTTATCTTCATATTCCACTTCGGCTTCAGCAAGGGAAGATCCACAATCTAAACACCAGTGAACCGGTTTTGAACCTTTGTATAAGTGACCATTTGCAATCACTTTACCTAATGTACGGATAATGTTCGCTTCAGTATTGAAGTTCATCGTGAGATATGGATTATCCCAATCGCCTAACACGCCCATACGGATAAAGTCTGCTTTTTGCCCTTCAACTTGTTCTGCCGCATATTTACGACATTCTTGACGGAATTCTGCTGCAGAAATTTTTTCGTTTGGCTTACCCACCAAACCTTCTACTTTCAACTCAATCGGCAAACCGTGACAGTCCCAACCAGGGATATATGGAGAGTCAAAACCTAATGCAGTCTTTGATTTAATAATAATATCTTTTAAAATTTTATTAACGGCGTGACCAAGGTGAAT
This sequence comes from Actinobacillus porcitonsillarum, assembly GCF_003101015.1. Lineage (NCBI taxonomy): Bacteria > Pseudomonadati > Pseudomonadota > Gammaproteobacteria > Pasteurellales > Pasteurellaceae > Actinobacillus > Actinobacillus porcitonsillarum. The sequence continues at coordinate 1,040,788 of NZ_CP029206.1, read as the reverse complement.
ATTCCCGTTCGCATACGGAGGGCCATCGTGCAAAATAAAGGATTTTTTCCCTTTTGATGCTTCACGAATTTTTTGATAGAGCTTTTTGTCGTACCAATTTTGTAACATCGCAGGTTCACGCTTAGCGAGATCCCCACGCATCGGAAAGCCTGTTTCAGGCAGATTTAATGTGTTTTTGTAATCAGTCATTTTTATGTTCCAGTTAATAAAATTTAATTTAAACTTGTAAATTCTTTAAAAAATTCTACCGCTTGTTGCCTATCTTTTTCGATTTGTTCCCTTAACGCTTCAAAGCTAGGGAATTTCACTTCATTACGAATTTTTTCCAAAAAGCTCACTTCGACAGCTTCGCCGTAAATCGAACGGTTAAAATCTAAGATATGCACTTCCAACAAGGGCTTTGTTCCATTAATCGTTGGGCGGTTCCCCACATTGGCAATACCGTTATATATACCGCACTTTGTCTCTATTTTTACCGCATAAACGCCTTGCAGAGGTGTCACTAAACGATTGAGCATAATGTTTGCGGTAGGAAAGCCAATGGTTCTACCTAATTTATTCCCATGAGCGACACGCCCACCGATGGAATAAGGTTTACCCAGTAGTTTTGCGGCTAACGTTAATTCATCTTTACTTAATGCGTCACGAATTAAAGAGCTGCTGATTCTTTCGCGACCAAAGCTGTGTGTATGGCTTTCTTCAACCTCAAACCCTAGTGTTTTACCCGCATTAAGCAACGTTTGATAATTACCGCTTCGATCCGAACCAAAATGGAAGTCATCGCCCACGCTTAAATAGCGCACGTTTAACCGTTCTACCAACAATTTTTCAATAAATTCGTTTGCCGTCAGTTTTGCAAATTGTGCTGAAAAACGCACGCAAAGCACAAAATCAACCCCGGCTTTTTCTAAATACTTAAGTTTATCTCTTAAACGCATCAATCTTGCCGGAGGCTTAGCGGTTGAATTTCCTGATTTTTTTGCAAAAAACTCTCGAGGTTGAGGTTCAAATACCATCACCACCGAAGGAAAATTCAGTGTTTTTGCTTTTTCATTTAAGCGAGCCAAAATGTTTTGATGCCCTAAATGCACCCCATCAAAGTTCCCGATAGATAAAGCACACCCTTGTTGAAATACAGAGTGATTGGCTAAATTATGGAATCCTCGAATCAGTTGCATGGGTGACGGTATCTTAAAAAAACAAAATAAAAAAATTCTTCTGATTATAGCGGTTATCCGCCAAAAGAGGAAATAAAAGCGGTCTGATTCTGGCAATTTTTTGCAAAAATCAAAATAAGAAATGTCATTTTACTTTTTATGTCTTATAAATAGTGCATTTTTCTTACTATTAGGCAGAAAAGATTATTCAAATGCTACATTTTGCTTTATCATATACATGATGATTTACAATTTTTTTCTAAATTATGACAACGACAACTCATTTCGCTTACCTTCAAACCAAGCGTAAACAGCTCAAAATGAAAGTTAATGACGTGTGCAATCAAGCTGGCGTGACTCGAGCTTATTTTAATCAATTAGTCAGTGGCAAAATTAAAAACCCAAGTGCAGCAAAATTAAAAGCACTTCATCAAGTTTTAAACATTGTAGAAGATAAAAATCAACGTATTGGCGTGATTTTTGGCAAGTTCTATCCTATTCATACAGGACATATCAATATGATCTATGAAGCATTCAGTAAAGTGGATGTTTTACATGTGGTCGTCTGTACGGATACAGAACGCGATCTCCAACTCTTTAAAGAGAGCAAAATGAAGAGAATGCCAACCAATGAAGATCGCCTACGTTGGATGCAACAAATTTTTAAATATCAACAAAAACATATCTTAATTCATCATTTATCTGAAGACGGAATTCCAAGCTATCCTAACGGTTGGGAAGGTTGGGCGAATCGAGTAAAAGAATTATTTGTTGAAAAGAATATTCAACCGACCATCGTGTTTAGCAGCGAAGTGCAAGATAAAGAACCTTATGAAAAATACCTCAATTTAGAGGTTCATTTAGTCGATCCTGATCGCCAACACTTTAATGTTTCGGCAACCAAAATCCGCAATAATCCGTTCCAATACTGGCGTTTTATTCCAAAAGAAGTTCGTCCATTTTTCGTGAAAACGATTGCGATTTTAGGGGGAGAAAGTAGCGGTAAATCCGTTCTTGTGAGCAAGCTGGCAAATGTCTTTAATACAACGTCTGCTTGGGAATATGGTCGTGAATTCGTATTCGAGCAACTCGGGGGCGATGAACAAGCAATGCAATACTCCGATTATCCTCAAATGGCACTCGGACACAAACGCTACGTAGATTATGCGATGAAGCATGCCCATAAGGTGGCATTTATTGATACAGACTACATCACAACACAAGCCTTTTGTATTCAGTATGAAGGAAAATCGCATCCGTTTTTGGACTCGATGATTAAGGAATATCCTTTTGATGTAACCATTTTACTGGCTAATAATACTAAGTGGGTTGATGACGGTTTGCGTAGCTTAGGCTCTTTAAAACAACGCCAACGTTTCCAAGCATTACTCAAAAAATTGTTAGAGAAACATAATATTCCTTATATTGAAATTGAATCGCCAAGCTATTTAGATCGCTATAATCAAACAAAAGAAGTGGTTGAAGCTATTTTGAATGATGAGCCAATTCCGTTACAATTTAAGCAATATAATACAGATACCGAATCGGAAGGTAACACATGATTCTATTTGCCGGAGATCCGCATGGCAGCTACGAACACCTCTACCCTATTGTGAAATCTCAGCAAAATGTTGCATTGGTTATTTTAGGTGATTTACAACTGACTACGCCGCATGATCTCGATAAATTAGCACAATATTGTGATATTTGGTTTATTCACGGAAATCACGATAGTAAAACAGTTGCCGCTTTTGATGCCCTTTGGGGAAGTGAATGGAAAACGCGTAATTTACATGGCAAAGTAGCAGATATTCAAGGGGTCAAAATCGCTGGACTAGGTGGTGTTTTTAGAGGGCATATTTGGATGCCTCCTAACCGACCAATGTTTTTTGATCCGATTCACTACTGCCAGTATATGCCGCAAGAAAAGATTTGGCGCGGCGGTTTACCACTTAGACATCGGACTTCTATTTTCCCTTCGGATGTGGAAACCTTAGAAACACAAAAAGCGGATATTTTAATTACTCATGAAGCGCCAAGACCTCATCCCCAGGGATTCGCTGTCATCAATCAGTTAGCGAAAAAAATGGGGGTACGCAAAATATTTCATGGACATCACCATGATAATTTTGATTACAGCTCTATTAACCGTAATAAACATTGTGAGATGTTTAATATTGGCTTTCGAAGCCTTGCCGATATAAACGGAAATTATTTGATTTTTGGCATCGATGATCGGGATAAAACATCATAAAATAATCAAATTTGTTAAAAATTTGATTAAGCGTAAAAAAACGGTAAATAACTTTTTTGAGTAACCGTTACCATCAGGTACAATGATACAATTTCGCAACATTATTGAAATGTTACTATTACGTCATTTCAAAAAATTGAGGAATCTCTATTATGCAGAATAATCCACAGGTCTTAATTGTTGAAGATGAAGCTGTCACACGTAATACATTAAAAAATATCTTTGAAGCTGAAGGCTACAATGTATTTGAAGCAATTGACGGCACGCAAATGCATGAAATTCTTGCAAAGCAGACAATTCACTTAGTGATTATGGATATCAATTTACCCGGAAAAAATGGACTCATGTTAGCTCGTGAATTGAGAGAGACAACCGAAGTTGCCTTAATGTTTCTCACAGGGCGAGATAATGAAATCGATAAAATTTTAGGCTTAGAAATTGGGGCTGATGACTATATCACTAAACCCTTTAACCCTCGGGAGCTCACGATTAGAGCAAGAAACCTGCTTAGCAGAACAATGAGTGAGGATAAAGACAAACATCATCAACCTCAAAACATTGAACAGTATCACTTTAATGGTTGGACATTAGATATTAACAGTCGTAGTCTAATTAGCCCTGAAGGCGAAGAAAATAAATTACCACGTAGTGAATTTAGAGCATTACTCCACTTTTGTGAAAATCCAGGAAAAATTCAAACCCGTGAAGATCTTTTACTAAAAATGACCGGGCGTGAATTAAAACCGCACGATCGCACAGTTGATGTGACAATTCGCCGAATTCGCAAACATTTTGAAGATCATCCGAATACGCCAGAGATCATTATTACCGTACATGGCGAAGGTTATCGTTTTTGCGGTGAACTTGAATAAGACAGCTTTGTCTATTTTATTAAGCCCACAGGGCTTACTATTCTTTTTAAGATATCAATAAGGATTCGATTATGAAAAAAATGGCAGTACTTACATTAGCAGGTCTATTTTCTGCCTCTGCTTTTGCTGCACCGGTAGGTGAAACTTTTACAGGCTTAGGCGTAGGTGTTGATTTAACTACCGCAAAATATAAAGTTGATGGCGTAAAAGGTAAACAATCCACCGGCCCGGCACTTGTTGTAGATTATGGTATGGACTACGGTAACAACTTTGTTGGTATCGTTCAAGGTAAAGCAAAAGTAGGTAGTACGAAAGTTTTTAACGATGTAAAACAGAAAAATAAATACACCGTTGCTTACCAACAAGGCTACCGTGTAGGTTCAGATTTACTACCTTATGTAAAAGTGGATGCGAGCTCAAGTAAAGTAGGCGATGAAACTTACCGTGGCTTTGGCTATGGTGCCGGCGCAAAATATGCTGTATCAAGCAATGTTGAAGTTGGTGCAGAATATACACGTAACAACTTAAAACGTAGCGGTACAAAATTAAAAGGTAATGATTTTACGGCTAACGTAGGATATCGATTCTAGATTATATCCCCATATACAAGCGGTTGAATTTTGTTTACAAAATCCAACCGCTTTTTCTTATTGCGCCATCTTCTCCGCTACCGTTAAAAAACCATCGGCCGTACGGAAAATATCCCCAAAACCTTGCGCTTCTAGAATTTTATCTGACACCTCACGAAAAGCCCCTTCTCCCCCGGCTTTTTCCAGTATCCAATCAGCTTTTGCCTTGACATAATCATGAGCGTTACGTGTCGCAATCGCTAAACCACAAACCTCAAATGCCGGTAAATCTAAAGTGTCATCACCGATAAATGCAGTTTGTTCAGGTGTAACGCCTGCTTGCTTCATAATATCAAAACAAGCTGAACGCTTTTCCATTTTGCCTAAATGGGCAAGCTGAATTTTGAGAACCTCTAAACGTTTACGCAATAAGGGATGATCACCACCGGAAATGACAGCCACTTGAATACCACAAGTTTGTAACATTTTTACCCCTAACCCATCGTGAACGTGAAAACGTTTCATCACCTCGCCTTCTGCGGTGTAATACAAGCCACCATCGGTCAAAACGCCGTCCACATCCGTAATCACTAACTTTATCTTGGTCAAATCCATGTTTTTATCCTTCAATGTGTTATGATCTTCGCATTATAGCTTTTTTGGAGTGAAAGATGTCGATTTCTCAAAACTTATCTCAAATTCAACAACGTATTCAACAGATTGCTCATCAATGCCAACGTTCAGATATCCGCCTGCTGGCAGTTTCGAAAACGAAACCTGTACAAGCTATTGAAGAGGCGATCCAAGCCGGACAAAAAGCTTTTGGCGAGAATTACGTACAAGAAGGTGTAGAAAAAATTCACTACTTTAAAGAAAACAAAGAAGTTGAATGGCATTTTATCGGTCCACTCCAATCAAACAAAACCCGCCTCGTTGCTGAGCATTTTGACTGGATCCAAACCGTAGATCGTCTCAAGATTGCCGAACGCCTCAATGAGCAACGACCAGTGGGAAAAGCCCCCTTAAATGTACTGATTCAAATCAATATCAGCGATGAAAGCTCAAAATCCGGTATTGCCCCTGAAGAAATGCTCGAATTGGCACAGCAAATCGCTTCTTTACCCAACCTCCGTTTAAGAGGGTTAATGGCAATTCCAAAACCCGAAAGCGATCCTGAACAGCAAAAAGTTGCTTTGCGTAAAATGGAGCAACTTTTCCACCGCTTGCAGCAAACCTTTAGCGGTATAGATACGCTTTCTATGGGAATGTCAGATGATATGCAAAGTGCCATTGAATGTGGCTCGACCATGGTAAGAATTGGTACGGCGATTTTTGGGGCAAGAGTTTATGGGAAAGTGGCGTAAAGCTTGATGATACGGACGCCAGCGTGGCGCCCGTTTCGGTGTGTGACACACATACCTCAAATACCCTAAATCCTCGCCAAATCAAACTGATTTAAATCAATTTTATCCGGCGTGCCATAAAATTCAGCTAAGGCTTTACGTAAAATTTCCGCGCGTTTGGGTAAATAACCACGCTCCGCATAGATTTTTACTTGGTCATACACCGCTTGCTTAAAGGCAGAGTTATCCCCCGGGTTCCCCGAAAGATTATCCGCACTGGCAAAATAACGGAAGCCTGCCGCATTGGCTAATACCCACTCAATGGCTTGTGGTTTCACTTCTACCGATTCAAACTCACGCTGGCGTTCAGCCGAGCGACCATCAGGCTCATACCAATAACCGAAATCCTCCAATTGACGGCGTGCTTCTCCTGCCACGAGCCAGTGAGAAATTTCGTGCAATGCGCTGCTGTAATAACCATGCGCAAATAAAATGACGTGGTATGGACGTTCTGAAGGCTCTCCCCCTTCATTTAAAAAAGCGGGTAAATAAATGGGATAATCTTCCCCCTTTTCTAAGCGAGTATTGTATTCCTCTGCAAAACAGTGGTTAAAAATGTGAATAATATCTTCAATTTTATGATTATCTTGATTCATGTTGTTCCTTATTTAAAGAATTAAGCCAATCTAAAAAAGGCTGTGCGGCTAAAAATCCGGTAACTCTGGATTGTGTCAGTTCACGTCCTTGCTCGTCAAAAAACAGAATAGTCGGTAAACCTAACACCTGAAAATGTTTCATTAACGCACTATTTTCAGGCGAATTGTGAGTCATATCAATTTGTAGTACGACCATTTCAGAGAGCTTTTGCTGCACCATAGGATCGCTAAAGGTATATTTTTCAAATTCCTTACACGCCACACACCAATCCGCATATAAATCTAACATCACTTTTTTGCCTTGTGCGGCTTGTAATTGCGTTTCTAATTCAGCCAAAGAGTGAATACGGGTCAAAGCCAATTGAGGCTGTTGTAAAGCAGCTTTTTCAGGCTGCCACACCCAATTTACCCATGGATATGCACTTAAACCGAATAAACCCAATAAACCGAGCCGTAAAGCTAATTTGAAAAGTCCCTTACCTGACGTCAGCGAAATCAGCCACGCTAAAAATGCCATTGCTAATGCCGACCACATCAAAGGCTCCGCATTTGCCGGTAAAACCCGTGCTAATAAGAACACCGGTAACGCCAGCATCACAAAGCCAAAAGCGGTTTTGACGTGTAGCAACCACTCGCCGGATTTTGGCAATACTTGATGCCCAAATAAGGTAATCAGCATTAAAGGTAACCCCATACCCAACGCCAACAAATATAAGGCTAATGCGCCAATAAACAGGTCACCCGATTGAGCAACATAAAGTAATGCACCGGAGAGTGGCGCCGAGGTACAAGGCGAGGCAATCAGCCCAGCAATCATTCCCATCACAAACACACTACCAACTGCACCGCCTTGTTGCTGTTGGCTCATTTGGTTTAATTTCTGTTGCCATGCATTGGGTAAACGGATTTCAAACAGCCCGAACATGGAAGCTGCGAGCAAAATAAACAATACCGATAAACCAATTAACACAGGCGGACTCTGCAATGCCACTTGAAAGGGTAAGCCAATCGCCGAAACGGCTAACCCTAGCAACGTATAAGTTAAAGCCATGCCTTGCACGTAGCTAAAACTCAACAATGCCGCACGTAATCGGGTTGGGCGTGTCTTATTGCCCATCACAATGGCAGAGAGTAAAGGCAACATCGGCAAGACGCAAGGCGTAAAGGCTAAGCCTAATCCTAAAATGAAAAACCAGAAAACCGAAAACACATTCGTAGAAAGTTGTTTTGCTAGTTGATCTTGTTCGCTCACAGGAGAAGCGGTTGTATTTTCGGTATTTTTTGCAAATGTTTCTGTCGATTCGACCGCTTGCGCATTTAACAACGCTTTATCTAAAGTTACGCTAACGGTTTCAGGCGGATAACAAAAGCCTTTCGTACAGCCTTGATAACGCACCTCAACCGTCCCGTTTTCGGCTTGCTGAATCGGCACATTTAAGGATAACTGTTGGCGGAAAATATCTACATCGCCAAAAAATTCATCGTGATAACGCTCCGCTTGCGGAAATTGCCATTGCCCCAAGATCGCATTTTGTGGCGTGAGTGAGATCTCTTTTTGATAGAGATAATATCCTTCTGCAATCTGCCAATTTAATGCCAATACCCCATTTTTTTGTTGGGAAGAAAAGGCAAATGCTTCTTGAGAAGTTAAAAACTGCGGTTTGCGATCAAAAATGCCTGCATGAGCAGAAGCACCCACCCAAAGCATAAAAAGCACCGCCCAAACACGTTTTATCTTTATACTAAACATCATATCGCCGTTTGTAATAAATAAAGGGAATATCCTACAAAACAGGCTAAAAAAAGACATCCCTCCAAGCGGTTAATTTCACGTCTTTTTTTACCCATTTTCCAACTAAAAATCCAAAGGAGCAGCGTGAGCCCCGACATTGCCAACATATCACGGCTGAAAATAGCCGATTCCACCTGCATAGGCTGAATTGCACCAGCAATCCCCACCACCGCCAGAGAGTTAAATAAATTTGAGCCCACGATATTCCCTAAGGCTAAATCAGATTCCCCTCGGCGAGCCGCAACCAGTGAAGAGGCTAATTCAGGTAAAGACGTGGCCACCGCAACAATAGTTAAGCCAATGACTAAATCACTGATCCCAAGCGATTTTGCAATCTCCACCGCACCAATAACCAGCAATCTTGCACTCACCATCAAGACCAACAATCCCACCACCAACCAGAAAAAGGCTTGTTTGCGAGACATGGTTTCACTAGGCAATTCTTCTACTTCAGTAGGGCTTTCTGCTTTGCCTAGCCAAAGGCTCCAAATCATATAAAGAGCAAAAAGCACCAATAAAATGACCGCTTCTACACGGCTTACAATCGCATCCATCATAAAATAAGCAGATAACGCCGTAACCCCTAATAAAATCGGTAACTCTCGCCAAACCACAGCTTTTGCAACGTGAATCGGACGAAGTAACGCCGTAAGCCCTAAAATCAATGCGATATTCGCAATGTTCGAACCATAGGCATTCCCCAACGCAATCCCCGAAGCCCCATTTAAGGCGGAAGATGCCGACACTAACATTTCAGGGGCAGAAGTCCCAAAGCCAACAATGACCATGCCGATTAACAGTGGCGACATCCCCAAATAACGTGCAGTTTGCGAGGCTCCGCTTACAAATTTATCAGCGCTCCAAACTAATAAAATCAACCCGGAAATAAGATAAATGACATTTAACATGATTATTCCTTAAGGCATGAAAGAGTGGGGATATTATAGAGGATTCACATGTTTCACATCAAATTTCGTGATGTTTAAATATCCTGTAGGGGCGCCACGCTGGCGCCTGTTTTGATGTATCACATCACACAAAATAACCTTCATTGGCAATATAAAAATTAAACATAAAAAAAATGCGACCCTTTCGAGTCGCATTTATTATTTTTGATTCGCTAGATTAGCGGATTACCATTGGTAACCTACACCCACAGAACCACCGATATCACCACGGGTATTCGCATTACCTTGTAATTTAAGGATTAGCTTACCGTTATCAGATGCACGTGAGTAACCCACTGCCACAGCTGATTGACCTTTGAAGGTACCTGCTGCCGCTGCAACCATTGATTTACCTGGGATATAAACTTGTGGTAAACCTGCTGCTGCGTTCGCACCTGCGATACCTGCACGTAAGTCTTTGTTGTTACGGTTGATCTTGTTGTGAATATCGCCAGCCGCTTGTTTTAATTGGCTATAATTCACTGCATCTGTATCCGCAGTACCCGCTGCTACGTTAGTGATTTTCGCTGCAGAACCATCTTTCTTCGCAACTTTTACATCACCATTTGTATCACCGCTGATAACTGGACCAGTGCTTCCACCTACTTGAACAGTTTCAAATGTTGGTGTCATTGACGTTGCTACATTGATCGTTTTACCTGAACCACTCACAACGATATTGTTACCCGCATTGATAGTGACTGTATCACCTGCTTTCACTTTATCGCCTGCTTCATAAGTAGATTGACCTGTTGAGCCTTCAACTTTACTTGCATTCACGTTCCAGCTTGCTTTATTTACAGTATCAACAAGCGTTGTTGCATTCACGTAATTTGCACCGTCTGTACCTGTAGGCGCTGCAATGCTGCCATTACTATTAGCTACAGTTGGGTTCGCAGTATTAACATCATAACTTACGTTAAAGGTATCTGGTTGACCATCTTTACCTTTCACAACTGTTACGTTCGCTGTTGTACCGTTACCGTTCACGTAATTAACCGTATCACCTGGGTTGATCACTTCTGCCGTTGGGTTTTCAACTTTATTACCATTTGCATCAATTACTGTTGTTGGTGTTGTTGTCCAACCCGTATTATTGATTGTATTGATAACATCAGCAGTTGTTGCAACTTTATTCGGTGCGATATCGCCTTCAGCAACACCCGTTGTGGTATTCGCTTTTACGCTACCTTTATCGATTTCAACAGAGATCTCACGAACACCTGTTGTTGCATTCGTTTTACCTGCGATATCAATGCCGTTACCACCAATAAATTCAACTTTGTTTGCATTCTTAACTGTATCTACATACTCGTTATCTTGAACACCTACTACCCAACCCATGTTCGCTAAGTCACGTACGGTTGCCGCTGAATTTAATACGTTTTCTGCTAACGGTGCATCTTTCGAACCTAAGTCCACTAGCTTATCACTACCCGTACTTCCCGTACCTTCCGGTGCTGTCGTTACTGTCGTTGTATTTAAGCTTGAACCTACGCCCGTAATTTGCGTTGGGTTACCTGCTGTATCTGTGATATTTAACGCTGATTGGTTATCGATCGGGCTGCCGCTTGCTGTGTTGTTCGCTGCAATACCTTTCTCATTCGTTAAATTCACTGCATTTGTACCACCGTTATTTAACGTCAGGTTGTTCGATGTTACGTTGTTGAACGTTACATCATCTGCTGTTGCAAATGTGATGTTTGTACCTTCTTGTTTTGCAATCAAGTTTTTACCTGATTTTAATACAAGCTCGCTACCCGCTTTCACTTGTGCATTCGCTTTACCATCTTGATCTGCAAATGTTGCAGTGTCGCTTCCAATCGTTACATTAAACGCTGCATTGTTAATTGCATTCACAACTGTTGAAGCATTTAAGAAGCTGTCGCCATCTACTGGTGCTGCTACTGTACCGTTTGCATTCACGCCATTTGGTGTTGTGTCATCACCTAATGTCGTTGTATTTACATCATAACTTACGTTAAAGGTATCTGGTTGACCATCTTTACCTTTCACTACCGTTACGTTCGCTGTTGTACCGTTACCATTTACATAGTTAACTGCATCACCTGGGTTGATCACTTCTGCTGTTGGGTTTTCAACTTTATTACCATCTGCATCAATTACTGTTGTTGGTGTTGTTGTCCAACCTGAGTTATTAATTGCATCAGCAACTTGTCCACCCGTTACAAAGTTACCAGAACCTGTTGCAGAACCTGTAGTGCTGTTACTTGTTACATTACCTGTTTCAACAGCAATAGTGATTTCACGAACACCTGTTGTTGCATTCGTTTTACCTGCGATATCAACGCCGTTACCACCAATAAATTCAACTTTGTTTGCATTCTTAACTGTATCTACATACTCGTTATCTTGAACACCTACTACCCAACCCATGTTCGCTAAGTCACGTACGGTTGCCGCTGAATTTAATACGTTTTCTGCTAACGGTGCATCTTTCGAACCTAAGTCCACTAGCTTATCACTACCCGTACTTCCCGTACCTTCCGGTGCTGTCGTTACTGTCGTTGTATTTAAGCTTGAACCTACGCCCGTAATTTGCGTTGGGTTACCTGCTGTATCTGTGATATTTAACGCTGATTGGTTATCAATCGGGCTGCCGCTTGCTGTGTTGTTCGCTGCAATACCTTTCTCATTCGTTAAATTCACTGCATTTGTACCACCGTTATTTAACGTCAGGTTGTTTGATGTTACGTTGTTAAACGTTACATCATCTGCTGTTGCAAATGTGATGTTTGTACCTTCTTGTTTCGCAATCAAGTTTTTACCTGATTTTAATACAAGCTCGCTACCCGCTTTCACTTGTGCATCTTCTTTACCATCTTGATCTGTAAATGCTGTTTTATCTGATGCAATTGTTACGTTAAACGCTGCATTGTTAATTGCATTCACAACTGTTGAAGCATTTAAGAAGCTGTCGCCATCTACTGGTGCTGCTACTGTACCGTTTGCGTTCACGCCATTTGGTGTTGTGTCATCACCTAATGTCGTTGTATTTACATCATAACTTACGTTAAAGGTATCTGGTTGACCATCTTTACCTTTCACTACCGTTACGTTCGCTGTTGTACCGTTACCATTTACATAGTTAACTGCATCACCTGGGTTGATCACTTCTGCTGTTGGGTTTTCAACTTTATTACCATCTGCATCAATTACTGTTGTTGGTGTTGTTGTCCAACCTGAGTTATTAATTGCATTAGCAACTTGATCACCTGTTACAAAGTTAGTTGTACCGTTTGCAAGACCAGTTGTTGTATTTGACTCTACAGAACCTTTATTAACAGCGATTGTAATTTCACGTACGCCATCTTTCGTCTCACCTGTTACATTAACGCCATCGCCAATGAATTTCACTTCATTTGCATTTTTAACGCCATCTTTATAACTATTACCAGCAGCACTTACAATCCATCCCATGTTCGCTAAATCACGAACAGTTGCAGCTGAATTTAAAATATTATCAGGTAATGTTGTTGTTCCATTCGGTGTTAATGCTAAATCAATAAACGTCGTAGAGTTTGCTGAACCAGTTCCGGTTGGTGCTGTATCTACTGTTGTTGTATTTAAGCTTGAACCTACACCTGTAATTTGCGTTGGGTTACCTGCTGTATCTGTGATATTTAACGCTGATTGGTTATCAATCGGATTACCAGTTGCCGTATTGTTTGCAGCAACACCTTTCTCATTCGTTAAATTCACTGCATTTGTACCACCGTTATTTAACGTTAGGTTGTTTGATGTTACGTTGTTAAACGTTACATCATCTGCAGTTGCAAATGTAATGTTAGTATTGTCTTGTTTTACAACTAAGTTCTTACCTGATTTTAATACAAGCTCGCTACCCGCTTTCACTTGCGCATTATCTTTACCAGCAAGATCTGCAAATGTTGTTTTATCTGCTTCAATTGTTACGTTAAACGCTGCATTGTTAATTGCATTCACAACCGTTGAAGCATTTAAGAAGCTGTCGCCATTTGCTGGTGCTGCTACTGTACCATTTGCGTTCACGCCATTTGGTGTTGTGTTGTCACCTAATGTCGTTGTATTCACATCAAATGTTACGTTATAACCTGTTGTATTGCCATTCGCATCAGTAATTGGCGTTACTTGTGCTGTTGTGCCGTTACCATTTGCGTAATTTACAACATCTCCTGCAGCATAAGTTGTAATGTTAGTACCATTTGCTTGGATTGGTGCTTTATTTACTGCAACAGTAATTTCACGAACATTACCGTCTGTGTTACCCGTTACCGTTACACCATCTTTACCTACAAATTTCACTTCATTCGCATTTTTTACTGCGTCTGTATAGTTGTTACCTGCTGCAGAAACAACCCAACCCATATTTTGTAAATCACCGACTGTTGCCGCTGAGTTTGGATTTGTTGCATTCGCTAAATCAACTAAATTTACTGTATTTGGTTTTGTACCATCTGCTGAACCATTTGGCGCAGTCGCTACAGTTGTCGTATTTAAGGTTGAACCTACACCTGTAATTTGTGTTGGTTTACCATCTGTACTTGTAATATTTAATGCACTTGTTGGCGCATCTGCATTATTTGTTGCAGGCTGAGCCGCTTCGTTCACTAAATTAACGCCACCTGTAGTGCCATTTGATAATGTAACTTTGTTGAAATCAACTTCTTCTTTTGTTGCAAACGTGATGTTTGTACCTTCTTGTTTTGCAATCAAGTTTTTACCTGATTTTAATACAAGCTCGCTACCCGCTTTTACTGAAGCATTTGCTTTACCATCTTGATCGGTAAATTCAGTTGCATCACTTGCAATCGTTACATTAAACGCTGCATTGTTAATTGCATTAGCAACAGTTGTTGCATTAACTAATTTATCTCCGTCTGTCGGCGCGGCTACAGTACCGTTATCTGCCATTGTTAATGTCGTGTTAGACACATCCGGAAGATTTACTTTAGATAAATCTACATCGTAAGCAATCGTGGTATTGTTATCATCAACCTTAGTTACAGTAACAGTGGTATTTGCACCTGCAATAAAGTGAACTTCATCACCGAATGTAACGTTATTTACAACTGCGCCATTACCCACTTTCCAGAAACCTGAATTTACTGCTTTTGCAACATCGTCTGCCGTTACAACACCAGGGGTTGTCGTATTAGGAACAACCGTACCATCAGTTGTAGTATCAAATGAACCTTTAGCAACGTTATAAGTTACATCTACGCCACCTGTGGTTGTATTTGCTTTATGAGAAACCGTTGCTAAACCTTCTGCTAAGAAGTTAGTCTGAGCACCTGGTAATAATGTTACATTTGTACCACCGTTTGATGTAACGTTATAGCCTTTAGCCACTTCTGCCGCTACAGCGTAAAGCTGTGAACCATTGATAGCATCAGTTGAAGTTGCAGAAATGTTACCTGCTGCCACATTCACTAATTGACGTTCAGCACCAGCAGAACCAACAGATACCACTGAAGCCGGTGAAGTACCTGCAAAACCACTATAAGTTAATGGACCTACCGTTGCGCTATTTTCAGATGTTGCCGCACGAGTGGTTGAACCATTACCTAATGCCACAGCACCTGCGTGTGAAGCTGTTGCCGCTGCACCAATTGAAGTTGCATTTTCAGCTGACGTAATTGAGGTATTACCTAATGCAACGCCATTTGTTGCACCTGTATTAACTTGCGCACGGTTACCTAAAGCTACACCATAGTCTGCTTCTGTGACCGCACCCGCACCTAATGCAGAAGAACGCGTTCCGTTAGCTGTCGCAGTACGACCAAGTGCAACAGCACGTTCTCCTTGTGCTAAAGAAGAACGACCTACAGCAATGGAAGAGTCTCCACTTACAGCCCCAGTACCTGGTAAAATACCAGCATTTGTACCAATTGAAATAGCATCTGATGCATTAGCTGCGGCACCTTGACCAATCGCTGTTGCATTAGCAGCTAAACCTTTTGCTTGCTGACCAATAGCTATAGCCATAGACGCATTTGTTGTTGCATATGGACCGATTGCCACAGAATTAGCCGCATTTGAGCTCGCATTAGAACGGGCACCAATAGCAACTGATTCATTCGCAGTAGCGTTAGAATAACTACCTAAAGCCGTTGCAAGACCGCCATTAGAACTACTTGCATTACCTACTGCAACAGACTCACTACCATTTGCCGATACAGTATAACCTATAGCAACAGATGATTGGCCTATAGCAGAAGCATCAAAACCAATAGCTGTACTCCCTTCTCTAGTTTCTGTTGAATAACCAATTGCTACAGAAGTTGCACATGCAACAGAATCCATACCAATAGCAACACCACGAGTTTGTGAAGTCGAGTTATAACCGATTACAGTGGCACACGCATATGCTTTAGTTTCAGGACCAATAGCTACAGCTTCTGTTGTAGATGTTGCATTTAGCCCCATTGAGATAGATTTAGTACCTGCTGTTGTATTTGTACCAATAGCAATAGCATAGTCTACAGTTGTACCAGCACCAATAGTTGCATTGTTACCAATTGCAATTGAATCCGTACCATTAGCAATAACACTTGCGTTACCAATTGCAACACTGTTCGTAGCATTAGTAATAGATGTTGAGTTACCCATCGCAACAGATGCATCACCACTTGCTGTAGTATTATAACCAACAGCAGATGCGTAATTGCCTTTCGCAGTCGTATTTTCACCCGCAGCTAATGCTGCTGTTCCTGTTGCACCTGCAGCAGAAGTAATATCGCCTAAGTTAGTTGTTGCATCACCTTTACCCGTATTTGAACCATTATTCACATGGAAATACGTTGAAGTATCTGTAGTACCGCCTGTTGCTGTACTTGCAGGCACGCTTAAATCATAAGTTGTAACGCCTGTTGTTGCATCAGTAGTCACTGTAACATTTACAGTATTATCTTTTGAAGTTACAACAGCTTTCTTCGCAGCTTCAACTGCAACTAAATAAAGCTGTGAACCGTTAATTGCATCTGTAGAAGTTGCAGAAATATTACCTGCTGCAACATTAATAATTTGACGCTCTTTACCTACAGCACCAACAGAAACAATACCATTTGCAGCAGAACCTTGACCCGCAAATGTGCCATAAGTTACGCCTAATAACGTTGTTGAAGTTTCAGTTGTTGCAGCACGGTCTGTTGAACCTTGACCTAAAACCACACTGTTATCTTGAGTTGTGGTTAAGTTACTACCAAATACAAATGTATTTTGGTTTTTCACATTCGCATTCGCACCTAAAGCAACTGAGTAATTGCCAGATACATTGGTCGTATTACCAATAGCAATCGCATCTTTAGCTGAAGATTTTGATTCCGGACCAATTGCAAGCGCTCTCTCGCCACTTGCATTTGAACGCCAGCCGTTTGCAATAGCACGCATACCACTTGCATTTGCACCAGCACCCATTGCCATCGCACGGTTACCAGAAGCATTAGAAAGTGTACCAATTGCAATTGCATTACGGTTAGTTGCAGACGATTCAGCACCTAATGCTAACGCTGGCACATTTGAATAACGAGTATTACCTTGAGAGTCATACCAAACCTCAACACCATCTGCGGTCAACTGACCATCTACTGCAGTATCTGTTGCGCTATTACTTTCCACAGTGTTCGCATAGGCATCAAAACCAGCAGCAAGTGTATTATTACCAAAAGCTTGAGCTTTCATACTAATCGCTGTTGAAGATTGGCTATATGCTTTAGCATCTGCACCAACAGCCACACCATTCTCTTGAAGGGTTCTAGCGTTTAAACCAATTGCGACACTTGAATCAGCTGCTGCTGCAACATTTGTACCAATTGCAACACTCGAGTGATTTTGCGTAACCGCATTGTAACCAATCGCCACACTACCGTCATTTGTTCTAGTATATGAACCATCGCTCACTGATGTACCAAGTGTTACTGCCTGAGCATTGCCACCAATTAATGCAGCACCCGCCACACCTAAAGCTAATAATGCTTTGCTTGGCTCTACACGGTTATCCGTTGTTGAAGCGGACTTACCTTTTGTTCTTGTTAATTCTGATACCACGACAAAACTTTGCGTTGCGTGATTCCAAATGACTTTGAAAATTTTATTCATGTATGATTAACCTCATATTAAATGACATTATGTTAATGTAGGATTTTCTAGTTTCATTAAGCGATAACGCTGCCTAATGACCCCAGTAAATACTTAGCATATTACTCTGAATTTGATTAATATCAATAACCCATCCCTAAGCTTTACATTGATTTTAATATTTTCATTCTTTAAACTTATTGTAAAGATGAGTAATCCTGCATCGCAGGCGCTGATTATACAACATCCATTTTTGATTAATAGATGCACAATAAAAAAATATGCATAATGTCCGCTATCATGTAACAAATGCACTATTCCTTCATTTGATAACATGGCGATGTATAAATAATAAAAGCGTAGGGACGCCACGCTGGCGTCCCTTGTGTGGTTTTTATCCCTCTCCTCCGTGGATTAAACCGTTTGCAAGTGCCTCTGCAAAACGTTGGGCGGAAGGAATCCCACCGAAAGTCCAAAGCGCCGGTAATATAACCGGGTCTCTCGCCATATCGAGCTTTTTCCAAAGGACATTGTATTTAATCGCCAAAGCAACATTTGTTGGGAGAGGCTTTATAACGACAAATCGGCTATTTTTAGGTAATTGGGATAATTGCGTCACTTCAATGGTTTCAAATCCCCAATAATTATGTGTACCTTGCCAAGCATTTTTAAAACCCAGTTGCCCCAATACATGTCCGCAAGGGCTATTTTGTGCATAAATACGTAAATGGCGTGAATCAATAAATTGAACCAAAGCGATAGGGCGATCTAAATAAGGTTTGACAAGCGGTGCAATTGTATTAATCGTATACGAATATTGATTTAATAAGAGTTCAAAAGCATCTGGCTTATTAATGAGCTCGGCAATTCGCTTTGTTGCATTTATTACATTTACCCATGCGTCACCTTCTTGGTAAAAGTCGATGACTTCAACATTCTTAGCATGTTTTTTAAGTTGTGATGTTGCCTGCCTATAAAAATTACTATTAATAAAAGTTAAAGAGGCAGGCTCTAAATGGAGAGGAGGCTGGGCTATTTGTTCTGGATTAGGTTGTAATCGAATACCTAAATCTTGCATCGGTTCAGGTAATACTGGATTCCAGCGGTTATAATTTTTTGCGTCGCCCATTGTTATAGGATTTTCACCTAATGCGATTAATGTTTCTGCGACCGTCCAATCTAGTGTTACAAAAACTTCCTCTGGCTCCCCTGCATACGCAGATAATACAAAAAAACTGAAAAAAATAACCGCTTGTAAACGGCGTAAAAGGATATTGTATAAGTAAGAAATGGATTTTTTCATCAATAGAAACTCACCGTTTTTGTAGCAAGATGTTTAATAACATGTCATTTAATACTACAAATTGTGTTATATAACGCCCCATTGCAATTAGCTTTCAGCAGTCAGATCTGCTGTTTGGCGTAAATGCCGAGGCAGTAAAGCTACTTACTGAGCATATACATATATGTGCCGCCCACTCATTTAGTGCGATATTATCAAAGGTAATATTTCCTGATGAATGTGTATTTTTTTGCGAGTAGCTTGATGAGCGTAAATTTACCAGAACCATTATGCCCTATAAGGCTATATACATTCCTTTGTCCAAACGATAATGAAATATCGCTAAGTAATGTTCGGTTAGGTTTTTCAAATGAAGCCTTTACCATATTGAACATTATTGTCTCCTTTTATTTTGTTTTTTTAGTTCTAAGATAACACAAGTGATGCCACTGTCCTAAAAACATCCATAAAATATCAGTATTTACTCCACGTAATATCCACGTCTAATAGAATATCCATAATTAATAATTAGACATATCGGAGCAGAAATTTACGTTCTGCGGTTGAACAAATTACATGTGTAAATATCTAATACCTATTTTACTTTTTAGGGCGCTTATTCTAATTAAAAACACTTCGCATTTAAAATCTATTTTTATCAAATTTCTCTTCATTTTGCTAAAAAATAGCTTTTCTTATAGAAAAACAGAAATGAAGTCGCTATAATTGCACGCTTTTTGGGCGAGGGGTAATTTCTCTCGTTGTCTTTTTTACCTTGTTTATCTTATGGGGATAAAAAATTGAATAAAATGTTGGCGAAATTCACAGCAATTGCTGTGGCATTCTCAGCAATGGCAACTCATGCCGCTGAAAAACTTTATGTGTATAACTGGACAGAATACGTTCCTTCTTCTTTATTAGAACGTTTTACCAAAGAAACGGGCATCGAAGTGATTTATTCCACTTTCGAAAGTAATGAAGAGATGTACTCTAAGTTAAAATTATCAAATTCAAAGGGCTACGATATTGTTTTTCCGTCAAGCTACTATGTGGGCAAGATGGCAAAAGAAGGGATGTTAGCGGAATTGGATAAATCGAAACTGACAAATTTGAAAAATGTGTCGCAGGAATTGATGGCAAAACCGTTCGACCCTGAAAATAAATACTCGTTACCTTATGTTTACGGTTTAACGGGCATTGGGGTAAATGCTTCAGAAATCGATCCTAACGCGCTTTCAAGCTGGGGCGATTTATGGCGTGAGGAATACAAAGGCAAATTATTGCTGATGAATGACCCTCGTGAAGTTTTCCATATTGCACTTTTATTAGATGGCAAATCGCCAAATAGTGAAAATGAGCAAGAGATTAAATCCGCTTATGAGCGTTTGAAAAAACTCATTCCAAACGTGTTAGTGTTTAACTCAGATTCGCCTGAAATGCCTTATTTACAAGGCGAAGTATCGGTAGGTATGCAGTGGTCGGGTTCGGCTTATCGTGCGAAAAATGAAAATAAAGATTTACAATTTATTTTCCCGAAAGAAGGCGCGGTATTGTGGATGGATAACTACGTGATCCCGAAAGGTGCGGTAAATAAAGAGGCGGCACATAAATTTATTGATTTCCTACTTCGTCCTGAAAGTGCGAAGGAAGTAATCGAAACCATGGGCTTTTCAATGCCAAATGAAGGCGTGAAAGCGTTGCTACCGACAGAAACGGTAAATGATCCTTTGATTTTCCCACCTAAAGCGGAAATTGAGAAAGGCGTTCTACAAGCAGATGTAGGTTCTGCGGTAGAAATTTATGAAAAATACTGGAACTTGTTAAAAACAGGCAGTAAGTAAAATTCGATATGATTTAACAGTTGCACAAACATTTAATATCTTTTCGTAGGGGTGGGGTTTATCCCCACCCGAATATCAATGATTGCTTATGGGCGGGGATAAACCCCGCCCCTACGAAATGCTCTTAGATGTAGGGTGGACGTAAGTCCACGCATGAAGATCGTTATTCTAAGCGTGGACTTACGTCCACCCTACAAAATTAAAGGTTTGTGCATTTGCTACATCATACCGGTGTTTTTAAATCGACATTTATATGAGGTCTTCAATGTCAAATCATAACTCTTTAACAGCAAACCCGGCTCCACTTGGTTTATGTGGTTTTGCATTAACAACTTGGTTACTTAGCTTAATCAACAATGGTACTTTCGGTGGCGAAAATGTTGGCTTAGTGCTTGCAATGGGCTTTGCTTTCGGTGGTACAGCACAGATGATTGCTGGTATGTTTGAATTCTCAAAAGGTAATACTTTTGGTTTCACCGCATTTACAAGCTACGGTGCGTTCTGGTGGTCATTCGCATTATTAAAAGTTTTCTTCGGTGCAACTGTTTCGCCTGAATTCGTTGGTTGGTACTTAGTGGTTTGGGGTACGTTCACGTTAATGATGTTTATCGGTACATTAGCAAAAGCGCGTGCATTACAAGCGATTTTCCTTGCTTTAACCATTACTTTCTACTTATTAGCTGCTGGCGACTTTACAGGTAACCACACTTTAACACACATTGGTGGTAACTTTGGTTTATTAACAGCATTATTAGCATTCTATCTTGCGGCAGCTGATATCATCAATGATAGCTTTGGTCGTGAAGTATTACCGGTGGGTAATCCAAAATAATTTAACGCACCAAGTATAACAAGTGCGTAATAAGCGGTTAAATTTGAAGAACGTTTTGCAAATGCAAAATTTTCAAAAATTTAACCGCTTTTTTATAGCGTTTTGTTATAAATAAATACCTTTTCTTCTTTACTCAAATGTTAATAAAAGGTAATCTCTTAGCGCATTTGTAGTAAATGTACAAAACTTTTAATTTGCTAAAAGTAACATAGTAGGGACGCCAGCGTAGCATCCCTACCTATCTTTTGTGCAATAACTACATAATATTGAATTTTCCTTTATTTGAGGTTCTTATGAAATTAAATAAATTAACTGCCGTTGCAGCCGGTTTAGTCGCAGCCTTTGCATTAACCGCTTGCGATGATAAAAATACTGAAAACAAAACCGTAGCAAAACCTGCCGGTGAAAAAACGTTTGTGAACTGTGTAAGCCGTTCGCCACAATATTTCAGCCCAGCTTTAGCAATGGACGGTATTTCATATAATGCGAGTTCACAACAAGTTTACAACCGTTTAGTGGAATTCAAACGTGGTTCAACCGAAATCGAGCCGGCTTTAGCAGAAAGTTGGGAGATTTCTGAAGATGGTTTAACCTATACTTTCCATTTACGTAAAGGGGTTAAATTCCACTCAAATAAAGAATTCACGCCAACACGCGATTTAAATGCTGATGATGTGGTCTTTTCATTTAACCGTCAGTTAGACCCAAATCACCCGTATCACAACGTATCAAAAGCGACCTATCCGTACTTTAAAGCGATGAAATTCCCTGCTTTATTAAAATCGGTAGAAAAAGTTGATGAGAATACGGTGAAATTTACCCTTAACAAGAAAGATGCTACCTTCCTTTCAAGTTTAGGTATGGATTTTACGTCAATCTACTCTGCTGAATATGCCGATGCGATGCTAAAAGCAGGTAAACCTGAAACGATTGATAGCACGCCTATCGGTACAGGTCCATTTGCGTTTACAGGCTATGTGTTAGATCAAGCAAGCCGTTATGTTGCACATAAAGATTATTGGAACGGTAAAGCAGATTTCGACCGCTTGATCTTTGAAATTGTGCCGGATGCAACAACTCGCTATGCGAAATTACAAGCAGGACAATGTGATTTAATCGATTTCCCAAATGCAACAGACATTGAGAAAATGAAAACCGATCCGAAAGTGAATTTACTTTCAAATCCGGGTTTAAACATTGCTTATGTTGCCTTTAATACCGAAAAAGCCCCTTTCGATAATGTGAAAGTTCGTCAAGCGTTAAATCTTGCCGTAGATAAAAAAGCAATCATTGATATCGTGTATCAAGGTGCAGGCGTAGCCGCGAAAACCCCTTTACCGCCAACAATTTGGGGCTATAACAACAGCTTGCCAGATTCAGAATATAACATTGAGAAAGCAAAACAGTTGTTAGCAGAAGCGGGTTATCCAAATGGTTTTGAAACAGAATTATGGGTTCAACCGGTTGTGCGAGCTTCTAACCCGAACCCTCGCCGTATGTCTGAAATTATCCAAGCAGACTGGGCAAAACTTGGCGTGAAAGCAAAATTAGTTACCTATGAATGGGGCGACTATATTAAACGTACTAAAGCAGGCGAATTAACTGCAGGGACTTATGGTTGGTCTGGCGACAATGGTGATCCGGATAACTTCTTATCGCCATTATTCGGTTCAAGCAACATTGGTAACAGCAACTATGCTCGTTTCAATAACCCAGAGTTAGATGCCTTATTAGATAAAGCGATTGGTTTATCCGATAAAGCGGAACGCACGAAACTTTATGAGCAAGCGCAAGTATTATTACGTGAGCAAGCACCGTGGGTTAACGTAGCACACTCTATTAACTTTGCGCCGACAAGTAAACGTGTGCAAGACTACAAACAAAGCCCGTTTGGTTACACCTATTTATACGGTACAAAATTAACTGACTAATTAATCTTATCGAAAAAAAGCCTACCAAATTTTTGGTAGGCTTTTTAACATTATTTATTCCTATAAAAAAACCGATGAGAAACATCGGTTTTTTAGAATAATTATTTGAATTCGTAACGCGTAATTGTTTTTAAATCTGCGTCTTTGTGTTCGTAATTATCAGTTACATTAACACGTGCGCCAACTGCCGCATGCGCATCATATTGGCGAGTCATCGTAACAACTTCACCATTATCTTTTTGAACTGTTAATTCAACAACATCTTTTGATAAGTCTTTGCTACTTAATACTGTTGCGTTACCTTTATCCGAGTAAACCTCAGCAGTACAAGCCGCTAAAACCATACTTACAAGTACAGCGAGAGAAAATTTTTTCATTATGTATCCTTAAAAGAACGAGAATTTAAAGTAAAGAAACGTTTAAATCTGCATTAGAACCAACGATTCTTACACGTTTACCGGCAACAAAACCATCTTCTTTCTTCTGAACGACGACGATTTCTTTGCCATCATCTTTGCGAATCACCATTTCTAAAGAAGAAACTTGACTCGCTTTTTCTTCAACTGTGCTACCAATCATTGCACCTGCAATTGCTCCTACGGCACTTGCCACAGCTTGACCGCTACCACCGCCAATTGTTGAACCAGCTAAACCACCTAATACACCACCACCAATGGTGCCGATTACGCCTTGGTTATCTGCTTGGATTTTAACATCACGTACCGATACAATAGTACCATAGCTAATTGAGCGTGCTTCCTTAGCTTGGTCGCTAGAATAAACACTACCGCTATAAATATCTGTATTGGCACAGCCAACCATCACAAAGCTAGATAATAAAGCCGCAGCTAATCCAAATTTTTTCATATTTTACTCCAATAAAGAAAATTCAGAAATCACTTTCTGAACGGATAACGTCATTTATACCATAAGGGTGTAACTTAAGACAAGAATGATTGCAAAAAGTTGCATTCTTGACAGTTATTGCAATTGTTGGGTTGGGCAAACGTTCCCCTTCCACTTCAGGCTGACTTATTTTTAATGCTAAATCGGGATGTTCCGTTAAGTTAAATGTCGCTAATGTTCGTGCAATCCATTGGGAGGTATTTTCCGTTTCTAGCATTGGAAATACCGCTTCAACGTGCTCCCAACCTTCTTGCGGATAGGCTTTTCCTTTCGGAAAGGGAAGCTCTAAAATGGGAACAAGCTGGCCACATAAATTTAATGAATAAGGCAATAAAAAAAGCCCTATGGGACGACCGTTTACTTTACTTTCTTTAAGTAACTTTGCATTTCTTAACAAAAATGTTCGCCATTTTTCAGCTTTTTCAATGCTATTCATTCGTACTGCAACATGATCAATCTCCAATTTAGCTAAATCAATCTTGGCTAATTGGGCCATTTGTAAAATATTTTGCTCAAATTGCGATAAATCACCAAAACAAGCTGTCATTTCCTCGAAAAATTTTGCAGTTTCTGATATAATTTTGTCCATTTTTTTGTAAACAGAATTGATAGGTTATTAAAAGTGAATATTCAGCATATTTTATCGGAAAAAATCAAGCAAGCAATGATAAGTGCGGGTGCGGATTCAAATGTTGAACCGCTTGTTCGTCAATCAGGCAAACCTGAATTTGGCGATTATCAAGCAAACGGTGCTATGGGGGCAGCAAAAAAATTAGGCATGAACCCACGTGAGTTTGCTCAGAAAATTTTAGATAATGCGAATTTAGACGGGATTGTAGATAAATTAGAAATTGCCGGTCCGGGCTTTATCAATATTTTCTTAAATAAAGCGTGGTTAGCGGAGAATGCAAATCAAGCATTGCAAGCGGTTAATTTTGGTATTCAAACTGCAAATCCACAAACGATTGTGGTGGATTACTCTTCGCCAAATGTGGCAAAAGAGATGCACGTAGGACATTTGCGTTCTACCATTATCGGTGATGCGGTTGTGCGTACACTTGAGTTCTTAGGGAATAACGTCATTCGTGCAAATCACGTTGGCGACTGGGGAACACAGTTCGGTATGCTGATTGCTTACCTTGAAAAAATGGAAAATGAGCACGCCAGCCAAATGGAATTAAGCGATTTAGAAGCCTTCTACCGTGCGGCAAAAGAACATTACGACAGTGATGAAGCTTTTGCCGAAAAAGCGCGTAACTACGTGGTTAAGCTACAAAGTGGCGATGAATATTGTCGTACGATGTGGAAAAAACTGGTGGATATTACAATGCACCACAACCAAGAAAATTATGACCGCTTGAATGTTACGCTAACGGAAAAAGATGTAATGGGCGAAAGCCTTTACAACCCGATGTTGCCTGAAATTGTTGCCGATCTTAAAGCGAAAGGACTTGCCGTTGAAGATGAAGGCGCATTAGTTGTTTTCTTAGATGAGTTCAAAAATAAAGACGGCGACCCAATGGGGGTTATTGTTCAGAAGAAAGATGGTGGCTTCCTTTACACAACTACCGATGTTGCAGCGGCAAAATACCGTTATGAAACACTAAAAGCTGACCGTGCCTTAGTTTTCTCCGACTCTCGCCAAGCACAACATATGCAACAAGCGTGGTTAATTACCCGTAAAGCAGGCTATGTACCGGATTCCTTCAGCCTTGAACACCCGTTCTTCGGTATGATGTTAGGTAAAGATGGCAAGCCGTTTAAAACCCGTTCAGGCGGAACGGTTAAATTAAAGGATCTTCTTGATGAAGCGGTAGAACGCGCAGACAAACTTATTTCCGCACGTTCAACAGACTTAACTGCGGAAGAAAAAGCAGCAGTGGTTGAGGCGGTTGCAATTGGTTCGGTGAAGTATTCGGATCTTAGCAAAAACCGTACAACGGATTATGTGTTTGATTGGGATAATATGCTCACATTTGAGGGCAACACAGCACCTTATATGCAATATGCTTACACACGTATCCGTTCGATTTTTGCTCGTGCCGGTATTGATGCAAACGAACTCACTGGCGAGATTCATTTAACTGAAGATAAAGAACGTGCATTAGCGGTTAAATTACTGCAATTTGAAGAAGCGTTAAACGGTGTAGCAAAAGAAGGAATGCCGCATATTCTTTGCCAATACTTATATGAGTTAGCCGGTACGTTCTCAAGTTTCTATGAGGCTTGCCCAATTCTAAATGCAGAAGAAGCTGTGAAAAATAGCCGTTTACGTTTAGCAGCATTAACAGCGAAAACGTTAAAACAAGGTTTAGATCTTTTAGGAATTAAAACTGTAGAGAAAATGTAATCATTTAATAACTCTCGCCCCTTGTGGGAGAGAGACAGATAAATGCAAAGTAGCGGCTTTGCATTTATCAGAGAGAGGGGTTAAAGACTAATTTGCAAAAAAATTAAAATTTTAACCGCTTACCCTCTCTCTGCCAGCCGTGCTAAACGCACGTCTGCCTGTCTCTCCTCCATAAAGGGGGAGAGTGAAAAAAGGAAAAAACAGATGAAATTTATTGATGAAGCCCTGATTCGTGTCGAAGCAGGCGATGGCGGTAATGGCTGTGTAAGCTTCCGCCGTGAAAAATATATCCCGAAAGGGGGGCCTGACGGTGGCGATGGTGGCGATGGTGGCGATGTTTATTTAATTGCCGATGAAAACCTAAATACCTTAATCGACTACCGTTTTGAGAAACGCTATGCCGCAGGGCGTGGCGAGAATGGTCGCAGTGCAGGGTGTACCGGACATCGTGGTAACGATATTACCTTACGTGTGCCGGTGGGAACCCGTGCAATTGATAACGACACCCAAGAAGTGATTGGCGACTTAACCAAACACGGTATGAAAATGCTGGTGGCAAAAGGTGGGTATCACGGCTTAGGTAATACCCGTTTCAAATCATCAGTAAACCGTGCGCCGCGTCAAAAAACCAACGGCACACCGGGCGAAAAACGTGATTTGTTACTTGAATTAATGTTACTTGCCGATGTCGGTATGCTAGGTTTACCAAATGCCGGTAAATCAACCTTTATCCGTAGTGTTTCTGCGGCAAAACCGAAAGTAGCTGATTATCCGTTTACCACCTTAGTACCAAGTTTAGGTGTGGCTCGTGTTGGTGCAGATCGTAGCTTTGTGGTGGCAGATATTCCGGGGCTGATTGAAGGTGCTGCAGAAGGTGCGGGCTTAGGTATTCGTTTCTTAAAACACTTAGAACGTTGCCGAGTGTTGATCCATTTAGTGGATATTATGCCGATTGATGAAAGTGATCCGGCGCATAACATTTCTGTGATTGAAAGCGAGTTGTATCAATATAGCGAAAAACTGTCAGAAAAACCGACCTGGTTAGTTTTCAATAAAATTGATACTATCGGCGAAGAAGAAGCGAAAGAACGTGCGAAAGAGATTGCCGAGCAGATTGGCTGGGAAGGCGATTACTACCTGATTTCTGCGGCAACAGGTCAAAATGTCCAACAGCTAACCCGTGATATTATGGACTTCATTGAAGCAAACCCTCGTGAGCTTGAAGAAGAAAATAAAGAAGCGGAAGAAGTGAAATTCAAATGGGACGATTATCATCAACAAGCTATGCAAAATCCAATTGAAGAAGAGGATTGGGACGATTTTGATGATGATTGGTCTGAAGAAGATGAAGAAGGCGTAGAGTTCGTTTATACTCGATAAATGCCTGTTGAAAATATGTAGGGGCGAATTATATTCGCCCTGATCTTTCTTGTGTGATTTTGGGTAAATTTAACCGCTTTTCCTTTCGACAGCCTTATTAAAGTCCCCTTCAATTAATTTTGCGATCTTGCTCGAAAAATTTACATTTTCAACTTTTCAAATCTTGTAAAAATGACTAGCCTTATTGCTTAGAGATCAGTACAATTCGCTTCTTTATTATTTATATCCGCAAAACTAATCCTTTTGCCATAATTGTTTCGATTGAAACACCGTGTAATAACGAGGCTCATTTAATGTCAGATCAAATTCAAGCAACGAACATTGCCGTTGCACACCCGAAATCCGAAAAAGTTAATCTTATGAATATGACACGCCCACAAATGCGTGAATTTTTAGCGAGTTTAGGCGAAAAACCTTTCCGTGCCGATCAGCTAATGAAATGGATTTATCACTTCGGAGAAGATAATTTCGATAATATGAGCAATATCAACAAGGTATTGCGTGAAAAGCTCAAACAAGTTGCTGAAATCAAAGCGCCTGAAGTTGCCGTAGAACAACGTTCTGCCGATGGTACGATCAAATGGGCAATGCAAGTAGGCGAACAGCAAATTGAAACCGTTTATATTCCGGAAGCAGACCGTGCTACGCTATGTGTTTCTTCCCAAGTAGGTTGTGCCTTAGCTTGTACATTCTGTTCAACCGCACAACAGGGTTTTAACCGCAATTTAAATGTCGCAGAAATTATCGGGCAAGTTTGGCGTGCGTCTAAAATTATCGGTAACTTTGGTGTTACTGGCGTTCGCCCGATTACTAATGTGGTGATGATGGGGATGGGCGAGCCATTATTGAACGTGAATAACGTTGTTCCGGCAATGGAAATTATGTTAGATGACTTCGCCTATGGTTTATCTAAACGCCGTGTGACGCTTTCAACCTCTGGCGTTGTACCGGCATTAGATGGATTACGTGAAAAAATTGATGTGGCATTGGCGATTTCATTACACGCACCAAATGATGAAATCCGTGATGAAATTGTACCGATTAACAAAAAATATAACATTGAAATGTTAATTAACTCCGTGAATAAGTATTTAGAAGTCTCTAATGCGAACCACGGAAAAGTCACGATTGAGTACGTGATGTTAGATCATATCAACGATGAAGTTGATCACGCACACCAATTAGCGAAAGTCTTAAAGAATACACCGTGTAAAATTAACTTAATTCCTTGGAACCCGTTCCCGGAAGCACCTTATGCGAAGAGTTCAAATTCTCGTATTGACCGTTTCCAAAAAGCGTTAATGGAGTACGGTTTTACGGTAACCATTCGTAAAACACGTGGCGATGATATTGATGCGGCTTGTGGACAGCTTGCTGGCGATGTAATCGACCGTACCAAACGTACGCTTGAAAAACGTAAATTCGGTCAAGGAATTGAGGTTAAGAACCACTAATCATGCATCAGTAGGAGAACATCAATGCCATTTGCAAAATTATTCAATTTTTTTACCGCTTGTTTAGTCTTGTTTCTTGTCGGCTGTTCTTCTACGGTAGAGCCAATTTCTGAATTTAACCGTTCAGAAGCGGTTAAAGCGAGGATCAACCTCGCTTTAGCTTATCTTGATCACCACGATTTCCCTAAAGCCAAAGAGAATATTGACCGTGCGTTAAGCCACGATCCGAAAGACTACCTTCCTTACTCTGTTCTCGCCTACTATTATCAACAAACAGGCGAACCTCAACAGGCTGAAAAAGCTTACCTTGATGCTTTAACCTTAAGCCATAATCGTCCTGATGTACTCAATAATTACGGCACTTTTTTGTGTAAACAAGGTCAATTTCAGCAGGCATATCAACAATTTGAAAAAGCAGTAAGTAGCGAACAGCCTTATTATCATCAAGCAGATAGCCTCGAAAATATTATTCTTTGTGCTAAATCTGAATCCAATCTTGCGAAAGTACAGGAAGCAATAAATCAACTGGAAAAATTAGATAAGGTCAGAGCGAACCAACTTCGTTAAATTAGGAACTTCAATGTCAAATTTAAATCAACAAATTAGCCAAATTATCGCCACAGAACTTAATGTTGGCGCACACCAAATTTTAGCGGCAATGACCCTTCTTGATGAAGGTAATACCATTCCTTTTATCGCTCGTTATCGTAAAGAGGTAACGGGAGGATTAGACGACACTCAGCTTCGTCATTTTGAAACTCGCTTAATTTATTTACGCGAATTAGATGATCGCCGCCAAACAATTTTAAAATCTATTGAAGAGCAAGGTAAATTAACCGAGGAGCTTCAAACCAAAATTCTTAGCGTAGAAAGTAAAACCGAATTAGAAGATCTTTATTTACCTTATAAACCTAAACGCCGTACACGTGGACAAATTGCGATTGAAGCAGGGCTTGAGCCTCTTGCGGAATTATTATGGTCAGATCCTTCGCAACAACCTGAAAATGCGGCAGAAGCGTTTGTGAGTGTAGAGAAAGGCGTAGCAGATACAAAAGCGGCTTTAGACGGTGCAAGATATATTCTGATGGAGCGTTTTTCAGAAGATGCGGATTTACTTGCAAAACTTCGCCAATATTTGACCGCTTATGCCGCTTTTGAAGCAAAAGTTATTGAAGGTAAAGAGGAAGAAGGCGAAAAATTCCGTGATTACTTTACTCACAGTGAGCCATTCAAAACCGTGCCTTCTCATCGTGCGTTAGCGATGTTCCGTGGACGTAATGAAGGTATATTATCGCTTTCACTCAATCCGGAGCCGGAAAATGAGGAAACTAAATCAACAAGCCCTTGTGAAGAGATTATTCGTCAGCATCTTGGTGTCATTTTCAATCAACAACCGGCGGATAAATGGCGGGAGCAAGTGATTGCTTGGACGTGGAAAATTAAAGTCCTTCTTCATCTTGAAACCGAATTGATGGCAACCTTACGTGAAAAAGCGGAAGAAGAAGCCATTGATGTTTTTGCCCGTAATCTTTCTGCGTTATTGATGGCTGCACCTGCAGGGGCAAGAAATACGATGGGGCTAGACCCGGGTTTAAGAACAGGGGTTAAAGTAGCGGTTGTGGATAACACTGGAAAATTATTAGCTACAGAGACTATTTATCCACATACGACCGGTAAAGCGGCTGCAGAAGTTTCACTTTATAAATTGATCAAGCAACACAATGTTGAATTGATTGCGATTGGTAATGGTACAGCTTCTCGTGAAACAGAACGTTTTGCCAAAGATGTGCTTAAACAGATTAAAGAAAGCAAATCGGATATGTTGATCCCGCAAACCGTAGTGGTCAGCGAAGCCGGCGCTTCGGTGTACTCTGCATCAGAATTAGCGGCAAATGAATTCCCTGATTTAGATGTTTCTTTACGTGGTGCGGTATCTATTGCCCGCCGTTTACAAGACCCACTTGCGGAATTAGTTAAAATTGAACCGAAAGCCATTGGCGTAGGGCAATATCAACACGATGTGAACCAATCTCAACTTGCCCGAAAATTAGATGCCGTGGTAGAAGATTGCGTAAATGCGGTAGGTGTTGATTTAAATACCGCTTCAGCTCCACTTCTCGCACGTGTTGCCGGTATGACAAAAACGCTTGCACAAAATATTGTGGCATTCCGTGATGAAAATGGACGATTTAACAGTCGCTCCGATTTGAAAAAAGTACCACGCTTAGGGCCAAAAGCCTTTGAGCAATGTGCCGGCTTTATGCGAATTTTAAATGGAAAAAATCCGCTTGATGCCTCAAGTGTTCACCCGGAAGCTTACCCGGTAGTTGAGAAAATTCTACAAGCCACTACGGCAACCCTTGCGGATTTAATGGGAAATGCGACTAAAATTCATCAGCTCAATGCAAAAGATTTTGTTGATGAACAATTTGGTTTACCAACCGTAACGGATATTCTCAAAGAGCTTGAAAAACCGGGGCGAGATCCACGTGGCGAATTCAAAACAGCTACTTTTATGGAAGGCGTTGAAGAGATCAAGGATCTTAAAGTGGGAATGATCTTAGAAGGTACGGTAACCAACGTTGCTAACTTTGGTGCTTTCGTTGATATTGGTGTACATCAAGACGGATTAGTGCATATTTCAATGCTTTCTAATCGCTTTGTTGATGATCCGCATACCGTGGTAAAAGCAGGCGATGTAGTTAAGGTTAAAGTGCTTGAAGTAGATGTTGCTCGTAAACGTATTGCTTTAACAATGCGCTTAGATGACTCTGCAGGAGAGAAGAAATCTGAACACAACGAAAATCGCAAAATGACTGAAAAATCAGACCGCTTACAAAATCAATCATCGAAACCTCAACGTAATCAATTTACGAATAATGCATTTGCAGATGCGTTGAAAGGGTGGAAAAAGTAAAAGAAAAAGTCGGGAATTCCCGACTTTCTTTCTCTAATACGTATCCAAAATAAATTGTTTCTATTCTAATACTCTTAGATACTTAATAATATTTTTGCAGCAGAAATGGCTTCTGATACGCGCTCAGGATTTACCCCACCTTTCGCACAACGCTTCTCTAAACAAGACTCTAAGGACAGAATCGGATAAACATCCTCATCAATCACACTATGGAACTGCTTGAACTCTGAAACAGATAATGCTTCTAAAGGTTCACGCTTACTGATCGCATAAACTACCGCTTCTCCAACAATATGATGAGCCTCACGGAATGGAATACCTTTCGCCACTAAATAATCAGCCAATTCTGTTGCATTAGAGTAACCTTGCTGTGCGGCTTCACGTGTACGCTCAACATTCACATTGATATCTTCAAGTACTAAGGCACCAATTTCTAAGCAAGCTTGCCATGTTTCCATCGCATCAAAAATGCCTTCTTTATCTTCTTGCATATCTTTGTTGTAAGCTAATGGCAATCCTTTTAAGGTTGTGAGTAAGCCAGTTAAAGCGCCAAATACACGTCCGGATTTTCCACGAATTAACTCACACGCATCCGGGTTTTTCTTTTGTGGCATAAGCGATGAACCAGACGTAACACGATCAGAAAGCTCTAAGAATGCAGATTCACCGCTATTAAAGAAAATTAGATCTTCTGCAAAACGAGATAAATGCACCATACTAATGGAAGCATTTGAAAGAAGCTCTAACACATGATCACGATCCGATACGCTGTCCAAGCTATTACGCGTACCAATGCTAAAACCGAGATCTTGAGCAAGTTGGTCGCGATCAATAGCATAAGCAGTTCCGGCTAATGCACCTGAGCCTAATGGGCACGTATGCATACGCTTATAAGCATCGGCTAAACGGCTGTAATCACGCTCTAACATTTCAAAATATGCCATACACCAATGTGCAAAAGTGATTGGCTGTGCACGTTGTAAATGAGTATAACCTGGCATAACAGCTTGTTGATTTGCTTCTGCCGTTAAAACTAATTTTTCTTGTAGGTTACGGATACGTTCTTGAAGCACAACAACTTGTGCTTTACACCACATTTTCATATCTACCGCAACCTGATCATTACGGCTACGTCCTGTATGGAGCTTTTTACCTAAATCCCCAACTTTTTCAATAAGCTTCGATTCAACCCAGCTATGGATATCTTCTGCATCGTCTTTTAAAATAATTTCAATTTTAGGTTCAATTTCTGCACGTAGTGCTTTTAATGCCGCTACAAGCTGCTGATGCTCTTCTTCTGTTAAAATACCAACAGATGTAATCGCTTTTGCCCAACCGATTGAACCATCAATATCTTGTAATGCCAGACGATAATCGAAACGTAGAGAGTCATTAAAAAATTTGAATTTTTGGTCTGCTTCTTGTGTGAAACGTCCACCCCAAAGTGCCATAATGTTATTCCTTTCTTTCTATTTAAGAGTACTTAAAAATGATGTGCCTATTTTGCATAAATATGCAAAATTATTCAATAATTATTTATAATTAAATTGGATTTTTATGAAAGTAAAAAGTAAAGCGGTTGATTTTTGCAAATTTTTTACAAAAACCAACCGCTTAAAAAACACATCTTATTTTAAAAATGGATTGTGAACCTTTTCTCTACCTATGGTAGTATGAGCACCATGTCCTGGGATAATAATAAAATCATCTTCCAAATCAAACATTTTTGTTTTGATTGTGTCAATCAGTTGCTCAAAATTCCCTAAATAGAGATCAGTACGCCCGATACTGTCTTTAAACAATACATCGCCACTAAATGCAACTTTGTTCTCTAAATCAAAAAAGCCGATATGTCCTGGTGCATGCCCCGGTAAATGGCGGATATTGAATTTTAAAGCACCAACCGTAACTTCATCACCTTCCTTGAGCCAATGATCAGGTAAAAAGCCTTTTACAGGAGGTAAGCCAAATTTTTCGCACATTTGCGGAAGCTGCTCAAAAAGTGGTTTATCCGCAAGATGAGAGCCATAAACCGGTACACCAAAATGATCACGCACGCTTTCTACTGCCATAATATGATCAAGATGGGCATGCGTAATTAATAATTTTTCAACGTTAAGTTCTTGCTGTTCCACAAATTGAATGATTCGCTCTGCATTATCGCCCGCATCAATAATCGCTGCATTTTTATTATCATCCCAAATGACAGAACAATTTTGTTGAAAAGGACTAACGGGAATAATCTGTAAATTAAACATAACAGCTATTTATACTCCACGCCATGTTCTGACCGGACCTGTGTCCACATGAACAAAGTTACTACGTGGATAATAGCCAACACCACCATTATGTAAACTTTCTGCTGCGGCTTTAACTTTGCTTAATGGAACACCAGAAACCTGAAAATCTATTGCTTGCCCACGAATATGGAAACTATTGCTCGCAACACCTCTATGATTACGGCGTAATGCGGCGTTTGTTTTCGCTGAACGATAGCCACTTAATACTAAGATTTCAGCATTACGAAAACCTAAACGTTGTTGTAACTGATTTAATTTAACAAATAAATTCGGATCAATACGTTTTACTTGTCCGGTATGGCGGTCACGCATTAAATAATTAAGTTGGCTTAAATCTGCTGAAGCCAACCCGCCACCACTAAATTTAACGGCATGGGTATCGCCAGTATTCACATTACGAAAACGTAATGCAAGTGGTGCCACCGTTGATAAACTTGCCATCACTTGATTAGGCAAAAGACTTGCTCCTAATACAAGCCCGCCTAGAGATAGCCATTTTCGGCGTTGGATATTAATTTGGTTCATTTTTCCTCACTTTGCTGCTGAGTATGACAGATAGAAAATAGTTAAAGCCCTTTAGCCATTTGCTATCTATCATGTTTTATTACTATGATGCAATTTTTAGGGTAATAATAAAAGAAAAAGTTCCGAGAAGCGGTAAAATCTTCTCGGAATTTTTCATTTTTGAGAACTAGATCACATTTTTTACTTTATTCCAACTAATTGATGTTTTTGGAATACTGTTATCTAATTTATAAATATCCGGTAAAGTATAAACCTTGCCACCTTCAACCCATGAGGTCACGTAGTATAGATAAACAGGGTTATCTGAACGAATATTAGCTGAAGTGGTTTTTTTACTCGCTAAGACACTTTGCTGTTTCTCGGCAGACCAACCAGCTTCTTTTAATAAGATGCTTGCCAATTCACTTGATTTTGCTACACGCACACATCCCGAACTTAAAGCACGATCTGTACGACTAAATAATCCATGATTTGGTGTATCGTGTAAATAAATTGCATCTGAACTTGGCATGTTGAATTTATAACGTCCTAAAGCACTATCATCACCCGCTTTTTGACGAATGCGGTAAGGTATACTTTTCGCATTCAAATACTGCGACCAATTCACACTGCGAGGATTTACTTTATTACCGCTACCA
This sequence comes from Actinobacillus porcitonsillarum, assembly GCF_003101015.1. Classification (NCBI taxonomy): domain Bacteria; kingdom Pseudomonadati; phylum Pseudomonadota; class Gammaproteobacteria; order Pasteurellales; family Pasteurellaceae; genus Actinobacillus; species Actinobacillus porcitonsillarum. Next base: position 1,004,763 of record NZ_CP029206.1, on the reverse strand, counting down.
TCCAAAATTTCGTAACTTAAACTATCTGCAATCCCTGGATTTCTTGCCAATTTTGGTACGATATCTTTTGTTAAAATACTTGTTGGTACATTCCATGGCGGATTTACCACTACATTACTAAGTTTGCTATACATTACCGGTGTACGGCGATCTTCACGTCCAACAATTACTTTTGACTGTAACGCTAATTGACCATCGCGGAAATAGTATAATTGGTAGCTTGGAATATTTACAAAGATACCATTATTAAAACTTGGAATAATACGTAAACGCTGAGCATTTAATGCCAATTTATAGAAAGAGCTTGATCCCGTTGCCGCGACTTCATCAACAGGTGTGGCTGCTACATTTTTAGATTTGCCTTTAGTAGCTTTCTTAGTAGATGTTGAAGCACCAGGAGACATTACAAACAAGCGTTGTACTGTTTCTTGATAAATATGGTTACGTGGTACTAAATTCGCAACAAACTGACCTGAACTACCACTTTTTACAGATTTAACCCAGCTCGCAATCTGCTCTCCCGATGGAGCCTTAGGAGAATATGATCCTAAGTTATATAACCAGTTATTTGCATTACGATATACATTTTTATTGTAATAAAGATAGTCTAAAAAACTATCCGTTAATAACATATCACGCGCCAATCCTTCTGGTTGATTTAAGATTTGCTGTAATGCTTTTGCTGATTTAGGCGAAACACCACTTGCTGCAAACGCAGCATATTCTTTTAAAAATTGACGAGTAGCTGACTTATCATTCCACATTGGCGAAAAATCATTGTCTAAATAAACTTTTGATGTGGTTGAACTTAATAATAAATCATTATTACCTACTGTTTGTTTTACTTTTTGCTCCGCAGCAGCTAATTTTCGAGCTTGTTCTTGACGAATTTGCTCTTGCTCATAAGCATAGTCTGCTCGTTTTGATAACTCTGCAGCTCTAGCTTGTTGAGCTTCAAAACTAAGTTGAGGTAAAACACCATCGTGAATCGGCTGAGAAACAGGCGCTGTTTGTGGTACAGTCGGTACATTAACAACCGCAGTGGATGTTTGCTCCGCAGACATATTTGTTTGTGATGATGTTTCAGCAATTGCTACGCTAGAAAGAGCCATCATCAATGGTAATAATTTAATTTTATTCATCGTAAGTTCTTACTCTTTATTTTGCATAAAATAAAAAAATTAAGCCGCTTGTCCAACACATTCTTCGATAAGCGGCTTAAGGATTGTTACATTATATACGATTTTGTTACTTTTTATCAATTTCTAACCAATCGACCATCATTTTCTCCGTTTCTTTCAAGAAAAAGTCCGGTGCTTCGTAGTCTTTTGGTAGAGCATCAATATTTTTTAACGCTTTTTTGCCTTCACGTTTGAAACGTTCGTTGAGATTTGCCAATCGTCTAGCTTCATCTTCATCGTTTTCTTTCTGACGCTCAGCTAAATTTAATGAAGTAAATTTACGATCATCACGCTCTTTACGTAGTGCAATATCCTCATTTAATGCGATAAATTCAGGATCTTTTGCGATACGCTCTTCATGTTTCTTCGTTAATTCTTCTACAGCATTACGAGCAGAACCGGCTAATTGGTAAGAAGCTGCCGGAATTTTATCCCAAGGAAGCGCATTATCTTCGAAGCTTTCTCCTGTTTTTGCTGCATTGATAATTTCTGGGAACTTAATATCCGCTTCAACCCCTTTTAATTGGGTACTACCGCCGTTAATACGATAGAATTTTTGAATCGTATATTGAATATAGCCAAGTGGCTCCTGATCTAAATCATACACAAAATTTAACGAACGGCTTTGTTGAACCGTACCTTTACCAAAGGTTTGTTGTCCAACAATAATCGCACGATTGTAATCTTGCATTGCCGCTGCGAAAATTTCTGAAGCAGAAGCACTATGGCGATTGATCATTACCATTAAATTACCATCATAAACCGACTTATCCGCTTCAGGATCTTCGTGTACTTTAATGCGATTAAATGCATCTCGTACTTGAACAACCGGACCTTCTTTAATAAATAAGCCTGATAGTTCAATCACTTCTGTCAGTGAACCACCGCCATTCTCACGTAAATCAATAATCAGACCTTCTGCTTTTTTCTCTTTCATTTGGTCTAATAATTTACGAACATCTTTTGTTAAACCAATATAGAAAGTCGGGATCTTAATAACCGCAATGTTTTTCCCATCAATCTTATCGATAGTCAATTTAGCAGCACTATCTTCAATACGGACTTTATCGCGGATTAAGGTAATAATTTTCGTTTTGCCGCCTTTTTCAGGTTCAATCTCTAAACGAACCTTAGAACCTTTTTTCCCTTTGATCTTATCGACAACATCATCTAAACGCCAGCCAATGACGTCTTCAATTTCTCCTTTGTCGCCTTGCCCTACACCCACAATTTTATCGCCTACAGCTAGTTTCTTGCTACGAGCCGCTGGTGCGCCAGGTACGAGCGATTTGATTGTTGTAACATCATCTTCCATTGAAAGTGTTGCACCAATCCCTTCAAGAGAAAGGTTCATACTCTCTTGGAATGCTTTTGCCGCACGAGGCGATAAATAACTTGTATGCGGATCAATCTCACGAGCAAAAGAATTTAAATACGTTTGTAAAATATCATCTGCTTTTACTTGTGTTAGGCGTTTAATCGCTAAATTATAACGTTTAGCTAATGTTTTCTTAATTTCCGGCCATTTTTTGTCTTTTAAATACAAGCTGATAATGTCATTTTTGACACGCTGTTCCCATAATTTATCGGCATTTTCTACTGTTGTTGGGAACGGTGCCTTTTCGCGATCATTCTCAATAACATCATCAGCCTTTAAATTTGGCTCTTTGTCTAATAGAGATAAAGCGTATTGATAGCGCTCATAGCGGCGTTTAGACATTAAATCATACATAGCAAACGCAGAATCTAATTTACCTTCGTATAATTCATCATCTAAAGTTGAAGCATATTTTTTACGCATCTCATCAACATCAGATTGTAAAAAAGTATTATGCGCTGGATCTAACCAATCCATATAACGGTTAAAAATTTTACCCGCAAACTCATCATCTAATTTGAATTTATGATAATGTGACTGCGTTAAACGTGCTGTGACTCGCTTGGTTGAAAGCGAATGTTGCTCTGTTGGTTTTGGTGTCACTAAAGCGTCTGCTTTAATTTGTGGCTCGATGGCAAAACTCTGCCCAACGAAAAGACTCATTACCACGCATGTAACAAATCGATTTATTTTATTCAGTTTCATATCTACCTTATTCAGCTCACTCAAAACTAAATTAAAAACTAAATGCACTCAAGCGGTAGTATTTTTCAAACTTTTGCAAAACTTGAAAAAAACCTACCGCTTGTTTTTGCATAAAAAGATTATCGACTAAACTTATTGGCTAAAGCCGCTAAACTTTCTGCTGTTGCTTTAGGTGCATCCGCCGCTTTTCTCTTCACAAAAGCTTTTTTCGCTTTATGTTGAGGAGCCGATTTACCTTCTTCACGTTGTTTTTTGAAAAATTCTTTACGTTGTGCCTTACGTTGCTCTGCTTTACGCGCTTCAAAAGCCTCTTTTGCTTGTGCTAAAGCAATCGCTGCATGTTCTGCTTGTTGCTCATCAACAATACCAGCCTCTTCACCTTGTAACCCTACACGCACAGCATTCGGTTTACAACTTGCTAAATAGCGCCAGCTCATTGTGTAAGCACGTAAAACTTGACGTAATTGCGTTTTACTGACGTTCTCATCATCAGCTAATGCTTCAGCTAAATCTTGGAAAAGACCAATTTTTAATGGTTTTACCTCGCCTTCTGTAATAAAACAGAGTGGGAATTTTTCTGCTAAATAAGCAATAACCTCTTTAATAGGGGGATTCACTTTATTTGCTGAGGACTGAGTTGATGCTTCACTTGTTTCAATTTGTGCATCTAATTGTTGTTCTGACATAGTATCTTCCGTTTTTTTACTAAAAAATCTGGTAAAAGAATAGCCTAAGACTAAAAGCGTAACTATATTTTATTTACCCTTTTTCGTCCACTATTTCGAGTTACTTTTCTAGAAATAAGGCAAATACTTTCATTAAAAAGTTCCCTTATTCCAAATTTATCAAAATAATGTTTGCTTTCATGATGAATAAATGGTCTAATCGTTTCGCTTTTGTGACTTAATGTGTGATCTAGTTCTTCTCTAAAATAATTGAGAGTGTTTTACGATTCCCATCATCTCTCTTTAAGCAATTTGTATTTATTTTTTAGAAGGATTTTTTATGTCTAAAGTAACAGGCACAGTAAAATGGTTTAACGCAACGAAAGGATTTGGTTTTATCGCTCCAGATCAAGGTGGCGAAGATATTTTTGTACACTTCTCTGCGATTGAAAGCAATGGTGGATACCGCACTTTGGAAGAAGGCGCAAAAGTAGAATTTGAAGTACAAGCGTCAGATCGTGGTGCTTCTGCTGCGAATGTGAAAAAAATTTAATTATAAGAATTAAAAAATAATAAAGGCATCATAATGATGCCTTTTCTTTTTACCTAAAATTATTTAGCGTCTACCCGTTCAAAAGCAAGTACTTTATGCTCTAATTTACGCAAGAGAATCGTCATGATGCCTGTGATCACCAGATAAATAAGCCCTGCCATACTATAAATGCCTATCGCATCATATTCTGTACCATAAAGCTGACGTGCATAGCCCATAATATCTAGGATCGTAATCGTAGAAGCTAAAGAGGTTCCTTTAAACACTAAAATAATTTCATTACTGTACGAAGGTAATGCTCGTTTTAAAGCATAAGGAATCAGGATCTTTAATGTATCTAAACGACTTAATCCTAATGCGGCACAAGTCTCCCATTGTCCTTTTGGAATTGCTTTCACTGCGCCGTGGAATAGTTGGGTTGAATACGCCGCACTATTTAATGCTAACGCCAATACAGCACAAAACCACGCATCTGAAAATAAGATCCAAAGCGGGCTGTCGATCAACCATTGGAATTGTCCAGGCCCACTGTAAATCAGGAAAAATTGAACAAGAAGCGGTGTTCCGGTAAAGAGCATGAGATAACCGTTCACGAATCCTTTAACGATCTTATTCTCCATAGAAAGTAAGAAAGTGAAGAAAACAGCAATCACAAACGCAATCACTAACGAAGTCGCCATTAAGCCTAAACTGGTTGGGATCCCTTGGGCAATAAAAGAAAGATAATCCATCATTATTTGCCCCCTCGTTCAAAACGTGTGAAACGTAATTCTAAATAACGAATAATAACTTGGCTCACTAACGTAATCGCCAAGTAAATCAACGCGGCTAAACCAAACCAAGTAAAAGGTTGATGTTCATTTGTATTGATTAACTCTGATTGACGCATTAAGTCATGAACACCGATAAGCGATACCAATGCCGTATCCTTTAAAAGCACCAGCCATTGATTACTTAGCCCCGGTAAAGCATGTCGCCATACTTGCGGCATAATAATGTGAATGAAAGTATAGCCTCGGCTTAGTCCTAATGCTATGCCACTTTCCCATTGACCAATAGGGACAGCTTGAATTGCCCCTCGTAATGATTGCGAAGCATAAGCGGCAAAAATTAAACTTAATGCCAGCACACCACAATTAAAAGCACTAAACTCAATATACTCGCCTGTGAGTTTCTCAATTAACTCTGTCGAGCCAAAATAAATCAAGAGAACTACCAAAATTTCAGGGAGCCCTCGTAATAATGCTAAAAAAACAGTGGTCGGTTTACTTATCACGCTCAACTTACTTGTCTCTAAACTCACAAATAAAATAGAGAGTAATAACCCAACAATAAGCGAAGCAAGTGCAAGCCCTAAGGTCATTAGGGTTGCACTGTAAATTAAAGGGAGATATTCCGTAAACATAGATTACTTATTAGTCATCCATTTATCATAAATTTTTTGGTATTCGCCATTAGCTTTAATTGCCGCCAGACCTTTATTTAAGTCATTTGCCAATTCAGTGTTGCTTTTGTTTACAGCGATACCTAAACCGTTACCAAAGTAAGTTTTGTTTGTTACTTTATCGCCAACAAAGGCTAATTCCGGTTCTTTTTTCAACATATCCGCTAAAACGGCAGTATCACCAAAAATTAAATCAATACGTCCATTTTTTAAATCTAAGATTGAGCTTTGTAATGAGTCGTAAGATTTAGGTGCATACTGTTTTGCTTCTGCAATGACATACTCTTTAAACGTTGTTCCGTTTTGTACACCTACATTTTTTGCAGTCGTTAAATCTGCTTTGCCTTTTACTGCAATGAAACTTGCCGAACTGTCATAATACGGTTCAGAGAAAAGCACTTGTTTACTACGTTTTTCTGTAATATCGATTGCAGAGATTGCAGCATCAACGCGTTTTTGTTTAAGCGCTTGAATTAAGCCATCAAATGCTAACCCTTTAAATGAACAGGTTGCTTGGATTTCTTTACAAATTGCGTTTGCCACATCCACATCAAAACCAATAATATCGCCTTTTTCATTTGTTGTTTCAAAAGGAGGATAGCTTGGTTCCATTGCAAAAGTAATTTCTTTCGCTTGTACAGAGCATGCTGCAAAAGCCATTGCTGAAACAAGAAGTAATTTTTTCATTTTTAAGTCCTTATCGTGGTTTGCGTAATAAATCATATTGCTTGTTTAACAAGCGGTTTAATTATCAGATAAATTTGCTTATTTACTCAGAATGAGAAAGGTAATTTGCAAATTCTGCGGTTTTTGGCGATTCAAAACAGCGTGAATCCCCTTGTTCAATAATTTTACCTTTTTCCATATAAACAACTTTTGTCGCGACTTTACGAGCTACGCCCACTTCATGCGTAACAATCACTTGTGTGATACCGGTTTCTTTCAGTTCTTTAATGATATCCACCACTTGTGCGGTAATTTCAGGATCTAGCGCTGCGGTTGGTTCATCAAATAAAAGCACTTGAGGTTGCATCATTAATGCTCGTGCAATCGCCACACGTTGTTGTTGTCCGCCTGAAAGCTGTAAAGGGAAACGCTCTGCAAATTCTGCTAAACGTAAACGATCCAAATGTGCGAGTGCTTGTTTTGTTGCCTCTTCTTTTGATAAGCCTAGCACTTTCATTGGCGCTTCAATCAAGTTTTCAATAACCGTTAAGTGATTCCATAAATGATATTGTTGGAAAACCATGCCCACTTCACGGCGAAGTAATGCAATCTGCTTATTATCTGTTTTAGCCGATAAATCAAAGTGATGATTTGCAATTTCAAGCGTACCTGATTGCGGGACTTCTAATAAGTTTAATGTACGAATTAAGGTACTTTTCCCTGCGCCTGAAGGCCCAAGTAAAACAACAACATCGCCTTTTTCAATTTCTAAGTTAATATCAAATAAGGCTTGGTTACTGCCATAAAAAAAATTGACATGATGAATACGAATTGCCATTCGTGAAAATCCTATATTTTTGAAAACTGAATGAATATTATGAATTTTTGCATAAGTATGCAAGAGAATTTTGATAAATTTATAAAAAAAAGCAAAAAATAAACCGCTTAACAAAGCGGTTCATTCAAATAACCATCAAATTTATACGTCATATGTTCCCATGACACTTGCCGTTGCTAAGATATGATCTTGCATCGCAAAATGTAAATCATTAAAACGGAATCCTGAAGCTAAGTTCAATTTGCAATCTAACGCATAAACAATCAATTCATAACGGTGTTTGCAATTCGGTGGTGCCATACCGCCATAATACGAGGCTTCTTCAATAGAAAAATTACCTAATTTACTCGCCCAACTGTTTGCCCCCTGAGTAAAATCGGTCGCAGTTATACTCTCATTCTCTTTTACAGAAGTTCGCTCAAGATCGCCGATAAGCCAGTGAATCCAAACAAATCCACTTGCCGTAATAGCATCTTTATCCTCAAGCACCACAGCAAAAGATTTTGTACCTTCCGGAACATCACTAATTTCAAAAGGAATAGAGTACGTTGGCATACCATTTGGACTAAATTGCATACCTCTTTTACCATACTGATCTTCAAACGCACCATTCACAATAGCTTTACTAGTCACTTTCATTTTACATTCCTTATATAAAAAAGACCGCTTGCAAGACAAGCGATCTCAAATTTCAATTAATTGGATTGATAACGAGAAATGGCTGTCTTCACCCCACCGTTATTTAAACAAGCTTCGTTAAGTAATGACATCGAGAAAGTCCCATCATTACAAATAGCTGTTGCTTTTTCAGGAATAGTACTAGGCGTACTATTTTTAGTTTCTACAACTGGTGTTGATGATTGATAAGTCGTTTTCCCCGTAACATTTCCCTCACTAAAATGGATCTGTTGATCTTGTAAATGGGTATTGGTTGCGCCGACTTGATTCACACCAATTGTATCCACTACGGCAACTTTATCGCCATTTGAGCAAGCAATTAAAAGAGAACTCAACAAGAAAGCCGCTAATAGACCTTTTTTATGCATAATCACTTCCTTTTTGTAATAAATAACTGTATTTTTAGTATACAAAAAGGGTTGAATAACTCAACCCTTTCTATTTTAGTTTTATGCTTGATTTACAAAATCTTTACCAATTTTAATATCATTTTCTAAGATTTTGACCATTTCAGCTAATTGTTCTTTTTCATATTGGCTTAACTCGCCGATTGGTAAAATTTCTTCTACCCCTTCTAAACCAAAGCGAACTGGCTGAGCAAAGAATTCCGGATAACCGCTGCCTTCTTTACTTTCAACGTAAGCATAACGCACACAGCCGTCACCTAATAATGCTTCAAAAACTGCAACGGCAAAACGTGCTCCAGATTCAGCCATAGACAGAGTTGCTGAACCACCACCTGCTTTTGCTTCAACCACTTCCGTACCGGCATTTTGAATACGGTAAGTTAATTTCTCAATTTCTTCTTGGGTTAATTCAACTTTACGGCCTTCAGAAAGAGCTTGAGATAATAAAGGTAAAATTGTTGGGCCTGAGTGACCGCCAATAACCGGTACACGAACGGTTTCAACGTGTTTGTCTTTTAATTCAGACATAAAGGTTTTAGCACGTACTACGTCTAATGTCGTTACACCAAATAACTTACGTTTATCGTACACGCCTTTTTTACGTAAAACTTCAGCAGCGATTGGCACTAAAGTATTTACTGGGTTTGTCACAATCCCGATACACGCTTTCGGGCAAACATCAGCCACTTTCTCAACTAAGTTTTTGATAATACCGGCGTTAATATTGAATAAATCCGCACGAGTCATGCCTGGTTTACGTGCTACACCAGCCGTAATTAACACCATATCTGAGTTTTTAAGTGCTTCTGTTGGATCTTCACCAGAATAACCCACGGCTTTTACCGAAGTCGGAACATGGCTAATATCTACTGCGATCCCTGGGGTGACAGGAGAAATATCATAAAGCGCTAATTCTGTGCCAACCGGAAGTCTTAGTTTCAGCAATAATGCTAATGTTTGACCAATGCCGCCGGCTGCGCCTAAAAGTGTAAGTTTCATAAGAACCACCTAATCATAAAGAGTTAAAAATATCTGCGCAAAGTTTATCAAACTTTTTAATATAGAGGGAAAAAATTTTCCTATACAAAAATAAATATCTGCAAATAAAATGGCTAATAGATTGCTTTTTTTGCATGAATACGCAAAAATTCTGCATATAACTTGAATATTTTTAAAAGGAGAATGTCATGGACAAACTTTCTGAAGCGTTTAAATCATTATTAAAAGAAGAAAAATTTAGCTCACAAAGTGAGATAGTAAGTGCATTACAAGAATTAGGTTTTGATAACATCAACCAATCTAAAGTCTCGCGAATGTTATCTAAATTTGGTGCGGTTAGAACGCGAAATACCAAAATGGAGATGGTATATCAGTTGCCTACCGAGTTAGGGGTTCCTACGACCTCAAGCCCTTTGCGCAATTTAGTGGTTGATATTGATCACAATGATTTACTTATTGTCGTAAAAACCAGCCCAGGTGCGGCGCAACTTATCGCACGTCTTTTAGACTCCATGGGGAAAAGCGAAGGAATTTTAGGGACGATTGCCGGCGATGATACGATTTTCATTACACCGACAAAATCTACCCCGATTGAAACGCTCATGCATACCGTTTCTGAACTTTTTGAGAATTCACTTTAATGAACATTTTAATTACAGGTGGTACAGGCTTTATTGGTACACCACTTGTCGCACGTTTAGCGCAAGAAGGTCATCAAATGACTATTCTTACCCGTCAAGAAAAGCCAATCTCACCATTTCAAGCGGTCTCTTTTTGCCAAAATCTTACACATTTTCAGGATTTAAAGGACTTTGATGCTGTTATCAATTTAGCGGGCGAACCGATTTTTGATAAGCGTTGGACAGAAAAACAAAAGCGAATTTTACAAGAGAGCCGTTTAAGCATCACTCGTCAATTGGTTGAGCTGATTGAAAAAAGTAGCAATCCACCACACTCGTTTCTGTCAGGATCTGCGACCGGCTATTACGGCGATCTTCCTTACAATCAGGCTCAGTACGATGAGCTTACCCCTGCTGGTAACCAATTTACGTCCTTATTGTGCCAAAATTGGGAAAATGAGGCATTAAAAATGGTACATAAAACCCGAATCTGCTTGCTGCGAACCGGTATGGTACTTTCTGCTCAAGGTGGCGCATTAAAGCGAATGTTACCCTTATTCGAAAAAGGATTGGCAGGAAAATTAGGAAATGGCAAACAGCATTGGGCGTGGATTTCCTTAGAAGATTATTTAAATGCCGTGTTGTTTTTACTTAAAAATGACCATTGCCAAGGCGCTTATAACCTTGTGGCGCCTTATCCTGTGACTAACGCATTTTTTACACAATGGTTAGCAGAAACACTCCACCCTATGCATTTTGCCACCTCAAAAATGCTGGCAAAAAGAGCATTGGCTCAACGCATTGCAAATATTGCAACACCTGTGTGCGTTTTAAAAAGCGTTTTAGGCGAACGTGCGGCATTGTTGCTAGATAACCAACCTTTGATCCCTAAACGTTTATTAGAAAGTGGTTTTCAATTCCGCCATCCTCATTTACAAGGAATGGATATATCAAGTTAGCTTTGTTCGGGTTTATCTTTAGGCTGTTTTTCTTTTTCCTCTGGTTCAGGATCAAATTTCACAACAGGAACACAGCCTCGACAAGCCCCTTGATTTACACCAAGTTCCTCACAGAATTTGTCGTATTTTTCTAAGGCTTTTTTAAACCAACTTTTTTGTTCTGTCATGGGTTTCTCCAAAGTTGAATTGTAAGAGGTTTTGTAGGGGCGAATCATATTCGCCCTTATACATTCCACAATGTTTTGGGGGCAAATATGATTTGCCCCTACAAGTCGTTTTGTGCAACTACTACATAAATTTGCAAAAAACTGGTTAAAATTAACCGCTTGAATATCCACTAATCACGGAAGTTATTGAATTGGAACGGTTGTCCTAACTCTGCTGTTTTGACCAGTTGAATGGTTGCTTGTAAATCATCACGAGATTTACCCGTTACACGCACAGAATCCCCTTGAATTTGGGTTTGCACTTTGATTTTGGAATCTTTAATCAGCTTCGTGATTTTCTTCGCCATATCTGATTCAATTCCTTGTTTAAGTTTGATCTCTTTGCTGTAAAGTTTACCGTGATGCTCACTTTCAGTCGGAATATCTAGCGAGCTGTGTTCGATGCCACGTTTTACACAAGAACCGATTAAAATTTCAATCAACTGCTCAAGTTGGAAATCCGACTCGGTTGTTAATTTAATACTCTCATTTTTCTCATTAAGCTCAATCACCGCTTCTACACCACGGAAGTCGTAGCGAGTGCTTAATACACGGTTCGCATTTTCAACTGCATTGCGCACTTCGTGCATGGTAATTTCTGAAACAATATCAAAAGATGGCATTTTTATTCCCCTTATTCATTAAAAATTGTTTTGGCATTAAGTAATAGAACCAACGCCGTTAAATCCCCAAAGTTTACCACAAATTCTGCCTGTTCTTGTACTTTTGGTTTTGCGTGCAAGGCAACACCAAGGCTAGCAGTTTTTAGCATCGACAGATCATTTGCTCCATCGCCTACCGCACCCCATTGAGAAGATGGGATCGCAAAACGTTCGGCTAACGATTTTAAGGTTTCCGCTTTATATTGTGCATCAACGACTTTTCCTAGCACTTGCCCTGTCAGTTTTCCTTCTACGATCTCAAGTTGGTTAGATACCGCATAATCTAAACCGTAGGTTTCTTTCAGATAATCGGCAAAATAATCGAAGCCACCGGAAGCAATCGCCAATTTCCAGTCATGTGATTTGAGCATTTGAACCATCTGTTCAAAGCCGTCCATAAGCGGTAGATTTTCTCGCACTTTTTGCAAAATACTTTCCGGCGCATTTGCCAGTGTGCCAACACGTTTACGCAAACTCTGTTCAAAATCCAGCTCACCGCGCATTGCGCTGGCAGTAATTGCCGAAACCATTTCCCCCGTGCCAGCAAGTTTGGCAATTTCATCAATACATTCAATTTTAATCGCCGTAGAATCCATATCCATCACTAACAGCCCTTGCTGTTCAAGGGTTGGCACCACATTTAGATCGGCAATATCACATTCAAGCTGTTTAGCTTGCTCTCTTAATTGGCAAGCGGTCGTATTTGCTGAAAAAAATGCAATTTGATAGCCTAAATAGACCGCTTGTTTTAATAATTTAGCCTGAGTTTGTTGGCTAAATTGTGCGATTTGGCTTTCGTTCAAGGTTTTTGAATAAATAAAAAAGGTGTTTGCCATAGGTTTCTCTTTTTAATAAGTCATTTATGGGAGATAATACGAAAGAATTGTTTATTGTCCATCATTTTATCGATTTTATGTATATTTCTCGTGAAAAATTGACAAAAAGCCTCGTACTTGCCGGCATTCTTGCTGTCAGCGTTGCTGTTGTAAGTGTCATTCTAAGTGGCATCAACCAGTTTAAAGTAGGCTCGCAACTAGCAAGTATTAACCAAGTGTCTAACCTGTCGCACGTTTTAGTTCGTCAGCAAGCAAACCTTCTCTCTTTGATGTTGATTAAAAATGCCAAAACGGAAGACTTGGTTGAAACATTAGATCGCTTTGCGAAAGAGGATTTTGTACTGGATGCCAATTTATACTCATCTTCAGGTGTATTGATTGCTCAAAGTCAAAATGCGATGACATTCAAGGCACGCTTTAATTCGCCTAATGCCACCCAACAAATTGTTGAACCGATTTTTGCGAAAGAAGATTTGGTAGGTTTTTTACGTGTCACCTTTGATGCGCAATATGGACAAACCACGCAGAGCAAAGTAAATCAACTGTTTAATCAATTATATGGCGAATTGATCATTCTAGTTTTAGTCGGTGGTTTGATCGCAAGCAGTATTCACTATTACTTACGCCGTAAAGTGGTTCACATTCATACGCCAAATAAAACAACAACGATTCAGAGTAAAACACAAACACAGCGTTTTCATTCTCGCCGCCGGATTTTCCGCCGTAAGTAATGGCTTAAATGATTGTAATTTAAGCGTATAAGAGTATAATAACGCACATTTTTATGAATAACCCCTAATTAAAGAGGAATCAATGGCTAAAGAAGATTGCATTGAAATGCAAGGTACGATTTTAGAAACCTTACCAAACACAATGTTTCGTGTGGAATTAGAAAACGGGCACGTTGTTACGGCTCACATTTCAGGAAAAATGCGTAAAAACTATATCCGCATTTTAACCGGCGATAAAGTAACGGTAGAAATGACACCATACGATTTAAGTAAAGCACGTATTATCTTCCGTGCGAGATAAGCTCTAACGTACATTCTTATCGGCTGCATCTTCACGAAGATGCAGTTTTTTTATCTAGGTAGAGATCTTTATGAAACCCGTTTTCCTTGAACTCCGTCACCTCAAAACACTCTTAGCTTTAAAAGAAAGTGGGAGTGTTTCACTTGCAGCTAAACGTGTTCATCTCACACAGTCAGCACTTTCCCATCAATTAAAGTTGCTAGAAGATCAATATGAATTAACGCTGTTTGAACGCAAAACCCAACCGCTACGCTTTACACCGGCTGGGGAACGTTTAGTAAAACTCGCCTATGAAATCCTGCCTAAAGTGGTGGAAGCAGAGCTAGACTTAGCTCGAGTGAAACAAGGCGAATTAGGTGAATTGCGAATTGCGGTTGAATGTCATACTTGCTTTGATTGGTTAATGCCGGCAATGGATTCGTTCCGCCAGAGTTGGCCTTTAGTTGAGTTAGACATTGTCTCGGGGTTCCATACCGATACCGTGGGGCTATTACTCAGTCATCGTGCAGATTGGGCGGTTGTTTCAGAAGCAGAACCCACTGAAGGGATTGAGTACCTTCCGCTTTTTTCTTATGAAATGGTTGGGATTTGTGCCAAAGATCATCCCTTAGCCCATAAAGATGTCTGGCAAGCCGAAGATTTTATTGATGAAACGTGGATTACTTATCCTGTGCCTGACGATATGTTGGACTTATTGCGTAAAGTACTCCGCCCAGCCGGCATTACCCCAACACGCCGAACCAGCGAATTAACCATTGCGATTATTCAGTTAGTCGCCAGCAAACGAGGTATTGCAACGTTGCCTTATTGGGCAGTCAAACCTTATTTAGATAGAGGCTATGTGGTTGCGAAGAAAATTACCGATAACGGCTTATATAGTAATCTCTACGGTGCGTTCCGAGAGGGAGATCGTCATCTTGCTTACCTCAATGATTTCCACTCCACCGTAAAATCACAAAGTTTTGCAACGTTACCAAGATTGATGGTATTAGAATAAAAGAAAGGCTGAACCACGTAGGTTTCAGCCTTTCATTTACATTATTGAAGTTCTCTTATTAAGAATTTTCCCAAGCAGATTTTCAACAGATTGTTCCATTTGTAATCCTATACGTTGAGTTAAGTTTTTCTTTTCCTTGTATTTCAGCTCAATAATCTCTTTATCTTCAACCGCCTTCACTAACAGATCATCGCTCGTTGCAATTTCATCAACTAAATTTAATGCCAAAGCTTGTTGCCCAAACCAATGCTCGCCGGTTGCAATTTTGTCAATCTCTAATTGAGGACGGTGTTGGGTAACAAACTGCTTAAACAAATCGTGCGTTTCTTCTAACTCTTGTTGGAATTTTTGTTTACCTTTTTCGGTATTTTCGCCAACTAAGGTTACTGTACGCTTGTATTCCCCTGCCGTCATGACATCTACGTCAATATCGTGCTTTTTCAATAAGCGGTGGATATTCGGCACTTGAGCCACAACACCGATAGATCCAATAACTGCAAAAGGTGCTGAAACAATTTTATCGGCAACACACGCCATCATATAGCCACCACTTGCCGCCACTTTATCGACCGCCACGGTAAGCGGTATGTTTTTGGCTTTCAAACGCTGTAATTGCGAAGCAGCTAAACCATAGCCGTGCACCACACCACCAGGGCTTTCTAATTTTAACAACACTTCATCATTCGGTTTAGCAATAGATAAAAGGGCGGTAATTTCTTTACGTAATGCATTTACTGCATTTGCGTGAACATCGCCATTGAAATCTAAAACAAATAAACGGGACTTTTGCTCTTCTTCGGGCTTCTCTTTCCCCTCTTTTAAGCGTTTTTTCTCCGCTTTCGCCTTTGCTTTCTCTGCTTCTTTTTCCGCTTTATCTTGTTGTTTAAGCTCTTCCTCACTTAAAAAGAAATGATTAAGCGAAGTTTGTTGTTCTTGGTATTTTTTAGAGAAATTGGTGATTGAGATCGCGCCATCTTCAGGTTGCTTTTTGGCTTCTAAAATCAACATCACGACAACGGCGATAATGCCAAAGATAGTTAAAAGTTCGAGTAAAAATATCCCATAATTAAGGAGAATTTCTTTCCACATTGATAAATGTCCTTTTGTAAAAAATAAGAATAATTTAACTGCTTGTTAGCACATTATTTCGCTTCAGGCGTATGATTTAATAATTCCACCACTGCTTGTGCGGCTTGGCTATCGGCATCACATTGAATAAGTTTATGTAACTCCGTAAAACGTTGTTTCAGTTCATTTTTTTGCTTTTGGCTATCGGCATCATCGCTTAAATAGCGATTTAAATACCACGCTAAATTTTCCGGATTACACTCATCTTGAATAAGCTCTGGAACAAGCGGTTCATTTGCCAATAAATTTGGCAAAGAGATATAGTCAGTTTTAACCAATTTTTTTGCCAGCCAGTAGGTCATCGGCTTCATTTTATACCCGACGACCATTGGTGATTTACAAAGCATCCCTTCAAATGCCGCCGTACCTGAAGCCAGTAGCGTACACTCTGCGGCAATCATGGCTTGACGTGCATTACCGTTAATGATGTTTATCTGAAGATTTGGGGCAACTTGTGCTTTCACTGCCTCAAATTGCGCTCGCCGTTTTTCATTAACCATTGGCACTAAAAACTGTAAATCAGGGTGCTTTTCTTGCAAAATTTGTGCAGTTTTTAGGAATGGCTCTGCTAAAAAGTGGATTTCACTCGCACGGCTTCCCGCTAGAATAGCGACATAATGCTGTTGCTCATCAATCCCCAACATATTACAGGCTTCTGTTCGGTTAGGTTTGAGCGGAATGGCATCTGCCATCGTATGCCCAATAAAACGGCAAGGCACATTAAAGCGGTCGTAGAAAGCCTTTTCAAAAGGTAAAAAGGCTAAGACTAAGTTTGTCGCTCTTGCAATTTTATGAATACGATTTTGGCGCCAAGCCCAAACCGAAGGGCTAACATAGTGGATCGTTTTAATCCCTTGTGCTTTGAGCTTTTCTTCTACCGTAAGATTAAAATCAGGTGCATCAATGCCAATAAAAATATCCGGTTTCATTGCGAGCATCGTTTCTATGACCTGCTTGCGGCGTTTAAGTAAGCGAGGAAGATGTTTAACCACTTCCGCTAACCCCATCACGGCGAGTTCTTCCATTTCAAATAAGGTTTCACAACCGGCTTTTTGCATTCTCTCACCAGCAACGCCAATAAAACGGGCATTAGGATAATGAAGCTTTAAGGCGTTAATTAAGCCAGCTCCCAAAATATCGCCCGAAACTTCGCCGGCAACCAGTGCGATTAACGGAGATTGTTGTTCCATCTCAATGTCCTCTCAATGTTCTAAGAGTAAAAATAAGGGTAAAAATAAAACCGTATTATATGGTTATTATAACTAATCGCAATATAAACGAACAAAATAGGATTGCTTGATAAGAATTGTATAAGTTAGAATGCCACCTCATTTTTCTTTTCGAGGGATCTTATAATGAAAAAAACAACATTAGCCCTGTTAGCATCCGCTTTCGTGGCAAACTCAGCATCAGCCATTACTGTTTTCGATAGCCAAGACACTGGCACAAAAGTAGAATTTACTGGTTCTGCACGTTTACAATGGCGTAGCACGGCAAACAAAACGTCAAATGTGAATGGCGCAACAACACGCAATCACGTAAACCAGGCTGTACGTGATAATGGATCACGTTTTGGTTTTAAAGTAAACCAACAACTTGGTGCGGGTTTCTATGCATTAGGTCGTGTTGAATGGCGATTCCAAGATTTATCAAGTTCTCAACACGGCTTTGACCACGTTTACGACCGCCAACTTTATGCGGGTATCGGTCATAAACAATACGGTGAATTAACCTATGGTCATATGACAACTGTAACCGATGAAGTGAAACAAACCGACTTACCGAATACATTAAGTTTAAGTGATGGTTTACTAACAGCATCGGCTCGTCATGCAGTTCAATATACTTACCAAGGTATTGAAAGCTTAAAATTAGGTGCATTTTACTCTGGCCATAGCCAACGTGGTTCAAACGGTTTGGATTTAACCAACCACGTAAAAGATGTTTGGGGTGCGGCAGCAATCTATAAACATAAAATTGATGAATTACAAAGCGTAAAAACCGGTATCGGCTTTACTCGTGATCGCTTTGAGCAATCAAATCGCCCAGCTTATGATCGCAATGCATTCTCATTTGGTACAGCTTATACCTATGACAAAACAACTATTGGTGTAGATTTAGAACGCCGTGAAACAAATGACCAAACATTAGTTGGTAATAAACGCACTGAAAAAGAAATCCGTACAGTATTATTCCATAAAATTACGGACGACTGGCGAGCTTATACAATGTATGCTTACAAAGATAATAAGTTAGATGCAATTGCCAGAAGTAACGATACCAAAGTAAGACGTCATCAATTTATGTTAGGGACGGAATACTACATCGTACCTAAATACTTAAAAGCTTTTGTTGAGTGGCAAACAACTCACGCAAAACACTTTGAAAATGGCGAAAAAACCAAACGTGTTCGTGATAACATCACTGTTATCGGTGCACGTGCTTACTGGTAATCTACCATTAGCCTAAAGCAAAAAGTGCGACTTGAATGTCGCACTTTTCTTATGGATTCCTAGAGCTCATTACGCTTTTTGTTTTAAAATAGCATAAAGCTCATCTTTAATGTGAAGCTTCTCTTTTTTCAGATTTTCAATTTCCTCATGTGTTGCTAATTCAATATTCGCTTCTTGATTTTTAATTTTCTGATCCAACTCATTATGTCTTTCAAATAATCGAGCAAAATGAGCATCTTCTACCTTCAATTTTGAAATAAGATCACGATACTCTGGAAACATAAAATACTCCTCTAATGGTTATGGATAGCATAATCATAGTAGCACTTCTAATATAAATCGCTCGGTAAATATCTCAAAAATTTGAACTAGATCACAAAATTTTTATCTTAAAAATCATTCTACGAAATTTTATATTTTCACGGTATAATGCGAACAAATTTCTTGAGAGGCAATAATAATGCGTTACAAAGTTCTCTTTACTCTTTTATTTTCTGTACTCAGCCAATCGACCTTCGCGAATTGGGAAAAAATTAATGATCTCGATTATACGTGGGGTCCTTTCAAAATTTATAACATTACGTTATTTACTGAAAATGGGGAATATCAGCCTCAAACTCGCCCTTTAATGTTAAGCCTCAAATATGACAAACCCGTTGATGGACGAGACTTTGCGATTTCGATTGCACGTTCATGGGCAAGTTTAGATATTAAAGTGCCTGAACAAAATAAAGTGATTGAGCGCTTAAGAAAGCTCTTACCGGATTTAAAATCAGGCGACTTACTAAGCTATATCGCTTTAGAAGATAAAGGTTATTTTATCGTAAATGATCAGATTATCCCTGAAGAATTTGATAAAACCGTTAATGATGCTATTGTGGCTGTATGGTTAGATCCAAAAGTAGATTTAAGCAAAAAAATTACTGTGAAAAAAATTAACGATGAAAAAGTCGTTCACATTGCTGCTTATACCGTTCCAGAAATGAATAATGAGGAGAATCAGCCTGCTGAAGATCTTTTTCAATCATTTGCTTTAAAACAAGCACAATTTTCTGAAAAAGTTTTAGAACATCCTGCAATCGGCGTTCCAGCTAAAGCCATTGTTGAAAATACTCAACCAACACCAGCCCAAGATGCCGCTACACAAAAATCAGGGAATACGGTTGGAGAAAATAAAGTTCAAGCTATTGAAACACCTTCTCAAACAGTGCCAACAACATCAGAAACTGGGGTAGAACCAAAACCCGCAATACAAGAGAATACTGAATCTCCTAAATTAGAAATGGAGAAACAACCAGAACCAAAATCAGATCCTGAAAATCCGGAAAAAGAGATTAGACCGATTGAAGATCCAATGCCGAAGAATAAACGTTCTAGTTAATGACTTTTATCGGGCAGGCAGACACAGAGACCGACACCAATGTCGGTCTTTTTATAACTAAAGAGATAAAGGGGAATTCATCATGCAGAAAAAATTAGCTTTTATTGGGGCTGGCAATATGGCATGGGCGATCATGCAAGGGTTATTGAAAAGCGGTTATCATGCTAACGAGATCATAGCCTGTAATAAGTCAAATGTTGCTCGCCGAGAAGCATTACAAGCGGTTGGAATTCATACCCATTTTACCAATCGTCAAGCAGTAGAACAGGCTGATGTGATTATTTTAGCGGTAAAACCCCAAATGATGGCAGAAGTTTGTGCGGAATTTGCGGACATCGATCTTGCTAATAAGTGGATCATTTCTATTGCAGCCGGTATATCTGTTGCCCGCTTAAAACAACTTCTCCCTCACGCTCAACATATTATTCGAACCATGCCAAATACACCTTCCTTGATTGGTGAAGGGCTAACCGGGCTTTTTGCAGAAAAATCTGTCGATCCGACCGCTTGTCAATTTGCTGAAACGCTTATGGCTGCCGTAGGAAAATGCTACTGGGTGGAACAAGAAGCGCAAATAAATCAAATTATTGCGATTACAGGTTCAAGCCCTGCCTATTTTTTCCGCTTTATGGAAGCAATGCAACAGTCTGCCGAAACCATGGGGTTCTCCGCTGATGATGCACGTTTTTTAGTTCAGCAAGCTGCGCTAGGGGCGGCAAAATTAGTCGTAAAAAATCCAACAACGCCCCTTTCCACCTTACGAGAAAATGTTACCTCAAAAGGAGGGACAACAGCGCAAGCACTCGCCGTATTTGAGCAATATCAACTCCCTAAAATTATCGATGAAGCCATGCAAGCTGCCATTCAGCGAGCGGAGGAAATGGAGAAATCGCTATGAAATTAACCCCATTTCAATGGTCTTCCTTTAATTTTTTCGGGTTCTTCTGTGCTTATGGCGTAATTTTACCTTTTTTACCCGTTTGGCTAAAACATTATGGTTACGAAACGGAAATGATTGGCTTATTGGTTTCCTTTGGCTATTTATTTCGCTTTCTTGGTGGCATGTTAAGCTCTCAACGGGTAAAGCAAGTTTCGCAATTTTTACCGACAGCACGTTGGCTTACCTGGTTAAATTTAGCCGTTGTAGTCGGCCTAATTCTCACGGTTGAAAATATTTGGCTCTTCTTCCCGATGCTCATGCTTTTTCACATCTTCAATGCAGGAGCAATGCCCATTGCAGATAGCATTGCTTCTGTTTGGCAACAGCAAGTGGGATTAGATTATGGAAAAGCTCGTCTGTTTGGTTCACTGGCTTTTGTGGTTGGCTCGATTAGTACGGGCTATTTAGTCGGTTGGCTGGGTACAGAATCCATTGTGCTGATTTGCGGTGCTTTTCTTCTTTTACTTGGCTTAGGGCAACTTTGTACGCCAACGATTAGCTTGCAGCAACCTCAAAAACAAGAAGAAAATACTTCGTTTAGCTATTGGCAAATCCTAAAAGAACCCACAACATTCAGAATGTTGATGGCGGTTTCTTTGATCCTTGCTTCACATGCGGCTTACTATACTTATAGCACGATTTATTGGTCTTCATTAGGCATTTCAACTCAAGCTATTAGCCTGTTATGGGGATTAGCCGTCATTGCTGAAATTGGTTTATTCTTTGTCGCAAAACGCTTTTTCACCCGAATTCGACTTGCGTATTTAATCCTCGTTTCAACACTTGGAACAGCTTTACGTTGGGTATTACTTGCCACCACGACAGACTTCAGCCTACTCGCATTCTCACAACTCTTTCATTCACTGAGTTTTGCCTTAGCCCATTTTGCGATGATTCGCTATATTTCTAGCCAAGAAACAAACAAAATCGCGAAGTTGCAAGGGCTCTATTTTGGATTAGGTAGCTGTGCAATGATGGCCATTTTTACATTCCTTTCCGGCATTATTTATCAAAGTAGCCCAACATGGATGTTTTTAACTATGGCAATTTTTGCGCTACCGGCAATCTTTATTGTGCCAAAGCGTTTTCCAACAAACTTTTAGCTCACAAGCCAATGCGTTAGTATCATGCTACCATACTCGGTAATAAAAGACTCAGGGTGAAATTGAACACCATAAATCGGCAAAGTTTGATGTTTAAACGCCATCAAGACATTTTGATCACACACCGCTGTTGCAACAAGCGGTGTGTTTTTTAAAGAATCTTGCGAAATTGCCCACGAATGATAAAGCCCGATGTTAAACGAAGCCGGCAGAGAATGAAAAAGTGGATTATCCTGAATTTGGTAAAGCGGGCGTTGTTGCCCATGCCTTACCTCCGCTAAATTATACAGTTCTCCCCCGAAAAATTCGGCGATAGTCTGATGACCTAAGCAAACGCCTAAAATCGATTTAGATTGATGGTAATCCGCCAACATTTGAAACGTCTTTGGATAAGCTCTCGGTACATCTGGCCCCGGTGAAATCAAAATATGACTAAACTCCGCCACTTTATCCAATTCCACGTCTTCTGCCTTCACAATTTGCATATCAATCTGATGTGTACGGCAAATTGGGCGTAATAAATCGACTAAATTAAAAGTAAAGGAATCGTGATTGTCGATAATTAATAGTTTAGTCATCATGTTCCATTTCCTTTTCTACCAATACTTCTAATTTTGCTGTATCCAAATCGCTAGTCAAAAGCTCCACTTGTGGAACAAGTTGGCTTGCTTTACTAGAAAGTTGTTGGAAACGTTCAACTTTACCAAGTAAACCTTGTCGCCCAACTAAAGCCGTTACGGTTTGATTATACTGATTATTGGCAGTATTGAGCGTGTTGCCTAACTTACTAAGACGATCGGCAATGGTACAAACTTGATTATAAATTTCACCGGCTTTTTCACTAATTTCACGGGCTTCATTATTCCCTCGTTCAATTCGCCATAAATTTGCAACTGTACGTAAAATAGGCATTAACGTTGTATAAGAAACCAAAATCACATTATGTTCATAACCAAAGTTAAACAAGGTTGGATCGTGTTTCATTGCTTCAATATAAGCAGGCTCAATCGGTACAAACATTAACACAAAATCAGGACTTTTCACGCCCAATAAAGCACTATAATTTTTCTTAGATAAACCTTCAATATGGGCTCTCAGTGAACGACAATGCTCATCAAAGGCTTGGTTGATTTCCGCCATATTTTCCGCTCGAACTGCTTTATCGTAGGCAACAAGCGACACTTTGCTATCAATAATTAAATGCTTATTATCCGGTAGATGCAGTACAAAATCAGGTGCAAAGCGTTTTCCTTCTTCATTACGGAAACTTTCTTGTGCAACATAATGCTCACCTGCTAATAATCCTGCCGCTTGCAAAGCACTTTCTAATTGAACCTCGCCCCAGTTACCTGCCACTTTATTGTTACCTTTTAATGCCGTGGCTAAATTCTGAGCTTCTTCAGACATTGACAAACCGACTTGGAGCACGCGTTTAATCTCTGCTTCTAAATTCGCCGCGCCCTTAACCGATTCGCTATGAACTTCATTCACACGTTTTTGGAAACCTTCAATTTGCTCTCTAAACGGTTTTAATAAAGCATCAAGGGACGTTTGATTACTCTGTGCAAATAGTTGGCTCTTTTCTTCCAAAATTTGTTGTGCCAAATGCTGAAACTCACTATTGAGTTGCTGCTTAACTTCAATAAAATTCCGCTGCTGAGCCTCAAAATTAGCTTGTTTTTCATGCAAGGTTGTTCGTAATTCTGTTAAATCATTCTGTGTTTGGCTTAACTGAAGAAATAACGATTGAGTTTCTCGCTCTTTGTTCATCAGCGAATTTTGCATTGTTTGAAGCTGCTCTTCTAAACCTTCCGCTTTTGCCTGTGATGATCCAATTCTCTCTTTTAGCTCACTAATGTAATTTTCCAGCTGATTTTCAGCTTGCTCTGCCAAAGTTATTTTTTGTTGCAAGCGGTCAATTTCGCTCTCTTTTTCGCGAATTCGCTCAAGAGCATTTTCCGATTGGACTTTATATTGAATAGCCCATTGCTCTAACTGGCTTTTTTCTGCCAAAAGCTGTTCAAGTTTTTGGGTTAATTGAGTAGAAGTATTTTTAGCCTCTTCTAAATCTTGTTGTAATTCCAATACATCTCGCTGCGCTCGAGATTGAAAAAAGAAAAGCACTAAAGAAAGCAAAAAGAGTAAAGCAATGACAATATAGTGCCAATAAGTTTCAAACATAATCATAAAAAACACTGTAAAAATAATGAGTAAATATTAGCACGTTACGCATGATTTTAGAAATAAAAAAGCGGAGGAATCCTCCGCTTCATTGAGAAAATAGTGTTTAGCTATTCACATAAGCCTCTTCATCACGCTCACCTAAAGGTTTAAGCATGGTAAAGAAAAGAACGATACAAACAACGGTAATCGCTAAACCAATATAAACTGAGAGTTGGTAATCAAGACCAAAACCAATTTTGTTATAAGCTAAGTAGGTTGCACACACTGTTGTAATAAACCACGCTGGAATTGAGCATACCCAGTGGAATTTATTATAACGATAGAGGTATGCCGCAGCTGTCCATAACATAACCATTGCAGTCATTTGGTTTGCCCATGTGAAGTAACGCCATAGTATGCTAAAGTCGATTTTTGAAACGATAAAGCCTAACACAAATAATGGTACAGCGATCATTAAGCGTTTTGGTAATGAGCGTTGGTCAATATGGAAAATTTCCGCTAACTGTAAACGTGCTGCACGGAAAGCTGTGTCTCCAGAAGTAATTGGTAATACCACAACCCCTAATACAGCAAAGATACCACCAATAAAGCCTAAGAAGTGTAATGAACTATCATAAACCACTTTAGATGGTGAACCTGCTGAAATGGCATCTTGAAGTGCTTGAGGGCTTTCATAGAATGCAAGACCGACCATACACCAAATTAAGGCAATTACACCTTCAGTAATCATCGCACCATAGAAAATAAAACGACCTTCACTCTCATTCTCTGCACAACGTGCCATTAACGGAGTTTGCGTTGCATGGAAACCAGATAATGCCCCACAAGAAATCGTTAAGAAAAGTAACGGCCACATTGGTACATCACCTTTCACTTGGAAGTTTTGTGCAAATTTCTCCCATGTTAAGCCTTGACCATCTTGGTTAATTGTACGGAAAAACTCGATTGGATCCGTTGCACTAAAGTGAGAAGTCACTAAGCCATAAACCATGCCCACAGACATAAAGAGCAATAGTGCGCCGAAGAATGGGTAAATTCGACCAATGATTTTATCAACAGGTAATAGGGTTGCTAAAATATAGTATGCAAAAATAATTGCTGTCCATACTGCTACAACCGTTGCTTTATCCATACCCCACACGGTTAAGCCACCCGCTTCAACCGCTTGATGTACAGCTTCTGCATCACCTAATTGTAATGCACCTTGAGAAGCGCCAAGAACATCCATGGTAATTGTACCCATTAACTGAGCCGGGCTTGCCACGAAAACTACCCCAACTAACAGTAATAAGATAAGCGCTAATGTATTGATAAAGACTTTAACCGGACGACCTAAGAATTTTCCTGCAAGGTAAGGCATTGTTGCACCGCCATGACGAATACTTAACATACCGCAGAAATAATCGTGCACTGCACCGGCAAAGATACATCCTAACACGATCCAAAGCATAGCGACAGGCCCATATAATGCCCCAAGAATCGGACCAAAAATCGGACCGGTTCCTGCAATGTTGAGCAACTGAATTAACCAAATTTTGGTTTTTGACATTGGCATATAGTCTACGCCATCATTAACAGCGTAAGCCGGTGTTTGACGTTTTGGGTTAATTACGAAGATTTTTTCAATAATTTTCCCGTAAATGAAGTAGCCTAATACAAGAATAGCTACACAGAAAAAAAACCACAACATATAGAGTTCCTAATTTAAAAAAATAGAAAATGAGCCAAAAGGCGGCTTATTCTAGTGATTTATGTTAAAAAAGTAAATCAGGATAACTATATATGAAAAAATTTGTAAAAAATGTGATAAAGATCACAATTTTATAATCCATTTGGAGGGGGCTTCACTTTATTTTTATGTGGTAATTAAGGGGAAATCGGTTAATTTTTTAAGTTTATTTTACAAAAAGAAAGCCTCTTTATTCAAAGAGGCTTATAGATATTATTTGGTAACTTTTAATAATTTATAATTCAGTTGGCTATTTTTAACCACGTTGCCACTTGCATCACAGATTTCCACATAACCATCTGTCACTTGGAATGCTAAATTCCCTGAGTCTTGTTCTAAGCGAATAACATTGGATTTATTTTGATCCCAAGTAAACTTACCTTTGTCTGTGAAGGCGTGTTCTTTACTATTTTTAAAATAAACAGTGTTATATTGATAAGTATTATCGGCATTTAAAATTAACTCAGCCTGAATTTTATCGCAATCTGCACAAGGTAATTCTCCTTGATAAGTCCCTGCTACATTTTTTTTCGGTAACATTGAACAAGCCCCTAACAATGTAGCCAGTGTAATCACTGCGATTTTTTTCATCTTTTTTTCCTCTTCATTTATCAATGTTTAAAATTCGGATTAACTTTAAATAGGCATTCGCTTACTTGAGGATAATCGTTACGAATGAGCGCCAATATTTCAGCTTGCTGTAATTGTAAGCCTTGGCGAATTGTCGCATTTGGCACATCAAAGATAAGTTGATTATCAACTAAATTCACAATGCGGTAAAGCCCACGATATTGATTAGGCAATAATTTCTGAATTTTTTGATTTAAATCATTTAATTCATTGGCTCGTTGGACAATTTTTGTCAGACTGGAGTTCTGTAAAATATCCGTTATATTTTTGATTGAGTGATTTTTCATCTGGAAAAGCGGCACGACAACAGCCGTGCCGAGATTAAGGCAATATAAATTATTTTACTCTTTTTGCTAACATGGTTGCAAAACGTAATTGGATACGGTTGCCGTTAGCATCTGTTTTATGCAAATGCCCAAGATCTTCATTATATTTAACCAACTCCCAATCTTGATAATAATTTGCAAGCTCTCCCTCGCTAAAAGTAAACGAGAATGGCATTGGGCAAGGGTAATCTTTGGTACTCATTGCACAAACAATTAAGTTATAGCCACCGATTTTGGTATTTTTTTGCATATTTTCAATAATTGCAGGAATGCGATCACGGTTTAAGAACATCATAACCACTGTAGATACAATAAAATCATATTCGGCGTTTTCTGTACCGATATTCGCCTGGTTAATATCGTAAACTGCAGTATCAAGCTTTGTTAAGGCTTCTTTTTCTCTCACATAATTTAAGAAATCAATACTCTCTTGATTATGATCGACCGCCGTTACATCAAATCCTAATAAATTGAGATAAAGGGAATTTCGCCCACGGCCACAACCTAAATCTAAGGCTTTCCCCCCTTTTACATAGTTCACGGCATTAACAACTTCAGAATGGGTTGTGGTTAAATTATATTTCTTCGCATAGAAATCTTCTGCCGTACAATAAAAGGCTAATTGACATTCTAAATCGTCCGAAGCAGCTTCAACCCGATGCCAAACTTGTGGCTCAACAAAAGGCGGTTGATGTTCCGTATCAAATAAACTCTCACTGATGATTTCACCTTCTTCCGTTAATTCATAAAATTTGAGTGAGCCTTTTAATAAGGTTAATTTTGCCCAAGTCCCCACTTTGGTGTTATGTTTTTCTTGGAACATTTGCGGTAAGGTGTCTTTTGTCCAAACAGGCATTTGTTTATAACAGATAAGATTTTCCATGTTTTTTCCTTCAAAAAATAAATGATATTTGGCATTTTATCACTCTACAATCTGAAGGCAATAAAAATCCGACTAAAAAAGTCGGATTTAAATTTCAAGCGGTCAGATTTTTCTTATTCTTTCCAAACAACGTGATATTCACGGTTTTCAGCATCATGAGAAATGAGGAATTTAGCAAAAACGTCATCCATTTCATCTTTCTCATTCACTAATCCTACCCAGACTTCGGCAAACGCCTCCGGATCAATTAACGTTCCGATTTCTTCATCCCAATTATCAGCGGTTTCAACCATTTCAACCGCACCACGCTCTTCAAATTGCAAGTTGAAAAGCAAAATATCCGCAGGGTCAAGGTTCTCTCCTGCCATTTCCAAGAAAATATCATAAGCAATATCAATTGCTTCATCAGGGGTTAATTTCGTCATGTCTTACTCACTTTTTAAAGGGGTTAATTGAATTAATCGGCTGGTTACCATACCTGCCGATTTCTCTTTAATCATTTGCCAACCTTCCGGCAATACTAAAGGCGGATGATCTTTTTCCGTTTCAACATAGAGAATTGCTTGTTCAGAGAGCCAATGATTTTGGGCGAGCAATGCTAAAACTTTAGGAACAAGTTGATGATGAAACGGCGGATCAATAAAAACGACATCAAAAGGCTTATCTTGGTTTGGTTTCGCTAAAAATTGAAGTGTATCTACATTAAAGACCACGCCTTTTTCTGTCTTTAATTTCTCAAGATTTTTTTTCAACTGTGCTGCCGCATTGGTAAATTTTTCAAGAAAAACCACCGCTTGTGCTTGGCGAGAAAGGGCTTCAATGCCTAAAGAGCCACTTCCGGCAAAACAATCTAAACAGCGGTTATCTGCAATATCGCTCATTAACCAATTAAATAAGGTTTCTTTTACTCGATCTGTGGTCGGTCTTAGCCCTTCGGCATTTAAGACGGGAAGTTTTCGCCCTCGCCATAAACCGGCAATAACTCTTACTTCGCCGAGAGATTGTTGTTTTTGTGTTGATTTTGCTTTCATAACATAGGAAAAATAAAGTGAAAAGGTATTACCCCAAAATAAGGTAATACCCCATATCATCTACTGATTATAATCCACTTCGACTATATCAATCAATTTTTCAAGCTGTGTAACCAGTAAAGAAAGCTCTCGGCTACTTTGTACAACAAGTGATAACACCAGCTCTTTTTGTTGAATTTCCGCATTTAACGTGCAAAGTTCAAAGCCTCGATGTCTCACAACTCGTAAAATGCGCTCCAAGGTTTCTGGGCGTTGATGTGCTTTTAAGGTTAAATGATACTGTTGCATTAGTTTTTCTCCTCATCAAGCATATCAGTATTACAAGCCCCTGGTGGAACTAACGGCCAAACGTTACTCTCTTCCGGAATACAAACGTGAAGTAAATAAGCACCTTTAGCATTTAACAAGCGGTCTAAAGCTTCAGACACTTCGCCGGCCTTTTCAATGCGTTCAGCCGGAATATCAAATGCTTTTGCCAACATCACAAAGTCAGGATTATCGTCCAAAATGGTTTCACTGTGGCGCGCTTTAAAGAAAAGTGATTGCCATTGTCTTACCATACCTAAACGCTGATTATCCAGCAGTAAAATCTTCACTGGCAGATTTCCACGCTTAATTGAGCCAAGCTCTTGGACATTCATCATAAAAGAGCCATCGCCCGTGATTAAAATTACCGGATCGGTTGGGCGGGCTTTTACCGCACCAATGGCAGCTGGTAGACCAAATCCCATCGTGCCATAACCGGCAGAGGTAATAAAATTCTCTGGTGCAAAATGCTGCATATGCTGTGCCGACCACATTTGATGCTGACCGACATCTGTTGTAACAACAGCATTTTTCGGTTTACGTTGCGAAAGCGTGTGTAATAAAGCGGTCGGTTCGATATCGCCTTCGCCCTGATTTTCCACATAAGTAAAATCAAGTTTACTTTTTAATTGGCGGATATGTTCACGCCAGCTGTCAATATTTAACGGTTGGGCAAGGGCATTTACCGCTTCAATTAGGTCGCCTTTTAACGCCACATTTGCCTGACGAAGTTTATTGATTTCTGCGGCATCTATATCAATATGGATCACTTTTGCATGAGGTGCAAAGGTGTCTAATTTACCGGTAACCCTATCATCAAATCGAGCACCACAAGCAATCAATAAATCGCACTCTTGAACCGCATAATTTGCCGCACGAGTGCCGTGCATGCCGATCATACCCATATATAACGGATCTTCCGGCGAAATCGTCCCTAAACCTTTTAAGGTTGAAACCGAAGGCATTTGAGTTACTTCAAGGAAATTTCTGACCGCTTGTACACCGCCAGCCATACCAACACCACCGCCTACATATAAGATCGGTTTGGTGGCTTGCTTGAGTAGTTCAAAGGCTGCGGCTAATTTTGCTGGCTCCTGTGCATTTGCAAGATCTTTCTCATATTTAACCGCTTGTGCTGAAGTTGGTGCAACTTGAATATCTTTAGGAATATCAACTAACACCGGACCGGGTCTACCACTTTGCGCAATTTGAAAGGCTTTTGCGATGATTTCCGGTAATTCTTCAATACTTTGCACAATAAAACTATGTTTGGTACACGCTAAAGAAAGCCCTAAAACATCGGCTTCTTGGAAAGCATCTGTGCCAATTAATGGGCTGGCAACCTGCCCTGTAATGGCTACGATAGGAATAGAATCCGCTAAGGCATCGCCTAAACCGGTAATTAAATTTGCTGCCCCAGGCCCTGATGTCGCGATACATACGCCGACTTTGCCTGTCGCTCTTGCATAACCAATTGCCGCCATTGCCGCGCCTTGCTCATTACGACAAAGAAGGTGATCTAACCCCGAATCATAAATTGCATCATAAGTTGGCATAATCGCCCCACCGGGGTAACCAAATAAATGTGTTACGCCCTGCGCTTTTAAGCTTTCTATTACTAAAGTTGAGCCATTCATTAAACGTTGTGTTCCTTTGCTATTTTAATACTTGATGGAAAGGATTATTCATAACATAAAATCCCCTGTTTTTAAATTCTATTTTGTAAATTTTATGAAATTTTTACGAATAACGTACAACCAAAGACAAACGTTTACCTCTCTCTTGAGAGAGAACATTTTTTCTTGTATCAATTTAGGCACATAAAATTCTACCTACAAGGAGTTATTTTGCTTAAAACACCTCATAACCATAACGAGGTATTTCACGATTTTTTGTTGATTTATTTCAAAGAAAGTGAATTTTACCGTAGCAAATAAGAGATGAATTTTATATGCTCGCACGCGTATAGCAGTATATATCTTATTGTTTAATAAGAAGAATTCTCATTTAATTAATCCTTGTGGGGGGACCTAAAGTGAAACGTTTAACTAAAAGTTTAGCAATGGCAACAATTGCCATGTTGGGCTGTTTATCATCTTCGGCATGGGCTGAAGAAAAAGCGGCTGAAAGCTTAACAGATAAAGCTTTAAAACATGAAAAATTAGGGGTTGAGGTGGAATCAGCAAACCATAAATTCGCTGAAAAATACCCACTTCAATACAACTCTTGGAAAGCAACCTCTGAATCGACAGACCGTGGTAGTGCATTAGCACTTGACCCTCGTTATGTTGTTTTATGGGCAGGTTATGCTTTCTCTAAAGAATATAACAAACCTCGTGGACATTATTATTCCATAACCGATGTACGTGATATTTTACGTACCGGTGCGCCTAAAGATGAAAATGATGGTCCTCAACCTATGGCGTGCTGGACTTGTAAAGGTCCGGATGTAGCACGTTTAATCGAAGAGAAAGGCGAACGTGGCTACTTTGATCCAAAATGGGCGAAATATGGTGCGGAAATCGTAAACTCAATTGGTTGTGCAGACTGCCACGACACCAAATCAAAAGATTTCCAAGAGGGTAAACCGGCATTACGCATTGCGCGTCCTCACGTATTACGTGCTTTAGAAACAGTAGGTTGGAAATTTGAAGACCTCGACAAACACGGCAAACGTGCGGCTGTCTGTGCAAACTGCCACGTGGAATACTACTTCAAAGATAAGAAAGATGTAACCTTCCCATGGGATAAAGGCGTGGATGTTGATAGCATTGAGAAATACTATGATGAAATCCAATTTACAGACTGGACACATAAATTATCTCGTGCACCGATGTTAAAAGCACAGCACCCTGATTTTGAAGTTTGGGCGCAAGGTGTTCACGGTAAAAATGGTGTGACTTGTATCGACTGCCATATGCCAAAAGTAAAAGATAAAGATGGCAAAGTTTATACTGATCACAAAATCGGTAATCCATTCGATCAATTTGATGCAACTTGTAAAACCTGCCACGAGCAAAGCAAAGAAACCTTGCAAAAACGTGTAGCAGAGCACAAAAAACAAGTGAAAGATGCCATGATCAAATTAGAAGATCAGTTAGTTAAAGCTCACTTCGAAGCAAAAGCTGCGTGGGA
This sequence comes from Actinobacillus porcitonsillarum, assembly GCF_003101015.1. NCBI lineage: Bacteria > Pseudomonadati > Pseudomonadota > Gammaproteobacteria > Pasteurellales > Pasteurellaceae > Actinobacillus > Actinobacillus porcitonsillarum. The sequence goes on along the minus strand of NZ_CP029206.1, from coordinate 972,708 downwards.
TAACGGTGCAACAGAAGAAGAGATGAAAGACATCTTAACAGCAATCCGTCACGCTCAATGGCGTTGGGACTACTCAGCGGCGGGTCACGGTAGCCATATTCACGCACCGGATGTAACATTACACGTGATTGCAACAGGTATTGACCGTGCTGCCGATGCTCGTGCGAAATTAGGTGTGGTATTAGCGAAACACGGTGTTACAACACCAGTTGCAATTCCAGATATTTCAACACGTGAAAAAGCACAACAAGCAATTGGCTTAGATATTCCTAAAGAACAAGCCGCAAAAGATGAATTCTTAAAAACCGTTGTTCCACAATGGGAAGCTCAAGCACGTGAAAAAGGTTTATTACCTGCTAAAGAAGAGCCAAAAGCCGTTGCCGCACCAAAAGCAGAAGCAAAATAATTGAAGCTTGAGGTGAATTATGAAAAATATCATTACCAAAGCAGGGCGAGCAATCGCCCTACAAGCGGTCGTTTTTGCCGGTCTTTTTGCGATTTCAACTGCAAATGCAGAAATGCCGGCACAGCCTAAACCGCTATGGACAGAGCAATCAAACAGCCAAATGGCCGAAGATGCTCGCCGTGATCCGAATAAATATTGTACGCAATGTCACGAATCTGCAAATGCAACAGGTAAACCATTTAGCCATGCCGGCAAACACTTTCAAGAAAGTGCAAAAAGCCCAAACAACGGCAAACAAGTAACCTGTGTAAGCTGCCACGGAAACATCTCTGAAGATCACCGTAAAGGCGTGAAAGATGTGATGCGTTTTAATGCTCACGGCAAAACAAGCAATGATAAGTTAGAACGCTCTGTTCACGAACAAAATCAAGTTTGTGTCGCTTGCCATACGGAAGATAAATTACGTGAAAAATTCTGGGCACACGATACACACGCAAACAAAATTGCTTGTGCAAACTGCCACGAACTTCACCCAGAAAAAGATCCGATGAAAGACATTCCTGAAAAACAACGTATTAAACTTTGTACAGATTGTCATACCCGTATCCAAGCTAAAAAAGAAGAAGCTAACGCTCAGGAAGCTAAGGAAAATAAATAATGAGTTGCACCCGTAGAGACTTCGTCTCAGGGGCAGGTGCAATCGCTGTGGTAGCAAGTACAGGGCTTGCTACCGGAGTCAGCCTTGCTACTGGGAAAGAAGAAAAGAAAATTCGCTATGCGATGGTGCATGACGAAAATGCCTGTATCGGTTGTACTGCTTGTATGGACGCTTGTCGCACAACAAACAAAGTCCCGGAAGGTGTTTCTCGTTTAGAGATCATTCGTAGTGAACCTTATGGCGAATTCCCTAACGTTAAATATGAATTTTTCCGCCAATCTTGCCAACACTGTTCTAATGCACCTTGTGTAAGCGTTTGCCCGACTGGAGCGTCTTTTGTCGATCCTGAAACGGGTATTGTGGATGTTCATTCAGATTTATGCGTAGGTTGCCAATACTGTATCGCAGTATGTCCGTATCGTGTTCGTTTTATCCACCCAGAGAAAAAATCTGCTGATAAATGTAACTTCTGTCGCGATACCAATCTTGCTGAAGGCAAACAGCCGGCTTGTGTGGAAGCCTGTCCAACGAAGGCATTAACATTTGGCGATATGAACGATCCAAGTAGTGCTGTGGTACAAAAAGTTCGTCAAAATCCGGTTTATCGTACAAAAGTAAATTTAGGTACAGAGCCGAATTTATACCACATTCCATTTGGTAAAGGGGAGCATAGATAATGAGTAACTATATTCCATTTCAAACCCCTAATTTAGTGTGGGACAGCACCATTGCCATTTATCTCTTTTTATTAGGGATTGCTTCAGGTTCTGTGCAGTTAGCCATTGCTTACCGCAATAGTGTGAAGGTTGAAAAACCGAGTGAAAACTGGATCATTCGCAGTGCTGCGGTGTTAGGCACCATTCCAACGATTATCGGTTTAACGTTATTGATCTTTCACTTAACGAAACCGTGGACGTTCTGGAAATTAATGTTCAACTATAATGGCAGCTCTGTGATGTCAATGGGGGTAATGCTTTTCCAAGTCTATATGGCTGTACTGGTCGTCTGGATCGCCATTATGTTTAAGGACTGGATTGCAAACCTTGTTCATCGTTATTTTCCTGCATTCAAATTCCTTTTAGGCTGGATCGATTTTGCAGAGAATAAATTGCTTAAAGTGGTTGAGTTTGTGCTATTTGTATTAGCTGCCGTCTTAGGGGCTTATACCGGCTTCTTACTTTCAGCATTGATTAGCTACCCAATGTTAAACAACCCTGTTCTTCCTGCGCTATTCCTCGCATCAGGAACATCATCAGGGATTGCGGCCACTTTCTTGATGATTTTAATCGCAGGAAAATTGTCCGGACATAGCCAAGAAGTGAACTTTATTCACAAATTTGAAGTACCGATTATGGTTACTGAATTAGGCTTATTAGTTTGCTTCTTTGTTGGTTTACATTTTGGTGGCGGCGATAAAACCCTTGCATTACACAACGCCTTATCCGGTTTCTGGGGAATGGTATTCTGGATTGGGGTATTCTTTATCGGGATTTTAATTCCATTAGTTGCCAACATTTTTGGCGGCGATAAAGTGAAACACAGTGTAAAAACCATTATTTTAGTCTCCATTTTCGACTTAATTGGGGTACTCTGTTTACGTTATTTTATCCTCTATGCAGGGCAATTAACGGTTGCAAGTTAAGCCTTCTCGCAAGCGGTTATTTTTGTAAAAAGTTTTGCAAAAATGACCGCTTTCTCGTTTTTCTATTAGCAAAAAAGCCCGTTTTCCTGTAAACTGTTATCCCGTCCTGATGGTTTACTTCGCTTTTAAAAGTAAACTTTCTTAATCTATTTTCCAATCAATTATCATCACAAAGGCAAATAAAATGGCAACGAATTATATTTTTGTGACGGGCGGTGTTGTTTCATCTTTAGGCAAAGGGATTGCCGCTGCGTCTTTAGCCTCTATTCTTGAAGCTCGTGGTTTAAATGTCACCATTATGAAGCTTGATCCTTACATCAACGTTGATCCGGGTACAATGAGCCCAACGCAACACGGCGAAGTATTCGTGACTCAAGACGGTGCAGAAACTGACCTAGACTTAGGACACTACGAGCGTTTTATTCGCTCAAAAATGAGCAAAGCGAATAACTTTACCAGCGGTAAAATTTACTCTGAAGTATTACGTAAAGAACGCCGTGGCGACTATTTAGGGGCAACCATTCAAGTTATTCCACATATCACAAACGAAATCAAAGAACGTGTGATCGAAGGTGGTAAAGGGCGTGATGTGGTTATCGTTGAAGTGGGCGGAACTGTTGGCGATATTGAGTCTCTTCCATTCTTAGAAGCGTTACGCCAGTTAGCCGTAGATGTTGGTCGTGAAAAAACCTTATTTATGCACTTAACGTTAGTGCCATATATTCCAACTGCAGGCGAAGTAAAAACAAAACCAACTCAACATTCGGTAAAAGAGTTACTTTCTATTGGTATTCAACCAGACGTGTTAATTTGTCGTTCAGATCGTGCGATTCCGGCTAACGAACGTAAGAAAATTGCACTGTTCTGTAACGTACCGGAGCGTGCGGTGATTTCACTAAAAGATGTGGATTCTATCTACCGCATTCCAGAGTTATTAAAATCTCAAGGATTAGATAGCTTTGTTTGTGAGCGCTTCCGCTTAAATTGCCCTGAAGCAGATTTATCTGAATGGGAGCAAGTACTTTATCAACAAGCTAACCCAACAGGCGAAGTGACTATTGGTATGGTGGGTAAATATGTTGAATTACCAGATGCTTATAAATCGGTCAATGAAGCACTGAAGCACGCAGGTTTAAAAAATCGTTTAGCGGTAAACATTAAATATATCGACTCACAAGATGTGGAAACCAAAGGCGTTGAAGTATTACAAGGCGTTGATGCGATCCTCGTGCCGGGCGGTTTTGGTTATCGTGGTGTAGAAGGTAAAATCCGTACAGCACAATATGCTCGTGAAAATAACATTCCTTACCTCGGTATCTGTTTAGGTATGCAAATTGCGTTAATCGAATATGCCCGTAATGTTGCCGGTATGACAGGCGCAAACTCAACAGAATTTGATAAAGAGTGTGCTTATCCGGTTGTTGGTTTAATTACGGAATGGCAAGATGCGGAAGGTAATGTTGAAGTCCGCTCTGATGACTCTGATTTAGGCGGTACAATGCGTTTAGGTGCACAACAGTGCCACTTAATCGAAGGTACAAAAGCACGTGAAGTCTATGGCTCAGCAACGATTGAAGAACGCCATCGCCACCGCTATGAAGTGAATAATGTGCTTTTACCACAAATCGAAGCGGCAGGTTTAAAAGTCAGTGGTTTATCAGCAGATCGTAAATTAGTGGAAATTATTGAAGTACCAAACCACCCTTGGTTTGTAGCAGCGCAATTCCACCCGGAATTTACCTCTACGCCTCGTGATGGTCATCCACTCTTTGAAGGCTTTGTCAAAGCAGCAAAAGATCATCAAGATAAACAAATGTAATTTAAACATTTAAGAAAATAAGCGGTCTATTTTTTGCAAATTTTGCAACAAAATAGACCGCTTTTGTATTTTATACCCTCCATAAAATACAAAAAAGATCAAAATGAAACACTAAAATGTTATTTATATTTTACATTTCTGATATTAAAGAGGTAAAATAAAACGCAGTTGAATATTTTAGGAGGTTATATGAATTCAACATCTCTTCTTACCAAACTTAAGCAGGAACTCTTTAGTGGTTGGACTAAATTTGAAGCCAGTTGGCTATTGCTTTTTCTTGCGATTCAAATCGGTATTTTTATTATTCAGCCTGACTCTTGGATTGCAACCATTGCTGCAATCACAGGCATTTTATGTGTCGTTTTTGTCGGTAAAGGTAAAATCAGTAACTATTTCTTTGGTCTGATCTCCGTTTCACTCTACGCTTACATTTCTTATACATTTAAGCTATACGGCGAAATGATGCTTAATTTATTAGTTTACGTACCGGTTCAGTTTATTGGATTTTACTTTTGGCGTAAAAATATGACCAATAAAAATACCGTAAATACTGCCGGTGCAAGCGAAGTGATTGCCAAAGCACTCAATGCCAAACAGTGGGTTATTTTAGCTATTGTGACCGTAATAGGAACGTTCTCTTATATTGAATTATTAAAATATCTAGGCAGTGCATTAGCCGTATTAGATGGTGCTACGGTTGTAATTTCGATTGTTGCTCAAGTCTTGATGATTATGCGTTATCGTGAGCAATGGGCATTATGGATTATTGTGAATATTATGACGATCTCGCTTTGGGCGGTGATGTATTTCCAAAATGGTGAAACAAGTACACCATTATTAGTGATGTATATGATGTATTTATGTAACTCTATTTATGGTTACTACAACTGGATTCAGTTAGAAAAACGACACCATCAACACTAAAAATAATATGCCCTCGCTTGTATCTCAAACGAGGGTATTTTACTTAAAGGCTTATTGCATAGCGTTGCAAAATACAGATTTCAAATATAAAAACACCACCTCTCGGTGGTATTTTTATCATATTTAATATTAACCTTCGCAACTTGAACAGCTGAGCAAATTACGGTTAAACACTTGCGCAGCACTCATTGAGTTTTGATAGTAAATTGATTTTAGACCTAGCTCTTCAGCGGTTAAATATAACTGATTCAAATCACGTGCCGGTGTTGCAGGATGAATCATTAAGTTAATACTTTGACCTTGGTCGATATATTTTTGACGCTGTGCTGCTTGTTGAATCACACTTAATTGGCTGATTTCAGCAAATGTCTTAAATACATCCTTTTCATGCTCTGACAGCTGCTCTAAATGTTGAACAGAACCATCATTATGTAAAATCGATTCCCAAATCTCTTCTTTATCTAACCCTTTTTCTTTGAGTAATTTCTCTAAGAATGGGTTTTTATAAACAGTTTTGATCTTCGCTAAATCTTTTACATAGTAATTTGATTTAAACGGCTCAACAGATGGCGAAACACTACCTAAAATAAAGCTGCTTGATTTAGTCGGTGCAATACTCATCAAAGTAGTATTGCGGCGTCCGTAACCTTTTAATAGTTCTGGCTCGCCAAAACGTTGTGCTAACTCTTGCGATGCTTTTAAGGTCTTTTCCTGTAACGTTTTGAAGATTAGGTTATTTTTTTGCATTGCTTCAAAACTGTCAAAAGGAATATTATTTGCCTGTAAATAACTATGCCATCCCAATACGCCTAAACCTAGTGCACGGTGACGAATTGCAAATTTTGTTGCACGGTGTAAGAACGGAATTTCTTTGCTCTTTTCAATGAATTCACTCATTACAACATCAAGGAAGTAAGTTAATACTTCTGGTGCATCTGTATCTTTCCACTCATCAAAATAAAGTAGGTTCATAGAAGATAAGCAGCAAACAAAACTTTCATCTGAACTTGATGGCAACATGATTTCAGTACATAAATTTGACGCATGTACAGTCATGTTTTTATCTTTATAAACATCCGGGCGACCTGCATTCGCATTATCTTTAAAGAATAGATACGGAATACCGGTTTCCGTTTTGCGTTGTAATAATTTTGCCCACAATTGACGTTTATATGGATCGCCGGCTTTCATGGACTCTAACCATTCACGCCCCACACAAACGCCATAGTACATCAACTGAATCGGATTACCTTCCGTATGAATATCTAGCCACTCATCAATATCACCATGTTCAATATCAATATAGCCGGCAAACTGACCTTTACGTGATGTCCCTTGTGAAATTACATCGATCACTGTGTCGAATAATTTACTAAAGTTAAACGAACCGTCTGATTTACCATTATTTTTAATGGCTGAACCACGCGGACGAATATCGCCAAAGTAACCTGATGTCCCCCCACCAATTTTACTCATCATTCCCACTTCAGCGGTTGTTTCCATGATCTCATGGATAGAGTCGCCGATATAGCTACCAAAGCAAGAAATCGGTAAACCACGATCTAAGCCAAAATTAGACCAAATTGGCGAAGAAAGTGAGAAATAACCGCGAGCCATATAGTGGTAGAATTTCTCTGCAAAGCCTTCAATACCAAGCTTATGTTCAGCATGTTCTGCAATATAACGAATGCGATCTAATGCGGTTGTGCCTTCTAGCAAATAACCACGTTGTAAAAATAAACGGCTATCTTCATTTAGCCATGCAAAATCTGGGCGAATATTAGAATAAATCATCGGCGGTAATCTGTTTCATTTTTTTACTATAATCGGTACTACGTTTGTTAAAGAAATCTGTTTCTTTTGTTGAAAGAATTTCAATATCAAACCATGCCGTTTCTTTTAATAACTCAGGGTTAATGTTATGTGGTGGTTCTAACCCCAATGTAACAAGTGAATTGTTATAACGACTCTTAATGTAATTTAATACCGTTTCTTTGCTGATAAAACTCAAATCGCCCTCTTCGAAGATCCAATCTAAGATCCCTTTTTCAGCTTCGAAAGCCTGATTCGCAAGCGTTTGTAATTCTTCAAAGAATGCTGGTGTAAATAATTCACTATGTTCATCACGTAAAATTTCGTATAACGCAATACCAAATTTACCATGGATCTCTTCTTCTTTAGAAGTTGCCTCTACTGCATTTGAAATGCCTTTAAATAAATTCTTATACTTATTAAAAGACATCATGATCAAGAACTGACCAAACAATGAAATATGTTCAACAAATAAAGAGAATAACACAAGCGATAATACAAATTCTCCTTTACCCGCATCCTTATCTTTCATGAACGATTCCATATAACGGATACGATTCATCAAAGGCTCAATATCTTGAATTTGGCTAAACATTTCATTTAGACCAAGTTTTTCAAGTAAGAAAGAATAGGCATCTTTATGACGAACTTCGGATTCTGCGAAAGTTCCACCAACATCATCCATTTCTGGTTTCGGGAAATAACGATAAAGCTCACCCCAGAAACGTTTTACATTTACTTCAACTTGAGAAATTGCCAACATTGCACGAGTCAATACATGGCGTTCATGATCCGTAATCGTGGTACGATAATCTTGAATGTCCCCTGTAAAATTAAACTCAGTGTGTAACCAATAAGAATGGCGAATGGCATCTTTAAACTCAAGGAGTTCTGGGTATTCGTATGGCTTGATATTCAAGCGTTTTTCAAAGAGATTTCTTCTTTTCATACTGCTGCTCTATGATTTTTCCTTAAAAGAGGTGGAGATTTTAGGTAAAATTTTTTAGAAGAACAAGTCTTGACAAAGATGTTTTTTATTAGCCCTTTGATTTATAAAGGAAAATATTTTTCAACTTATTAAAATCAATATCTAGTGCATTTACGGCATGTAAAACACTATATATAGTAACTTCATAGATTTCACCTATCTATACTAATAATGTATTTTTAGGGAAAATCAGGACAATTTTGCTGTTTTGTAGTATGATTCACGCCATTCTAGCGTTATCTTACAAGCGGTTAATTTTGATTGCTTTTTTGCGAATCTCAACAAAAATTAAACCGCTTGTTTCTTTTTAAATTAACTCAAAATATGCAAAATCAATTTTATTCAGGGCGGTTTTCTGTTGCCCCTATGTTAGATTGGACGACTCGCCATTGCCGCTACTTTCATCGCCAATTTAGCCAACATGCTTTGCTATATACGGAAATGATTACTGCACCGGCTATCATTCATGCAAAATATGATTTGTTAGAATATGATCCTGCTGAGAATCCTGTCGCACTCCAATTAGGCGGGAGCGATCCTGCTCAATTAGCGCACTGTGCTAAACTAGTACAGGAAAGAGGTTATGCTGAAGTCAATTTAAATGTGGGTTGCCCTTCTGATCGCGTACAAAACGGAATGTTTGGTGCTTGTTTAATGGGAAAAGCCGGCCTTGTTGCTGATTGCATTAAAGCGATGCAAGATGCCGTTGAAATTCCTGTCACCGTAAAACATCGTATCGGTATTGATGAGCTGGATAGCTATGCATTTTTATGTGACTTTATTGAGAAAATCCAACCCTATTCAAATGATTTTATCGTACACGCTCGAAAAGCATGGCTTTCAGGGCTAAGTCCAAAAGAAAATCGTGAAATTCCACCACTTGATTACGAACGAGTTTACCAATTAAAACGTGATTTTCCACATTTAAACATCTCCATTAATGGGGGAATTAAAACGATTGAGGAGATCAAACACCACTTACAATTCGTTGATGGCGTAATGATAGGACGTGAAGCTTATCAAAATCCATCTTTGTTAGGGGAAATTGATTCGCAAATTTTCAATGAAAATAAACCGCTTGTAACAGCTCGAGAAGCCGTAGAGAAAATGCTACCTTACATTGAAAAAGAATTAGCGAAGGGCGTTTACCTCAATCATATTGTACGCCATATGTTAGGTGCATTCCAAAACTGTAAAGGGGCAAGACAGTGGCGCCGTCATTTAAGTGAAAATGCTTGTAAAGCAGGTGCCGGCGTTGAAGTTGTTGAGCAAGCACTGAGTTTTGTTCAAGAAAACTAGCAAAATAGAACGTAAGCGGGTCAATTTGATCCGCTTTTTACTATTTTGTCTACTATGCCTTGTAAAGGCTAACGCAAGATAACGAATTGTTCGAAGCGTTCATTTGTCTGGTAATTCTGTTCAATTACACGTTCTACCTGAGATGTGCGAGGTCCTTTTGATAGCCAAAGCCGAAGTTGCTGTATCTGCGCTTCACTCCCTTGGGCAACCACAGCAACGCTGCCATCTTCTCGATTTTTCACATAACCTGTTACACCGATTTGCTTAGCTTCTTGCAAAGTAAAGAAGCGAAAGCCAACACCTTGTACTCGACCAAAGACAAAAAATTGTTTTGTTTGCATACCTACCCCTTTAATCTAAAACGTCCTCGACTGTAACGAGTTTTCATCAAGGCTAAGAGCTGTTCTTTTTCACTCGATACGGCTTGCTTACTTTGTTTTGCAACAGTTAAAGAATGTTGAATTGAGTGTGCATGTGTAATCGCAATTGCCAGTGCATCAGCGGCATCCGCCTGTGGCTTTGCTGAAAGTTGTAGAATACGAGTTACCATATCTTGCACTTGAACTTTATCTGCCGAACCAATTCCCACAACCGTTTGCTTAACTAAACGTGCGGCATATTCAAATACGGGTAAGTCGTGATTTACCGCTGCGACAATCGCTGTGCCACGAGCTTGCCCTAATTTAAGGGCTGAATCAGCATTTTTTGCCATAAAAACTTGCTCGATCGCAAACATATCGGGTTGAAATTGCGTAATAATTTCCGTAACGCCTGCATAAATTCGCTTTAAGCGAGTCGGCAAATCATCAACAGATGTCCGAATTGCACCACTGCCCAAATATTCTAAATGCTTTCCTGTTTGCCGAATGACCCCATAACCGGTAATACGGGAACCTGGGTCAATACCTAAAATAATCGCCATGCGCTGTTCCAAAAAATAAAAAAGTGGATTTGTTTTACAAATCCACTTTATATTAAATCCTATTAAAGAATCAAACTATTTTGCAACTGCACAGTTTTTCGCTAAGATTTGGTTGTTTGAAGTAAACATAACCGGTACAGTTGTTTCAGCTGTTTTTGAATTGAAACCAGTATCTAAGCTCCATACTTTTGTACCTGAGATAAACTTCACACCATCTTTATAAGCAGTATCGACTTTTAAATCTTTGCCGACAACTTTCTTATTAATTGTGACGGTTGCAGTTGAAGGTTCACCATTACTGAAGGTATAAACAGCAACAACCGGTTGGTTTGTTTTGCCACTTGCATCACAAGTATAAGAAACGGTTTTAGAGCCAGTTAATAGATCTTTTGTAGCTGTTGCGCCATCAGCAACAACATTGCCTGCAGCTTTAGCACCATCAACTACCGCACCACCTGCCGCTTTTGCGCCATCAACAACAGCACTTCCTGCACTTCCTACTGCGCTTACTGTTGAAGAAGCGATATCTGAAGCCGTTGAACATGCCGCTAATACAGCAATTGCACCTAATGTTGGAAGTAATTTAATTAATTTCATTGTGTTTCCTTTCTGTTAAAGTGAAGAAATTCACATTCTTAGAAGTTTTAAATCATGAAAAGTTCAAAAAAATCCCTCAATGCTTTTTGAGCTGAGGGATTTTTCATCATTTAATTCTTAGAGTAACGCTGCTACTTCATCACTGATTTCGCCGTTGTGATACACGTTTTGCACATCATCACAATCTTCAAGGCGGTTAATTAAATCTAATAATTTTGGTGCAGTTTCTGCATCAAGTTGAACAGTGGTTGATGGGATCATTGTTACTTCTGCATTTTCAACTTTAAAACCAGCCGCTTCAATGCCATCACGTACAGAGCCTAAATCTTCCCAAGCGGTATAGATTTCAAATGAACCATCTTCTTGTGGTTGAATGTCATCAGCACCTGCTTCAATTGCTGCTTCAGTTAAAGCATCTTCATCAGCACTTGAGATTAAAATTAAACCTTTTTTACTAAATAAATAACCCACCGAACCTTCAGTACCTAAGTTACCACCGCATTTAGTAAAGCTTGGGCGAACTTGTGAGATCGTACGGTTCGCGTTATCACTTAAACACTCAACCATTACAGCTGTACCACCCGGACCGTAACCTTCATAAATTTTGGTTTCCATATTGGTGTCATCACCACCACCCACACCGCGATCGATCGCACGGTTGATCGTATCACGTGTCATATTATTTGATAACGCTTTATCTACGGCTGCACGTAAACGAGGGTTAGAACCAACATCTCCGCCACCTAATTTTGCCGCCGTCACTAATTCACGAATTAATTTTGTAAAAATTTTACCACGTTGCGCATCTTGTGCTGCTTTGCGGTGTTTAATGTTAGCCCACTTACTATGACCTGCCATTCTCTTGTTTCCTTCTTTAAATTTATAAACATGTAGGGTGGGCATCCTTGCCCACCAATAAAACGATAGGCACGAAAAATGGTGGGCAAGGATGCCCACCCTACAAATACGCAAGCGGTCTATTCCGCCAAATATTTTGCAATTGCCTCGGCATTATTTGGCGACTTCGTTAATGCTACCGCCTCACTTACCGAAAGCCATTGATATGCTAAATGCTCCGTCAATACGGGCTCGATCTCATCAGGCACCCCTAATAAAAACCAATGTTCCGTATTATACGTAATTTCAGGGGCATATTTATAGCGAAATTGTGGAAAAATCTCAAACTTCACACGATAATTGCAATCATAAAGGGATAAATTTTGCTCAATAATATCAATTCCCGTCTCTTCTAACACTTCTCGTAATGCCGTGTGATAAGGTTCTTCCCCAACTTCAATTGACCCTGTTACTGATTGCCAAAAATATGGATCATCATTTCGTTGAAGCATCAACACACGCCCTGTATTTTTTGCATAAATAACAACGAGTACAGAATAAGGATTTTTATAGTTCATATTCAATATTATCTTACTAAAACCTCGCTTATTTTATACTAAATTCACAACCAATAGCGTGTTAGAAGATGATGTTTTTCTAGACAATTTCACAAAATACGCAAAAAATGATAGAATAGTATCAAACGGTAGAGATATTTAACGTATTTCTATCGTTTTTGCTTTTTATAATGATGACAAATAAGGACAAGATATTTTGACGAAAGAAAGAACATTATCACAACACGAAATCCTCATATTTATCGAAGAAAAACTCACACAAAATGATATCTTTGCTCTTCTCAATGGCTTTTGTTATTGGGTAAGACACAATAATCAACGTACAGAACAACTCTATTTTTTAATTAAAACCTTAAAGCAGAATAAAGCGCTTACTCAGCAACTTTCATCACAGTTATGTCGCTGGTTATGTAATACACGTTTATATCCCCTCTTGATCAGCAATGGTATTTTAAGTCGAGATGGGTTTGGGCGAGAATTTCGTACACGTTTGTACGAAAAACTTAATCCTGCTGTGCGAGATGTGAAAGATTTGCGCGATATTTTCTTTCTTCTCTTTAACGACAAAAATGACTCAAACTGGTTGAATAATATTCCGCTTCATTATTGGGGTAATTTACTTAAATTATTAAGCCGCTATGCAACGGTTCAAGAACGTGAATGGGTTAAGCATCATTTGCGTGCCGAAGGTTTGTTTGCGATCAAAATGCTGGCTATTTGGATTGCCGCAGAGGAAATGGAGCCTGAACTCATGCGGCTCGACCCAAGTTTGATTGATGCTGATAGCCCTTTTGTTGCCTTACAACGTGAAGTTAGCTTATGGATAGAGGCACGACGAAAAAATCAACCTTTTGATGAAGCGCATCTACAAGTCATGTTTACACAGAGTAAAGAATTGATTGAGCGCTTAAAAAAGAAAGGCGCTGCAATGGGTTCTTCTCTCAATGTTGCTTATTTATTGGAGCGATTAGAACAAACACTAGATCGCCTCGCTATGTTAATGGACGTTTTTGCTTCTAATCGATTCCTACCTCGAAGAATCCTCTTACTCACAGGGAATCTGGCTATCGCTTCAGCGGATCAACATAGCGTATCCAAGCTTTGGAAACAAAGTGTTAGTATGCTAGCAAAAAGCATTACACAAAATACAAGCGATCATGGTGAGCACTATATTACACGCTCTAAAAGCGAATACTGGGCGATGTTTTCTTCTGCTGCTGGGGCTGGTGTACTGATTGCTTTTATGGCGCTTTTTAAAATTTATCTAGGTGAAATTATTGAAGATAAAGTCTGGAAAGGTATTGCTGAGGGTTTAAATTACGGCATTGGTTTTACCCTCATTTTTATGTTGCATTTTACCGTTGCCACCAAACAACCTGCGATGACGGCTGCCCGTTTTGCTGACTTTGTTGGGAAAAATCCTCAAGGTCGAGCGGTTAATATGAAACTAGCTCAACTCTTAGTTGATGTATTTCGTTCTCAAAGTATTGCAGTAATCGGAAATGTGTTTGTGGCAATGACAGTAGCTTCATTAATCGCTCTAGGTTATCAAGCCTACTCCCAAGCCCCTTTATTGACGACCGAACAAATTAACTACCAACTTCATAGTATTGATCCATTGGGTGGAACCCTTTGGTTTGCCGCAATTGCTGGAGTATGGTTATTCTGTTCAGGGCTTATTTCAGGCTATTTTGACAACCGAGCAAATTATTTGAATACTCGTATGCGATTACAAAATCATCCATTATTACGCAAAATATTACCTGAAAATTACCGCTTGCGTCTGGCAGAATATATGCACCAAAATTTTGGTTCAATTATGGGAAATCTCGGTTTTGGTATGCTATTAGGTTTGACAAGTGTCGTTGGCTATCTACTAAATTTACCGCTAGATATCCGCCATATTGCCTTTTCGTCAGCTAATGTCGGTTATGCAGTAATAAGCGGAGAGTTGCCTCTTAGCTTATTTTTACAAAGTCTTAGCTTCGTTTTACTTATTGGAGTCGTCAATTTAGTGGTAAGTTTCTCACTTACCCTCTCTTTAGCATTGCGTTCTCTTGGAGCGGAAATAGACAGCTGGAGAAACATTGTAAAATGTGTATGGCAAATCGTTAAACAAAAACCATTGAGTTTGATTTTGCCGGTTTAATTAATTTGGTATTATAGGAAAAAAGCCACCAAGTATAAAAACTCAGTGGCTTTTTACATTAAATGATTACTTCGTTAATTGAACCAAAATACGGCGTACAGGCTCTGCTGCGCCCCATAATAATTGGTCGCCTACGGTAAAGGCTGCCAAATACTCTGGTCCCATTGCTAATTTACGTAAACGACCAACCGGTACGCTTAAGGTGCCAGTGACTTTCGCTGGGGTTAATTCACGTAATGTGGTTTCTTTGTCGTTTGGAATCACTTTTACCCATTCATTGTGGCTTGCAATGATTTGTTCAATTTCCGCTAATGGAATATCTTTTTTGAGTTTAATCGTGAACGCTTGGCTGTGGCAACGTAATGCACCGATACGCACACATAAACCATCCACAGGAATTGGGTTTTCGCTTAAACCTAAAATTTTGTTGGTCTCAGCATAACCTTTCCACTCTTCTTTGGTTTGTCCTGTTTCCGGTAATAATTTATCAATCCAAGGAATTAAGCTGCCGCCAAGTGGTGCGCCAAAGTTTGCTGTTGGGAAGTCTTCTGCACGCATTTTCGCTGTTACTTTGCGTTCAATTTCTAAGATTGAAGAAGCCGGATCAGCAAGTTCTGCTTTCACGGCATCTTCTAATTCGCCCATTTGTGAAAGTAGTTCACGCATATTTTTTGCGCCCGCACCTGAAGCTGCTTGGTAAGTCGCAACAGAAATCCATTCCACTAAATCTTTCTCGAAAAGACCACCGATTGCCATTAACATTAAACTTACGGTACAGTTACCGCCAACGAACGTTTTAATGCCGTTTTTTAAACCTTCATCGATCACGTGTTGGTTTACTGGGTCTAAAACGATAATTGCATCTTTTTCCATACGTAATGCAGATGCTGCATCAATCCAATAACCGTTCCAACCTGTTGCTTTTAACTTTGGATACACTTCATTAGTATAATCGCCACCTTGACAGGTTACGATAATGTCCAGTTGTTTTAATGCTTCAATATCAAAAGCATCTTTTAAAGTACCGGCATCTTTACCTGCAAAAACGGGGGCTTTTTGACCCGCTTGTGAAGTGGTAAAAAAGACTGGGTTAATGTTTGAAAAGTCGTTTTCTTGAACCATACGATCCATCAGTACGGAACCAACCATACCACGCCAACCGATAAAACCAACATTCTGCATTGTGTTACTCCTAAAAAATAAAATGATGTTGTGTTGAATACCTTGAATAAATACAAGATTTCTATGGAAAAAGCAACGTGAAATTTGCGAATTGATAAAAAAATTGTAGAAGAGAAATTCCCTTCTACAATCTTAATCATAATACCTTTTAATTGATTATTTTGAGGTATCAATTTCTTCGAACGATTTTACTAAATCATCAATTGCTTTCATTTGTGAAACAAAGGCTTCTAACTTAGAAAGTGGCAATGCTGACGGACCATCGCATTTCGCATTGTTTGGATCCGGGTGCGCTTCTAGGAATAAACCGGCTAAGCCAATTGCCATACCTGCACGAGCAAGTTCGGTGACTTGATCACGGCGACCACCTGATGCTGCACCAAATGGGTCACGGCATTGTAATGAGTGGGTAACATCAAAGATCACAGGGCAACCTTTTGACACTTTTTTCATGACGTTAAAACCAAGCATATCTACAACTAAGTTATCGTAACCAAAGTTTGTGCCACGATCGCATAAAATCACTTTATCGTTACCGCACTCTTCGATTTTTTCAACGATATTTCCCATTTGCCCCGGGCTTAAAAATTGTGGTTTTTTCACGTTGATGACCGCACCTGTACGAGCCATCGCTTCAACTAAATCCGTTTGACGAGCAAGGAATGCCGGTAGCTGGATAATATCAACCACATCGGCAACAGGTTGGCACTGATGAATTTCATGCACATCGGTAATAATTTTTACACCGAAAGTCTCTTTCAGTTCTTGGAAAATTTTTAAACCTTCTTCCATACCCGGCCCACGATAAGAGTGGATAGATGAGCGGTTCGCTTTATCGAATGATGCTTTAAAAACATAAGGCACGCCCAATTTTTGCGTAACTTCAACATATTTTTCACAGACTTGCATTGCCATATCACGGCTTTCAAGCACATTCATGCCACCAAATAACACAAACGGTTTATTGTTTGCAATTTCAATATGACCAAGTGTTACAACTTTATTTGTCATAAATTTTTCCTTCTCTAAGTGTTTGCACGATAATTCGTACACATAATAAACTGAATCAATGCACGCGCATTTCTTTACTTTTTTGTTCCAAGCCTTGCATTTCGACTTTAAGCATTACGGCTGAAGGGTCATCCGGGCATTGGTCAATAAAATAACTTAAATCCTCATAAGCCGCTTGGTAGCAATCCATACTCGCCAGAATCATGCCTCGATCTCGAATTTCATAGGGATCTTCCGGTGAGAAAATGAGACGAAACTCGATCATTCGTAAAGCTTCTTCATATTTTTTCTCTTTGGTCAGCGACATCTTAAAGAGCGTTTCAACTCTTTCAAGTAATTCCATCGATTCCGCTCGGCGAATAAGATCAGGCGTAATCTCCGCCCCAATACCGGCTTCACCCACAAGCCATTTTTCCAACTGAGCTAATGTTAAAAAATCGCCATTCCAAGGGTTGATAAAATGGGTTTCTCTACGCCCTGTTGCGGTCTGAATTTCAGCTCGTAGCATCAGCTGAGTCGGGAAATTAACCGGATAAACAGACAATGCTAACGATGCTGATAAATATAAAAATAATGCAGCTAACGAAATCGGCATACCTCGTCTGCTTTCCATCACTTTATGGAGCAATAAATTTTCCGTATTAAAGTACTCTGCATAATGGCATGAAAAATGCATCTCTTGATAAAACCAATTTAGCAATTGGGTAAGGCGAATCATCTCATCTTCTGCCGTTACCGCTTGTTTTGCTTTTCGGACTAATGCCGCCATTTTAGCACTCACACTTCGCGGTGGAATTTGATCATCAACAATACAGCTTAATCTCGACATTTCATTAAAGAGATATTTTTGTAACTCACGATCTTCCATCAGGCTATCTGGTTTATCTATCACATCTAAAAGTTCTTTAATTATATTGTCCATGTTATCCATTAGCTTAATCTCTCTGCTTTGGTAATCCTGTCTTGATTGCCGTAGTCTTTAAAAGTTTCAATTTTATCCCATTGATTTTGTTTGAAAATCTGCTGCACATCAGCCGCTTGTTGCCAGCCATGCTCAAGCATTAATGCCCCCTGTTTAGCCAGATAAAGCGGTGCATTTTCAATAATTTTTTGCAGATCACTCAAACCATGCTGTTCGGCAACTAAGGCGGTTAAGGGTTCAAAACGCACATCGCCTTTTGTGAGATTTTCATCATCTTTATCAATATAGGGAGGATTACTTACAATAAGGTCAAAACAGTGATTTTCAAGGACACTAAACCAATCACTCTGTAAAAAACAAACCTGCTCAAAGCCTAATTTTTGGCGATTTTGTTCCGCCAACTGCACGGCTTCGGCTTGTTTATCCACGCCAATAATTTGGGCTTTTTCGCCCAATTCACTGGCTAAGGCTAAAGCAATAGCCCCTGTTCCTGTCCCCAAATCCAAAATGTGCAATGTTTCTTGAGAATTTAACCGCTTGTATGCCCATTCGAGTGCGACTTCCACTAAACATTCTGTATCAGGACGGGGGATAAGCGTTGCTGTTGAAACCGCCAAAGGTAACGACCAAAATTCTTTTTCGCCCAAAATGTATGCTATCGGTTCGCCTTTTGCACGGCGAGCCAATAATGCGTTTAGTTCGGTTAATTCTGCTTCGCTGAGTACCGTTTCACTAAATGCAAAAATTGCAGATTTCGAACGCTTTGTGACCGCTTGTAATAGAATGTTGGCATCAACTTTTACATTAAGAAAAGGATCTTGCTCAATATTCTCAAGTAGTCTTTGCTCCGCATAACGAAGCCATTGGGCATAATTCATTAATGTGAAGCCACTCTTACACAACGACCTGTACGAGCCGTTTCTGCCACCGTTTGCTTAATCGCAAAAGATTGCGCCGTAAAATCGCTTACAGCTAACGAAATTGGCTTTTGATCTGCTTTCGTCATTTGTGATTTTACTGCTGCAAAATACTCATTTTCCGTTGCATTTAGCTCTTTGCTCGTCTTAATTTTACGCAACATTTCAGATGTATGAGCGCGTTCTACACTACTTTGCGTAAAAATATAGAAAAGCGTATTATCCGCAAAAGACCAAGTTCCTTGACGTTTTACTTTATATTGGAAAAGGGGATCTTCTTTTGGCATGGTAATTAACCCTAAATAACCGGCATGCCCATCCTCACTCAGTTTCACTTTATTTGATGTGCCGATTTTTCCACCATCCATTTCACATTGCCAATTTCCAATAAATTGTTTACGACTTATTTGCGAGGTCGATTCTGTTTCAGTTTTAGATGTTGAAGGAAATTGAAATGTTGAACAAGAAGCTAAAAATGTTGCAAATGCTACAAGAAGCAGTTTTTTCATAAGATTCTCTTTGTTTTATGATAAATAAGCGGTTATTTTCACAAAAATTTTGCCAAAAATAACCGCTATAATCTTAGTTTTGATCAGACAACGCTGCCAACTGATCCGCTTGATATTCGGTAATAATCGGCTGAATTAACTCATCAATTTTACCATTCATCACTTCGTCTAAACGGTAAACAGTTAAGTTGATACGGTGATCCGTTACACGACCTTGTGGGTAGTTATAAGTACGGATTTTGTCCGAACGGTCGCCTGAGCCAAGTAGGTTACGGCGAGTATCCGCTTGCTCTTGAGCTTGTTTTTCTTTCTCAACTTGAACAATGCGTGATGCAAGTACAGCAAGGGCTTTGGCTTTATTTTTGTGTTGTGAACGTTCGTCTTGGCACTCCACCACAATGCCTGTCGGAATGTGGGTGATACGCACCGCAGAGTCGGTGGTATTAACGTGCTGACCGCCAGCGCCCGATGAGCGGTAAGTATCAATACGCAAATCTGCTGGGTTGATTTCCGGCATTTCACTTTCCGGTAATTCAGGCATTACTGCAACCGTACAAGCAGAAGTGTGAATACGCCCTTGCGATTCGGTTTTTGGTACACGTTGTACACGATGACCGCCCGACTCAAATTTGAGCTGTCCGTAAACACCTTCGCCGCTGATTTTGACGATAATCTCTTTATATCCGCCTTGTTCGCTTTCGTTAGCGCTTAACTCTTCGATTCTCCAGCGTTTGCCTTCTGCGTAGCGGCTGTACATACGATATAAATCGCCTGCGAAAATACCCGCTTCATCACCACCTGTTCCGGCACGGATTTCAAGGAAGCAGTTATACTCATCATTCGGATCTTTTGGTAGTAATAAAATTTGTAAATTTTGCTCAAGTTGCTCGATCTCGGCTTTATTTGCTTCGATCTCTTCGGCTGCCATATCTTTCATGTCCGGATCATCAAGCAAAATTTGTGCTTCTTCAATGTCGCTATGGAGCTTTTTCCAACGGTTGAAGGTGCTAACCACTTCTTCAAGTTGTGCATACTCTTTTGAATAAGCACGGAATTTATCTTGATCATTAATGATCGTTGCATCGCCTAATAGAGCCTGTAACTCTTCGTGGCGCTCACTTAAACTTTCTAATTTATTGATAATAGAATCTTTCATTGTTCTCTTAATATCTGTTCAATGGACGTAAATAGGGCAAATTATAGCGGATTTTTCTTCAAATTGCTTGAATAAAAACAAGCGGTGATTTTTTCCTGAAAATTTGCAAGATTTCCACAAGATTTTAAGGTATTATAGACAACCTTTTCACAACTTTTTGGGAGTAAAACGTGTCTTCTCTTTGGACTGATTGTCTTAGCCATTTAAAAACAAAAGTTTCAGATACAGAATATAACATCTGGTTACGTCCGTTACAGCCAAGTTTTTCAAATGGTGAACTCACACTTTACGCTCAAAATCCATTTGTGGAAAAGCACGTAAAAGATCATTTTCTGGCTGAAATCATCGATCTTGCTCGTTTCTTATCTCGAAACGATCAACTTGTGGTTTCAACCCGTATCGGGATCCGCCCTTCTGAACAAGCAGAAAGATCCGTATCTGCGCCTACAGTTTCAGGGGAAAACATAGGGACGCCAACTTTTAGAAGCGGCATCGACCCAACGCAACGTTTCGATAACTTCGTGCAAGGGCGATCTAACCAATTAGCCAAAGCAGTCGCTCAGCAAGTGGTGAGTGATTTGGGCGAGAGCCATTGTAATCCGTTCTCACTTTATGCCAGCACAGGTTTAGGGAAAACGCATTTACTCCATGCTATCGGTAATGCATTACAGAAAAAAGATCCGAGTTTACGTGTGTTATATATTCACTCTGAACGTTTTTATCGTGATATTTTAAAAGCGATCAATACAAACAGTAATGAAGCGGATAAACTCAAAAAATTCTATCGTTCTTTAGACGTGCTAATGATTGACGATATCCAATTTTTAGCCGATAAACCGAAAGTTCAGGAAGAGTTTTTACATCTGTTTAATGCGCTTTTTGAACAGAAAAAGCAGATTGTTTTAACCTCCAATGTGTTCCCAAAAAACATTGAACGCATTGATGATGCAATTAAATCTCGCCTTAGCTGGGGAATTAGCTCAACTATCGAACCGCCTGAGTTGGAAACGCGCGTTGCAATTTTGCGCAAGAAAGCCGAAGAGCGCGGTGCGGATATTTCGGAAGAGGCGACCTATTTGATGGGGCAAAAGCTGCGTACTCACGTGCGTGAATTGGAAGGTGCATTAAATCGTGTGATTGCGTGGCAAAAATTAACCCACAGACCGATTACCGTTGATGCGGTGCGTGAAACGCTCCGAGATATGTTTGCTTCTTACGATCAATTGATTACCATTGAGAATATTCAGCGAGTGGTGGCAGAGTATTACAATATCAAACTAACCGATATTAAATCGAAAAGCCGGACAAGAACCATTGCCCGTCCAAGACAAATGGCAATGGCGTTAGCCAAAGAGCTCACAAACCATAGTTTACCGGAAATTGGTCGAGAATTTGGCGGTCGTGATCACACCACTGTGATGCATGCTTGTAAAACCATCAGCGAATTACGTGAAACAGAAAGTACCATTCAAGAAGATTATACAAATTTAACACGCAAATTATCATCATAGGAACGGCTATGTTATTTACTATTACCAGAGAACAATTACTTAGACCATTGCAACAAGTGTGCGGTGTGCTTGCAAGCCGTCCGACCTTGCCTGTCATTGGTAATCTTTTACTTGAAGTAGAAGGCGAACGTCTTTCCATGACGGGAACCGATTTAGAAGTTGAACTGACCACCCAAGCGCAATTAGCACAAGCGGTCAATTTTTCTGAAAAATTTACCATTCCGGCAAAGAAATTTTTAGATATTGCGAAAAGTTTGCCTGATGATAGTGTGATCTCGATTGCATTTGAGGCAGATAAAGCGGTAATTAAAGCCGGACGGAGTAAGTTCAGTCTTGCAACATTACCGGCAAGTGATTATCCAAACTTAATGGATTGGACACCTGAGGTCGATTTCAGTATTGAGCAATCCACTTTGGCTCGCCTCATTGACGCAACACAATTCTCAATGGCGAACCAAGATGCACGCTATTTCTTAAACGGTATGAAATTTGAAACCGAAGGAAACCTATTGCGTACGGTCGCAACAGATGGCCACCGTCTTGCTGTTTGTACGATGGCATTGACTCAAGAGTTAGCCTCACATTCGGTGATTGTGCCTCGTAAAGCAGTACTAGAATTATCACGTTTAGTTTCTACAAGCCACGATATCGTACGTTTAGAAATCGGTTCAAGTAATATTCGTATTTCCATGAATGGCATTGTGTTTACATCTAAACTGATTGATGGTCGCTTCCCAGATTACCGCCGTGTTCTACCACGTAATGCGGATCGTATTCTTGAAGCCGATACAGAAACATTAAAACGTGCGTTAATGCGAGCGGCTATTTTATCAAACGAAAAATTCCGTGGTGTTCGCTTATCATTAAGCGACAATATTCTAAAAATTACCGCAAATAACCCTGAACAAGAAGAAGCGGAAGAAATTATTGATGTCGCTTATCAAAGCCCGGCAATGGAAGTGGGATTTAATGTCAGCTATGTGTTAGATGTATTGAATACCCTAAAATGCGAACGTGTCCGTTTTAGCTTAGTTGATGCAAGCTCAAGTTGCTTAATTGAAGATTGCGATAACAACACCGCTGAATACGTGATTATGCCAATGCGTTTATAATTCGTTAAAGAAGGTTATAAATGAAAATTTATAGCCTTCTCTTACTTTTCTACCTTAAATTCTATACTCTACCATGCCTTTATCTCGTCTTATCGTTCAAAATTTTCGTAATCTCCAAGCTGTTGATTTAACACTCAGCCCACAGTTTAATTTTATTATTGGTGCAAACGGCAGCGGAAAAACGAGCCTGTTAGAAAGTATTTTCTACCTTGGTCATGGGCGATCATTTAAAAGCCATATTAGCAATCGCATTATTCATCATGATGCGGATCATTTTGTGCTACACGGAAAGATTGAGGAAGCGCAACATAGTTGGTCTGTGGGCATTCAAAAACAGCGTTCCGGTGAAACCACGCTTAAAATTAATGGCGAAGATGGCAATAAAATTGCCGATCTTGCGCAATTATTACCAATGCAGGTCATCACCCCTGAAGGACTTACGCTATTAAATGATGGCCCAAGCTATCGTCGAGCTTTTTTAGATTGGGGGCTGTTTCATCAACATACCGAATTTTATAGCGATTGGGTTAATCTTAAACGTTTACTTAAACAACGTAATGCGGCGTTACATCAAGTACGCAGTTATTTTGAATTAAAAGCGTGGGATATTGAATTAGCCAAGCTAGCTGAAAAAGTAAGCCAAATGCGAGCCGCTTATGTCGAAGCGATCTTGCCTGAAATTGATAAAACTTGCCGTTTCTTTTTACCGGAGCTAGACATTCAAATTTCGTTCTATCAAGGCTGGGAAAAAGGAGCCGATTACGCAGATATTCTTGCTCAAGGCTTTGAACGAGATCAGAATTTGGGCTATACGATGATGGGGCCGCAAAAAGCTGATTTACGGATTAAAGCAAATGGATTACCTGTTGAGGATGTACTTTCTCGAGGACAATTAAAATTATTGATGTGTGCGCTACGCTTAGCACAAGGCGAATTTTTAATGACACAAAAAGCACGCCAATGCCTCTTTTTAGTGGATGATTTTGCATCAGAACTTGACCCTACAAAACGTGAGCTCCTCTCTCAACGCTTACGAAAGAGCCATTCACAAGTGTTTGTGACAGCAATCACAAAAGAACAACTAAATCAAATGCAATGGCAAGAACACCAAACTGATTCATCGTTTGAAGTTAAAGAAGGAATTATCACTCCGTTATAATCCTTGAAGGAAGATGAGCATGAAATTAACCTTACCTCCGCCACTTTTATTTTTGCTCTCTGGGGCTTTTATGTATTTTTTGCCTCAAATTTACCCGCTTGTATTTCCTTTTTACCTCATTTTACCTGTGATAGCTCTTGCCTTTATCATAGGTGCAATGAGTCTAATGTCATTTTATCAAGCAAAAACAACCATAACCCCCATCAATCCAAATAAAACATCAGCGTTGGTAACGGATGGTATTTATCGATTTACACGCAATCCAATGTATTTAAGCCTTACCTTATTACTTTGTGCTTGGGCAATGTATTTGTCGCATTTACTGGCTTGGCTAGGCTTGCCACTTTTTGTGTGTATCATAAATTATTTACAGATTATCCCTGAAGAAAAAGTACTCGAAGAAAAATTCGGACAAAACTATTTACAATACAAAAAGCAAGTAAGACGTTGGATATAAAAAATAGAAGATAAAGTATGAGTGGTGGGCGATACCGGTCTCGAACCAGTGACCCCCTCCTTGTAAGGGAGGTGCTCTCCCAACTGAGCTAATCGCCCGAATACCTTGCGGTTTCGACTAGTTTAAACACTTTAATTAAGTGGTGGGCGATACCGGTCTCGAACCAGTGACCCCCTCCTTGTAAGGGAGGTGCTCTCCCAACTGAGCTAATCGCCCACTTAAGATAAGCATTTAAACTAATGGGAAGTTTGAAAGGTTGGCACTTTAAAAAAGTGGTGGGCGATACCGGTCTCGAACCAGTGACCCCCTCCTTGTAAGGGAGGTGCTCTCCCAACTGAGCTAATCGCCCTTTTCAAACTAAATTAGATTTTTTGACAACAGACTTCAAAAGTTGAAGTGGTGGGCGATACCGGTCTCGAACCAGTGACCCCCTCCTTGTAAGGGAGGTGCTCTCCCAACTGAGCTAATCGCCCGTTGTCGTGAGGTCGCATTATAGAGGTTTTTAACCATTCGTCAAACGCTTTTTTGTAATTTCGTGCTGTTTGGCGTTTTTTTCGTCCAAAACACCCGTTTTTAAGCATTTTATTCCCCAAAAGAAAGCAAAAAAAGAGTAGAATAGCGGTCGATTTTGACTCAAATTTTACAAAATAGGCAAATAGAATGAAAATTGAAACCCTTTTCCCTTTAGACCCGAATGTAAAAGTGCGTACTCGTTTCGCACCAAGCCCGACAGGCTATTTACACGTTGGTGGTGCAAGAACCGCACTTTATTCTTGGTTATATGCTAAACATAACAACGGCGAATTTGTATTACGCATTGAAGATACTGACCTTGAGCGTTCTACCCCAGAAGCAACCGCTGCGATTATTGAAGGTATGGAATGGCTTAACTTAGCGTGGGAACACGGTCCTTATTTCCAAACAAAACGTTTTGATCGTTATAACCAAGTGATCGATCAAATGATTGAAGAAGGCACAGCATACCGCTGCTATTGCTCAAAAGAGCGTTTAGATGAATTACGTGCAAACCAAGAAGCAAACAAAGAAAAACCACGTTATGATCGCCATTGCTTAGGTGATCATTCTCACGATCCAAGCGAACCGCACGTTGTTCGTTTTAAAAATCCAACAGAAGGCTCAGTGGTCTTTGATGATGCGGTGCGTGGACGCATTGAAATCAGCAACAGCGAATTAGATGACTTAATTATCCGCCGTACCGATGGTGCGCCAACCTACAACTTCTGTGTCGTTGTTGATGACTGGGATATGGGCATTACCCACGTTGTCCGTGGTGAAGATCATATCAACAACACGCCGCGCCAAATCAACATTTTAAAAGCGTTAGGGGCAGAAATTCCAACTTATGCTCACGTGTCGATGATTAACGGCGATGACGGTCAAAAACTCTCTAAACGTCACGGTGCGGTCAGCGTAATGCAATATCGTGATGATGGCTATTTACCGGAAGCCTTAATTAACTATCTCGTACGTTTAGGCTGGGGACACGGCGACCAAGAGATCTTCACTCGTGAAGAGATGATCGAATTATTTGATATTCATTCTGTAAGCAAATCAGCAAGTGCCTTTAACACTGAAAAATTACAGTGGTTAAACCAACACTATATGCGTAGTTTACCGGCAGAGCATGTCGCTAAATACTTGGCATGGCACATGAATGATCAAAACATTGATACAGCAAATGGTCCAACATTGGAAGAAATTATCCCTGTATTAAGCGAACGTGCAAAAACCTTAAAAGAGTTAGCAAGCCAAAGCCGTTATTTCTATCAAGAATTTGATAGCTACGATGAAAAAGCGGTAGCGAAAAACTTCAAAGCAGAAGCAGTTGCACCACTTGCAAAATTATTAGAAAAATTGACCGCTTGTGATGATTGGACGGTTGAAAATATCCACGATGCAATGAACCAAACCGCTGCAGAGCTTGAAATCGGTATGGGTAAAGTGGGTATGCCATTCCGCCTTGCTGTAACCGGCTCAGGTCAATCGCCATCTATGGATATTACGGCGAAATTAGTCGGTAAAGAAAGAACGCTTGAACGCCTTCAAAAAGCGATTGATTTTATCAACGCACAAGCATAATTGGTATTGACATCAAGGGCGGAGCATTTTATTATACCGCCCATTCATGGGGATATAGCTCAGTTGGGAGAGCGCTTGAATGGCATTCAAGAGGTCGTCGGTTCGATCCCGATTATCTCCACCAAACATCATTATACAGAGCGGTTTTTACAACCGCTTTTTTCTTACCCTTCTTTTAACAAATGCAATCATTTATCCATAAAGCCAATGAGTTTGGTAAACAACATAAACCCTTTTTTTTCTTGATTGATTTTGAACAACAGAAGCCACTGATTTTTGCTTTAGAAGAAAATACTTCTTCCCCTCTCTTTTTTGAGTTTGGGCATATTAAAAATCATCATTTTGAACAGGAAAATCAGGTGTTTCAGTTAAAAGCTTTTCCCATAGCGTTGAAAGAGTATCAAATAGCTTTTGATTTGGTAAAAAATGAAATTCAAAGAGGGAATAGCTATTTATTAAACCTGACTTTTCCGACAAAGATTGAAACAAATTATTCTTTAAAATCGATTTTTGTCCAAAGTAAAGCGAAATATAAGCTCTTTTTACCGGATCAATTTGTCTGTTTTTCGCCTGAAACCTTTATTCGAATTAAGGAAAATAAGATATTCTCTTATCCGATGAAAGGGACAATCAATGCGGAGGAAGAAAATGCTAAAGAACGATTGTTAAATTCTCAGAAAGAATTTCAAGAACATAATACGATTGTGGATTTAATTCGGAATGATTTAGCTATCGTTGCTCAAAATATTCAAGTGACCAAATATCGCTACGTTGAGAAAATAAATACGCATAAAGGTGCTATTTTTCAGACTAGTTCTGAAATTTGCGGGGAGCTGCCTGAAAAATGGCAAGAGAATATTGGTACGATTTTAGCAAAACTCCTCCCCGCAGGCTCGATTAGTGGCGCACCTAAAGAGAAAACAGTCCAAATTATTCAGCAAGCAGAATCTACGCCTCGGGGCTATTACACAGGCGTTTTTGGCTATTTTGATGGCGACTCGCTAGAAAGTGCTGTCGCTATTCGCTATATTGAGCAAACTCAATTTGGCAAACTGTGCTTTCGTAGCGGTGGTGGTATTACATCACAAAGCCTTATTGAAGAAGAATACAACGAGATTTTAGAGAAAGTTTATGTCCCTTTATCCAACCTTTGAAACCCTCTCTATTATTGATGGTGTAGTACAAAATCTTGAATATCATCAAGCTCGTTTTGAAAACACGATGCGTACTTTTTTCAAAAAAACGCCTGATATTCAATTAGTCGCTTTGATTAAGGTTCCAGAAGAGTATCGTGTCGGACAAATAAGATGTCGGATTGATTATAATCACGAGGCATTTGAGGTAAAGTATTTTCCTTATACACCAAAGGAAATTCGCACCTTTCAATGTGTGTATGTAGAGGGCTTAGATTACCGCTTTAAGTATAGTGATCGTCAATGCTTAGAAAAATTAAAAACAGAAGCTGCAGATGAAGTGATCATTATCAATAACGGCTTTGTGAGCGATTGCACTATTGGCAATCTGCTGTTTCTTAAACAAAATCAATGGTATAGTCCAACGCACTTTTTATTAAAAGGTACGCAATTAAGCTATTTATTAGCCCAAAACCAAGTTTGTTTAACTGAAATCAGTGTCGTTGATTTGTCTTCTTTTGAGAAAGTCATGATGATCAATGCGTTAAATCCTTTCGATGAAAAACGTGCGATTTCAGTAAAACAGATTCGTTTATAGACTAAATAAACTTTAGCATATAGAATAAGTCTATTATTACTCCAAACTAAAGAGGTTTTCATGAAAGTTATTCTTTTAGGTGCGCCAGGTGCAGGTAAAGGCACTCAAGCACAATTCATTATGAACAAATTTGGTATTCCACAAATTTCAACAGGCGATATGTTCCGTGCTGCGATTAAAGAAGGCACTGAATTAGGTAAACAAGCCAAAGCATTAATGGATGAAGGGAAATTAGTCCCGGATGAATTAACCGTTGCTCTCGTGAAAGATCGTATTGCTCAACCGGACTGTGCTAATGGCTTCTTATTAGACGGCTTCCCACGTACTATCCCACAAGCGGACGCATTAAAAGATTCCGGTGTAAAAATTGATCTGGTTTTAGAATTCGATGTGGCTGATGAAGTGATCGTTGAGCGTATGAGCGGTCGCCGTGTTCACCAACCTTCAGGTCGTACTTATCACGTGGTTTACAATCCGCCAAAAGTTGAAGGCAAAGATGATGTTACTGGTGAAGATCTCATTATTCGTCAAGATGATAAGCCAGAAACCGTATTAGAACGTTTAGCAATTTATCATAAACAAACTAAGCCGTTAATCGCTTACTATACTGCTGAAGCAGAAGCGGGTAATACACGTTATGAACGTTTAGACGGTACAAAACCGGTGGAAGAAGTCAGCGCTGAATTAGCGAAAATTTTGGCGTAATTCTACGTAAAAATAAACAAGCGGTAAGATTTTTTAAGAATCTTGCCGTTTTTTATTGAATCAAACCTGAAGAAAGCGGTACAATAGATTAGTTTTTTTAAGGATAAAAAAAGCCCCTCAAAAGGAGGGGCATAAAACCAAAAGGGTTTAAAATATACAGGAAGTGAAATGAGTAATAAATGAATTATTACTCCTGTCTAGTTTCCTAGACCAATATGCAAACACAACATCATACTTAAAATTAAGAAATAGCTACCGGTAAAACCAATGCACTATCACTATCCATCCTAAGTACGGTGCGAATTATAGTGATCTAGCATAAGAATGCAAACGAGAAATTTTAATTTAAATTATCAAAAAAAATAATGTTATAAATCTACCTCTTTACTGAATCTAAGAAATAATACCTATGAATAAAAAACTCCCTCCATTAAATGCGCTCAAAGCGTTTGAATCCGCCGCTCGCCACTTAAATTTTACGAAAGCCGCGGAAGATTTATTTGTAACCCAAGCAGCCGTAAGTCATCAAATTAAATTACTTGAAGAGTTTCTAGGGATTAAATTATTTCATCGTAAAAATCGTTTACTTGAACTTACTGAAACCGGTTTGCAATATTTCGAAGAAATTAAACCGCTTTTAGACAAGATTGCTTCAGCAACTGAAAAAGTAAAATTAAAAGCAAGCCGTCAAATTCTTTCAATCAGTACTACTCCATCTTTTGGTATGCATTGGTTAGTACCTCGTTTAAACGATTTCCATCAACGCTTTCCTGATATTGAAGTGCGTTTAACTACGATGCCACAAGATGAAGGACTTTTTGGCAAAGATACAGACGTTGCGATCTATTATGGCAACGGCAATTGGAACAACCTAGAAGCTATTGAGCTGGTAAAAGCACGTATTATGCTATTAGCTTCACCGGATTATTTAAAAGAAAATCCAATCACAGAACCTAAAGATTTAGCAGGTAAAAACCTAATCCATGTTTGTTCTTATACAAAATGGAACCAAATGGTCGATCACTTAAATTTAGGGAATGTGAATACTGAAATTGGCCCGATGTTTAGTACAACCTCAATGGGGATCCAAGCTGCAAAACATGGGCAAGGTGTTGTCGTTGCTAACCGAATGTTAGCTCAAGACGAGATTGAAGCCGGTACAGTTGTCGAGCCATTCTCAACAGATGTTTATGACGAAAAAGCCTTCTATGTTGTTTATCCACCGCAAATGGCTCAGAGCGAAAAAGTTAAACATTTTGTAAACTGGATTACCGAAGAAATTAAAAACAGCTATAAATAATAAGGATGACGAGCATGCGCTATAACTGGGTTTTATTTGATGCCGATGAAACACTTTTTTCATTCAATTCTTATCTTGGTTTAACCTCTATGCTAAAACGCTACGGCATAGAGTTTACACCAGAGGATTATGAGGCATTTCAAGCGGTCAATAAATTACTTTGGGTTGCTTATCAGAATAATGAAATTACCGCTAATGATATCCAAATGCGCCGCTTTGCAAAACTTTCTGCTCAAATTGGGGTAAATCAATTACAACTTAATCAAGAATTAATGGCAGAAATGGCAAAAGTGAGCCAACCTCTAGATGGCGTGATGGAAATGCTAGATGCCTTATATGGCAAGGTAAAAATGGGCATTATCACAAATGGTTTTACCGAGCTTCAAGAAAGCCGTTTGAACAATACACAAACTAAAAAGTTCTTCGAAATGGTCGTAGTTTCAGAACAAATCGGCGTTGCTAAACCGGATCGCAAAGTCTTTGATTATGCCTTCTCATTGATGGACAATTTAGACAAGACCAAAATTTTAATGGTTGGAGACACTTTGGCTTCTGATATTCTTGGTGGATATAATGCCGGTATTGATACCTGTTGGTTTAATCACGCCAAACAAACGAACGAGACGGAAATTCATCCTACCTATGAAATTACCCATATCCGAGAATTAATTGATATCGTGAATGGTTAATCGTAAAAATAAAACATAATCTGACCGCTTGTAAAATACAGTCAGATTATGTTTAGGTTATAGACTATTCATGATTGTAAATGCAACTTCTCTTCTCTCCTTAATTAAGCGTTTTCTTTTCCAAATATGCATAATTCTTCGGTTTTTATTCGTTGTTAGGCTTCTTCTCTGCTTCAGTCTCACTTTGCATTTCATTGATTGATTTCTCCGATATCATATTATTGTTGTTAATGTTTTCTTGTTGTGCTCTTTGTTCAGCTTGGATTTTTTGCTCTTCTACACGTTGATGATTGATAATACTGCTGTAATATTTACGGATATTTTCAACATAGTTATAGGCCTCAAACCCTCGAGCATAGCCATATTTCAACCCACTATAATGGCGTTTTTCTGCTAAAAGCGGTAGATTTTTCTTCACATCTAGCCAATTATCCGGATCGCCACCAAGCTGTTTAGTCAGCCGTCTAACATCAAGCAGATGCCCCATTCCCATATTATAGGCAGCTAATCCATACCAAATGCGATCTTCCTTCGGTATTGTTGTCGGAAGCTGTTCAATTAACATTTGTAAATATTCTGCACCACCTCGAATACTCTGCTCTGCATTTGTTCTATCCGCTACACGCATACGCTCTGCCGTGTCTCGAGTTAGCATCATCATTCCCCTTACCCCAGTAGGAGAAGTGGAGTTAGGATCCCAATGCGACTCTTGATAAGCAATTGCCGCTAACATTTGCCATTCTAACTCGCCTCTATATTTTTCAAACAGCGGTTGATATTTAGGCAAAATATTTTTGATAGCATTTAAATAACTCTGTATATCAACATAATCAAAACGACTTAAATGATTAAAATACTTTTCTTCGACACGAGACAATAGGCCTGTTTCATTCGCACTATCCATAAATTCTAGAACAGCTGCTTGCAACTCACTAAAAGAGCTGTTTGGTAAATACCAAATAACCGGCATTTCATCTGTTAAGTCAAACCCAACCGCAATATTCGGGCTAATATGCTGTGCAGCAGAAATATCAACCGAGACAGCTATCGTATAAGGTAACTTACCTTCCGCCACCTGTAATAGCAGTTCTTCTTGCGTATATTTATCGGTGGTTTTCCAAGTTAGCATTGGATTAACTTCTTTAAGCTGCTCTAAAATGGGTATCACAGCTGAACCTGATGGAACAAGCAACTCCCCCTGAAGATCACCCAATTTATAAGGTCTGGTATTTCCTTTTTTATAAACAACTTGCCAAGAGGCTGAATAATAACTCGCACCAATTTGAAATTGTTCTCCTCTCTCAGGCTGATACAACAAACCGGCGGCAGCAATATCAATTTGGTTTTCTTTTAATGCCTTAAATAACTGATCACTATTATCAAAAGATTCTACACTTAAGGAAACGCCTAAATAATCAGCAAAGGCTTTTGATAACTCATATTCAATCCCCGATGCGCCTTCCGCATTCACAAAATAAGATAAAGGGTGATTGATCATACCCACTTTCAACTGTTTTTGATGTTGAATGTGTGTATAACGATTTTCTTCAGCCTGCATCAATTTTTGCCATGGAAAAACCATATCCCATGCCCACAAAAGTAATGCTATCGCCCCAATGAAACGGAGTAATAATCCTTTCAAAATAACCTCATTATGTTCAAATGAATAGTTGTCAGTCTATCCGAAAGTCTCTAAATTTCAAAACAAAAAAGATGTAGGCAATTTACCTACATCTTTCTCATTAACGATATTTATCTAAAAAACGGTAATAAGGAATACCTATTTTTAATGCTACTCGCTTGACCCATTTTCCGCCATATAATTTAGGCACTTTCAGACTTTCAAAAATCGCCAAACGTTCGTCATTACCTTCAATAGCTTCACTAATAATACGGCCGGCTAGTCCGGTTAAAGCAACGCCGTGTCCCGAAAAACCTTGCGCAAAATACACATTGGGTTTTACTCGTCCAAAATGAGGTGTAGAGTTCATCGTCATATCAATTGGACCGGCCCAACCATACTCGATTTTCGTCTCTTCTAATTGAGGGAAAACCGCCAGCATTTCTGATCGCATTTTTGCCACCATATCCACATTGGTGCTTGAATCGCTCCCGAATAATAAGCGGTTATCAGCGGACAAGCGGTAATAATCTAGTAACAAGTTGTTATCGCAAACGGACATACCGTTATTGATTAAACTATCCGCCAGTTTTTGTTCTAGTGGTTCTGTCGCAATAATAAAACTCTCTACCGGTAAAATCGTTTTTTCAATTCCAAATGTTATCTTTTTCGATAAGTTATCGATATAAGCGTTTGTTGCTAAAACAACACTTTCACACTGAATGGTAAAATTTTCTGAAAAAACAACCGCTTGCGTATGACTTTTGACTTGAATATCGGTTGCAGGAGAGTGTTCATAAATTTGCACGCCAAGATCGGCACAAGCTTTCGCTAGCCCTAAACAATAGTTCAATGGGTGTAAATGCCCTGAATTACTGTCAAACAATCCGCCAACATAAATATCACTTCCTAAATGCTGCTTTAACTGATTTTTATCCCAAAGCTGCATTTTTTGATAACCAAAATGCTCTCGGCTGGCTTGCTCCATTGCAACCAGATCGTCCATTCGGCGCTCGTTTAATGCTAAGGTCGCATAGCCCTTCTTCCAATCGCACTGGATAGCATATTTTTGAATACGCTCGTCAATAATATCAATCGCTTCGAGCGACATATCCCAAAGTTTGCGTGCTTTTTCGAACCCAACTTGCTTAATGTATTCATCAATTCCCTCTTCAAAACCGTTGATCGCCTGTCCACCAGAACGCCCTGAAGCGCCAAAGCCAACTCTCGCCCCTTCAAGCACAATCACTTTTTTGCCCTTTTCAGCTAATTCTAATGCCGTAGAAAGCCCTAAAAAGCCAGCGCCAATCACACAAACATCAGCCGTTTGATTAGAAGAAATAGCAGGAAATTGGAGTTGCAGATTTCGAGAATCGAGATAATAAGAACGATAATGTTCTTGATAAGCAAATTTAAGCATAAATTGTCATCAACAAAGTAAAACCTGATCCGTAACCGGAATATGATTATTTTTATTTTGATGAATTACGAAAAAGATTTGAATTAAAGATAGAAAAGTAAAATGGCGCACCCGAGAGGATTCGAACCTCTGACCGCTCGGTTCGTAGCCGAGTACTCTATCCAGCTGAGCTACGGGTGCGTATTGAAAAGAAACTGTGTTATTTAATTTATCCGCAACCATTTAATGTTGATAGAAAAACAATTAAATGGCGCACCCGAGAGGATTCGAACCTCTGACCGCTCGGTTCGTAGCCGAGTACTCTATCCAGCTGAGCTACGGGTGCGTGATAAAGTAAATGGCGGTGAGAGAGGGATTCGAACCCTCGATGGAGCTTTTTAACCCCATACTCCCTTAGCAGGGGAGCGCCTTCAGCCTGCTCGGCCATCTCACCACTCACTGTGTCTGTGCGGCGTATATTACTAGAATAAAAAAATATGTCAAACGCTTTTTCTTAAAAACCTAAAAAAATCAGCCATTTGACTAGATTACAAGCAGAACGCCCAATTTTTACCTTTTTTAGACAGAAAGAATAACGATTTCATAGAGTTACTCTTTATTTGAGAAAATAATCACGGTTTGAGATAAACCGTGATTTGCAATTTCCAAATAAAAATCAACCGCTTACCAAGCTATTCTACACGTTCGCCGTGAACAGAAATATCTAAGCCTTGGCGTTCATCATCTCGTTCAACTCTGAGCCCGCCACACATTTTCTCAACAATTTTCAATAAAATAAAACTCACTGCACCACTATAAATGACGGTAATAGCCGCATCTTTCATTTGAATGAAAAGTTGATGAACAATAGTCGTTTCTCCGCCAAATACCGCATTATTAAAGAAAATACCTGTAAGCAAACCGCCAACAATGCCACCGAAACCGTGAATACCAAAAGCATCAAGCGAGTCGTCATAGCCTAATTTATGTTTCATTACCACCACAGAAAAATAGCACGACAGTGAAGTGATGATACCTATCGCCAAAGCACCTTGTGGATCAACAAAACCAGCAGCCGGCGTAATCCCAACCAATCCGGCTACCGCCCCTGAAGCGAGTCCAAGTGAGGATGCTTTATGTCCAGCGATTTTTTCACACAGTAGCCAAGTTAATGCCCCAACAGCGGCTGAAATTTGTGTAACCGCCATCGCCATTCCAGCCGAAGCATTAGCAGCAACTGCCGAGCCGGCATTAAACCCAAACCACCCAATCCAGAGCATCGCTGCCCCAATTAAGGTAAATGCCATATTATGCGGTGGCATCGCTTCTTTACCAAAGCCCACACGCTTGCCCACAACAATTGCCGCGACTAAACCTGCCACTCCAGCATTGATATGAACAACCGTACCGCCCGCATAATCTAACACGCCGCCTTCAGCCATAAATCCGCCACCCCACACCCAATGGCAGGTTGGCACATAAACTAATAAAAACCATAATCCTGAAAACCACATCATTGCAGAATATTTCATTCGCTCCGCAAAAGCACCTGAAATAATTGCTACTGAAATTACCGCAAAGGTCATTTGGAAAAACATAAATACCGTTTCAGGAATGGAAGAAGCATTAGGTGCAATGGTTGCGGTTTGATTAACGACATCAACCCCAATGCCATTTAGAAATAAGCGATCTAACCCACCTATAAAGGCATTCCCTTCCGTAAAAGCGAGTGAATAGCCAATCACAACCCACAATACACTAATGAGCGCTGTGACAGAAAAACTATGCATCATCGTGCTTAAAATATTTTTCTTCCGAACCATTCCACCATAAAAAAGCGCTAAGCCAGGTATTGTCATAAAAAGCACTAACACTGCAGAAATCATTACCCACGCCGTATCACCATCGTTAATCGCCGACATTGGTTGCCACCAATTTGTTTCGGCTAAAGTCAAAGAAGGGCTGAATAACATCACTAAACTCAAAAAGATCTTTTTCATTTTTAACTCCTTAAACAGCTTCTTCATCTCTTTCACCGGTACGGATCCGAATAACTTGTTCAATTGGAGCGACAAAAATCTTCCCATCCCCAACTTTTCCCGTATGAGAGGATTTCAAAATTGCTTCAATTACCTCTTCAACCATTTCATCGGTAACCACTAGCCCAATTTTTATCTTAGGTAGAAAATCAACCGCATATTCAGCCCCTCGATAACTTTCTGTATGGCCTAATTGCCGCCCAAAACCCTTTACTTCCGTAACGGTCATACCGCTAATTCCCACATTAGAAAGCGCTTCTCGCACATCATCTAATTTAAATGGTTTTATAATCGCAATGATCTGTTTCATAATTTACCCCTATTTTTATTTATCAAAATCATTAGTTTTAATTATTTATATCATCAAATTTATTGATGATCAACAATACTTTTTCTAATGGTTGAGAAATAAAAAAAGCGATTGAACTTAAAAATTCAACCGCTTGTAAGGAATTAAAAACTTATTTTTCTACTCTTAAACGATAACGTTTATCCATCATACAGAGTAATCCGCCTAGCGCCATTGCTAAGCCACCTAACCAAATCCATCGGATAAAAGGTTTATAATATAAACGCAATCCCCAAGAGCCATCATCTAAACGTTCGCCTAATGCAGCATATAAATCGCGAGTAAAGCCCCAATCAATTGCAGCTTCGGTCATTCCCATTTTACTGACATTGTAAAAACGCTTCTCTGCATTTAAGGTTGCTTCATATTGTCCTTGTTTGGTAATTTCAATTTCAGCCGTGCCACCTTGATAGTTTGCACCGTCTGTAATTTTGATACCTTTAAACGTGAAATGGTAATCCAAAATCTGAACCTGATCGCCTTCACGCATTCTAACATCTTTCTCAATACTGAAGTTTTGGCTCATCGCAATACCGAATACTGTCATTGCTACGCCTAAATGAGCTAATGTCATTCCCCAATGGGAACGAGAGAGCTTGAACATCCCCGTAAAAAATGGCTGGCGATGTGTTGCTCGTTGATGAATTTCATAACAACTGAGCAGCACAATAATTGCCGCCATCATCGTCCCCAATACAGAGGTTGCTGTAATACGATCGCCGATGAGATAAGGAAGGGCAAAACCTAACCCCGTCATAACGAATAACGAAATCAGAACAGGTTTACGAATTGCCGAGATTTGATCGCGACGCCATTTTACAAGCGGTCCAATTCCGAGTAAAAATGCAAAAGGCACCATTAAGATCACAAACATTTGGTCAAAGAAAGGTGCACCAATTGAGATTGTACCTAACCCAATTTGTTTGTGAATTAACGGTAAAATGGTCCCTAAAAATACCACCGATAAAAATGCCATCAACAAGATATTGTTGAGCAATAGCACTGTTTCTCGAGAGTAGCGTTCGTAATTATCTAGACTTTTGATTAAAGAGCCTTTAAAAGCATACAATAATAATGAGCCGCCAATTACCAATACTAAATAAGCTAAAATGTATAAGCCGCGAGTAGGGTCAGAAGCAAATGCGTGTACTGAAACTAAAATACCTGAACGTACTAAGAATGTGCCTAGCAAGCAAAGTGAGAAGGCTAAAATTGCTAATAATACTGTCCAAGCTTTAAAAGTACTGCGTTTTTCTGTTACGGCTAAAGAGTGAATTAATGCGGTTCCTGCAATCCACGGCATTAACGAGGCATTTTCAACCGGATCCCAAAACCACCAGCCTCCCCAGCCTAGTTCGTAGTATGCCCACCAAGAGCCTAGCACGATGCCTAATGTGAGGAATACCCATGCTGCCATTGTCCAAGGGCGAGACCATCTTGCCCAAGCGGTATCTAAACGCCCTGTCATCAATGAAGCGATTGCAAAAGCAAATGCCACAGAAAATCCTACATAGCCCATATACAATAGCGGTGGATGGAAAATCAATCCCACATCTTGCAACATCGGATTTAATTCTCGTCCATCCGCAGGGAAATCCGGGAATGTTCGGCTAAAGGGGTTAGAGCTAAACAGAATAAAGACAAGAAAGCCGA
This sequence comes from Actinobacillus porcitonsillarum, assembly GCF_003101015.1. Taxonomy (NCBI): domain Bacteria; kingdom Pseudomonadati; phylum Pseudomonadota; class Gammaproteobacteria; order Pasteurellales; family Pasteurellaceae; genus Actinobacillus; species Actinobacillus porcitonsillarum. Next base: position 934,555 of record NZ_CP029206.1, on the reverse strand, counting down.
TACTAATCAGCCCCATTACGCTTAATACCCTTGCCACCGCTTCTTCAGGCATTTTTTTCGTGAAAGAAGCCACACCGATAGCCCACAATGAGAGTAACCAAATCCAAAGCAAGAGAGAGCCTTCGTGCGATCCCCAAACTGCCGATAAGCGATACTGTAAAGGCAATGTTGAATTGGAATTATTCACAACATATTGAACGCTAAAATCATTTACCGCAAATAGGTAAAATAAAGCACCAAACGAGAGCGTTAATGCAAGGAACATTGCCCACGTAAGCGGTCGCCCTAATGCCATGAGTGTCGCATTGTTCTTTTCAGCTCCCCATAAAGGCAAAGTAGCTAAAAAGATTGAAATGCCTAACGCAAGTGCCAAGCCATAATTGCCTAATTCCGCAATCATTTATTCCCCCCTTCTAGGGTATTCAGTAATTTTTTTACCTCTTTATCACGGTTAGATTCGCCTTTTAACTCTTGCTCAGAAATGCCCATTTCACCGTGTTGTTGCTTCATTTTATCGCCTAACTCCGGTGGCATATAGTTTTCATCGTGTTTTGCCAACACTTCGGTAGCTTTTAAGCGTGTTGGTTCAATTAACACCCCTTGAGCAACAATACCTTGCCCTTCACGGAATAAATCTGGCAAAATGCCTTCATATTCCACCGTAATGGAAGGTCCGATATCATTCACGTCAAATTCAACTTTAAGGGTTTTATCATCACGTTTAACCGAGCCTTCGACTACCATACCACCGACTCGGATACGTTGTCCGACTTCTGGTTTTTGTGATGGATCGTCATTTTTGCCCTTTACGATTTCTGAAGGGGTATAAAATAAGTCAATGTTTTGACTTAATGCATAAAGTGTAAGCCCTGTTGCTACGGCAATACCCAATACTACAGAAAGCACTACTTTTAGTCGAGACTTACGTCTTGGATTCATCGTTACTCTCCTATCAAGTAAACTGAAAATACCTGTTATCAAACTATAAATTTGTGAAAGTTACAGCTCTTACAAAAAATTTTCGTAGGGGCTAATTATATTAGCCCCATTTTCCAATAGATTTTTAGGGCAAATGTAATTTGCCCCTACAAATTATTTCATATATTCAGAACGTTGGTTAAGTTGCTTTTCTCGGCTGAGTTCTTTCTTAATTTGTTGAAAAATTTGTTTTTGTTCACGTTGCGACTGCCAAATCAACCACGCCATAGCAACAAAAGAAACACCGTAAGATAACCACACATAAAAGCCATAATTGCCCATTGCTAAAAAGGCAGAGAAAGATTCAAATTGGAATTCTAATTGCATAATAGTTCCTTAAACGGTTGCTCTCACCAATTCTTTTACCCAAGGGCGTTTACGTTCATCTTGTAATAAAGCGATACGATAACGCCAAATACTAAACCAAGCCGTAAACACGAGGCTCCCCATAATCGCTAATAACAGCGGAATAAGCATTTCTGTTGCCATTGAAGGTTTATCTAATTTGGTAATTGTAGCCCCTTGGTGTAAGGTGTTCCACCATTCAACAGAGAAGTGAATAATAGGTAAATTGATCACACCAACAACTGCTAACACACCAGAAGCTTTTGCACCTGTTTGTTTATCCTGAAAGGCAGAATAAAGTGCCATAACACCGATATACAAAAAGAAAAGCACCAAAGCAGAGGTTAAACGTGCATCCCAGACCCACCAAGTACCCCACATTGGTTTTCCCCAAATTGCACCTGTTGCTAAAGAGATAAATGCAAAAACTAAACCTATTGGCGCCATTGAAATCATCGCTAGGTTAGCTTGTCTAATCTGCCAAACTAATGCAATAAGTGCGGATAATGCCATTGAACCATAAATCCCCATCGACCAAATTGCAGCAGGCACGTGGATAAAAATAATGCGATAGCTATCCCCCTGCTGATAATCTTTGGGAGCAAATGCCAATCCCCAAATGAATGCAGCAGCTAATAATAGAAAACTTAGCCAACCCAATGCTGGTTGAATTTTTCCCAGTAATCGATACTGTGTTTCTGGTTTTGCGTAAGGATGTAGAAACTTCCACATAACCCATTCTCCAAATAAGTAAAAAATAAAATAAAAATAACCGCTTGTAAGCTACTGCACACTAATGCGTAATGCACCTGCAATCGCAAATGGGGAAAATGTTAAGGTAATCGCTAAAATTGCCCCGATAATTGCAATTTGCCCACTATAATTCATATTTAATGTAGCAGCCTCAAGTACGGCTGCAGCAAAAATCAATACCGGCAAGAAAAGAGGTAAAATCAGCAAACTTAGTAATGTTCCACCTTTACGTAATCCAACCGTCAAAGCTACGCCTATTGCGCCTAAACAGCTTAAAATCGGTGTACCTAACAATAAGGTTAAAACCAACGCCCACCAAACGTGTGTCTCTAAAGAAAGCAATATAGCCGCAACGGGAGAAAGCAGAATAAGAGGTAGCCCTGTCAGCAACCAGTGTGCAATTACTTTTGCAAGAGCGACTTGGGGTAATCCGATAGGCAACAACATTAGTTGTTCTAAAGAGCCATCGGCATAATCATCACGAAATAGTCGCTCAAAAGAAAGCAAAGCAGATAGTAAGGCTGCAACCCAAGCAATACCAGGCGCAATTTTGCCAAGCAATTCCGGATTCGGCCCCATAAGTAAAGGAAATAATGTAATTACCATTAGAAAAAACCAAAGTGGGTTTAAAATTTCTGCCGGTTTACGAAAAGCTATCGTTATTTCTCTATGGATGATGTGCAATAAAATCATAGTTTAAATTGATCTAGTGAAATAGTTTTAACTTTTTGACTTTCGGTTGCCTGATGGCTGGTAAAAATAATCATACCACCTTGCTCACAATGCTTTTCAAACAAGTGAATGAGGTCTAAAACACCTTTCTTATCAATTGCCGTAAAAGGTTCATCTAAAATCCAAAGCTTTTGCTGTGTAAGCCATAATTTCGCTAAAGCAACTCGCCGTTGCTGCCCGGCTGATAGATGAGAGCAAGGTAAATCTTCTCGGCCAATCAATGAAACCCTTTCTAAAGCATCCCAAAGTAATTCATCGTTTAAAGGTAAGTTTTGCAACTTTTGATAAAAACGCAAATTCTCCCAGGGTGTTAATTCGGATTTTATTCCGGGGTAATGCCCTAAATAAAAAAGGATTTGATTATACTCTTCTCTACATTTTTGAATTTTTGTGCCGTTCCAAAGCACATCGCCTTCTACGGGTAATGATAACCCTGTTAAGATACGCAATAGACTGGTTTTGCCTATACCGTTATGTCCTTCTATTTGAACCAAATCACCTTCTTGTACCTTAAAAGAACAAGCTTCAAATAAACGCGTATCGCCCTTTTCACAAGCAATACGCTCAATAGAAAGTTGGTTAAATGAATTCATAAATTTATCGTAATGTAAGAAAGAGATAAAAGTTTACCATAACCCTATTCGTTATCGTATAAAAAGCATTACTCATTTAGGGGTATGTAGAGGTATTTATGTTAGAAATTTTGATAGGAATCAAACTGTTATAGCCCCAACACTTCTTTTACAAAGGGAACGGTAAGATTTCGCTGGGCTTGTAACGAAGCTCGATCTAAACGTTCTAGCTCCGTCAAAAGAACTTGCAAATCATTTCCTAAACGTTTCAACAAAAAGGCAGCAACTTCATCAGGCAAATCAATACCTTTTTGATATGCACTCGTTTTCAGAATTTTTTGCTTTTGTTCATCATTTAAGTGATTTAAATGGTACACCTCGCCCCAAATTAGGCGAGAGCGTAAATCTGGTAATTTAATTTTCAACTCGTGAGGGGGACAATCAGCACTAATCAGTAATAATGTTTTATGTCCATTGCTAAACAGGCTTTGCTGCTCCCGAATTTGATTAAATAAATCAAAAATAGCGACTTCCCATTCCTCATTTCCCGCAATAGCTTGAATATCATCTAAACAAATGACATCTAATTGAGCAGCATTATCTAATACCATCGGGGAAAAATAGTGAGACTTACTCAGAGGAATATAACTTGATGAGCGTTGATTTTGTAGATAATAATTGCTCACTGCTTTTAATAGATGACTTTTCCCGCAGCTTTTTCCTCCCCAAATGAAAAAAAATGGCTGATGTACATCTGAAAAATTTTGCTGCAAAGAATCCAACAATATTGGACTATTTTCTGCATAAAAGTTATCAAATGTTTCGTCATCAACTTGATAAATAGGAAGTAATAATTGCAAGGTGATCCTTAAAAACAAATAAAATAATTTTTTTAAGAATAACGGAATTTTTTATATTTGAGAAGGGAAATATAGAAAAAACTGAACACGAAAGCCCAAAAACAGCCTCAACACAGAATATAAAAAAGCAAAAACCCCAAGCCTATCTCTAAGCTCAGGGTTCCTTAATTCAATCCGGCGATGCCCTACTCTCACATGGGGAAGCCCCACACTACCATCGGCGTTACGGCATTTTACTTCTGAGTTCGGAATGGAGTCAGGTAGAACTACCGCACTATGGTCGCCAGAATATCCGGTCGATGATTGTTATCTCTTTTCTTTTGTTCTTTCTTTAATCTTAATTCGAAACAAGCTGTCTGAGTATCTTTATTCGTTTTTTGTTTAGTTCGTTTAAGCTTTTCGCTTATCAACTCTCTCACGTTCCTTCCAAAAACGCTTGAGGTTGTATAGTTAAGCCTCTCGGGCAATTAGTACACGTTAGCTCAATGTATCACTACACTTACACACCATGCCTATCTACGTCGTAGTCTCCAACAACCCTTACAGTCTTATAGACTGGGAGAACTCATCTCAAGGCAAGTTTCGTGCTTAGATGCTTTCAGCACTTATCTCTTCCGCATGTAGCTACCCGGCAATGCGTCTGGCGACACAACCGGAACACCAGGGATGCGTCCACTCCGGTCCTCTCGTACTAGGAGCAGCCCCTTTCAATTCTCCAACGCCCACGGCAGATAGGGACCGAACTGTCTCACGACGTTCTAAACCCAGCTCGCGTACCACTTTAAATGGCGAACAGCCATACCCTTGGGACCTACTTCAGCCCCAGGATGTGATGAGCCGACATCGAGGTGCCAAACACCGCCGTCGATATGAACTCTTGGGCGGTATCAGCCTGTTATCCCCGGAGTACCTTTTATCCGTTGAGCGATGGCCCTTCCATTCAGAACCACCGGATCACTATGACCTGCTTTCGCACCTGCTCGACTTGTCTGTCTCGCAGTTAAGCTTGCTTCTACCATTGCACTAACCTCACGATGTCCGACCGTGATTAGCAAACCTTCGTGCTCCTCCGTTACTCTTTGGGAGGAGACCGCCCCAGTCAAACTACCCACCAGACACTGTCCGAACACCCGATTAGGGCGCCTCGTTAGAACATCAAACGTTAAAGGGTGGTATTTCAAGGACGCCTCCACAATCACTGGCGTGACTGCTTCTAAGGCTCCCACCTATCCTACACATCAAAATTCAATGTTCAGTGTCAAGCTATAGTAAAGGTTCACGGGGTCTTTCCGTCTAGCCGCGGGTACACCGCATCTTCACGGCGATTTCAATTTCACTGAGTCTCGGGTGGAGACAGCCTGGCCATCATTATGCCATTCGTGCAGGTCGGAACTTACCCGACAAGGAATTTCGCTACCTTAGGACCGTTATAGTTACGGCCGCCGTTTACTGGGGCTTCGATCAGGAGCTTCTCTTTCGATAACACCATCAATTAACCTTCCAGCACCGGGCAGGCATCACACCCTATACGTCCACTTTCGTGTTTGCAGAGTGCTGTGTTTTTAATAAACAGTTGCAGCCAGCTGGTATCTTCGACCGGTTCAACCTTCATCCGCGAGGGATTACAATCTACGCCGGCGCACCTTCTCCCGAAGTTACGGTGCTATTTTGCCTAGTTCCTTCACCCGAGTTCTCTCAAGCGCCTGAGTATTCTCTACCTGACCACCTGTGTCGGTTTTCAGTACGGTTTAGATAAACCTGAAGCTTAGTGGCTTTTCCTGGAAGCGTGGTATCAGTTACTTCATCTCCGTAGAGACTCGTCATCACTTCTCGGTGTTAAGGAAGTCCGGATTTGCCTAAACTTCCCACCTACCGGCTTAAACAGACATCCAACAGTCTGCTAACCTAACCTTCTCCGTCCCCACATCGCAGTTTATCCAAGTACGGGAATATTAACCCGTTTCCCATCGACTACGCTTTTCAGCCTCGCCTTAGGGGCCGACTCACCCTGCCCCGATTAACGTTGGACAGGAACCCTTGGTCTTCCGGCGAACGAGTTTTTCACTCGTTTTATCGTTACTTATGTCAGCATTCGCACTTCTGATACGTCCAGCAAACCTCTCGATTCACCTTCATCCGCTTACAGAACGCTCCCCTACCCAACAGTCTTTCGACTGATGCCGCAGCTTCGGTGCTATATTTTAGCCCCGTTACATCTTCCGCGCAGGCCGACTCGACTAGTGAGCTATTACGCTTTCTTTAAATGGTGGCTGCTTCTAAGCCAACATCCTAGCTGTCTAAGCCTTCCCACTTCGTTTCCCACTTAATATAGACTTTGGGACCTTAGCTGGCGGTCTGGGTTGTTTCCCTCTCCACGATGGACGTTAGCACCCACCGTGTGTCTCCTGAGTATCACTCTTCGGTATTCGCAGTTTGCATCGGGTTGGTAATCCGGGATGGACCCCTAGCCGAAACAGTGCTCTACCCCCGAAGGTGTCCGCTCAAGGCTCTACCTAAATAGATTTCGGGGAGAACCAGCTATCTCCCGGTTTGATTGGCCTTTCACCCCCAGCCACAAGTCATCCGCTAATTTTTCAACATTAGTCGGTTCGGTCCTCCAATTAGTGTTACCCAATCTTCAACCTGCCCATGGCTAGATCACCGGGTTTCGGGTCTATACCTTGCAACTCAACGCCCAGTTAAGACTCGGTTTCCCTTCGGCTCCCTTATTCAGTTAACCTCGCTACAAAATATAAGTCGCTGACCCATTATACAAAAGGTACGCAGTCACCCTTTTGGGCTCCCACTGCTTGTACGTACACGGTTTCAGGTTCTATTTCACTCCCCTCACTGGGGTTCTTTTCGCCTTTCCTTCACAGTACTGGTTCACTATCGGTCAATCAGGAGTATTTAGCCTTGGAGGATGGTCCCCCCATCTTCAAACAGGATTTCTCGTGTCCCGCCCTACTTGTCGTCAGCTTAGTACCACAATAATGTTTTCGAGTACGGGGCTATCACCCTTTATTGCTGAGCTTCCCAACTCATTCCTCTAACAAAACTGCTATTACTGACAGGCTCTTCCACTTTCGCTCGCCACTACTCACGGAATCTCGGTTGATTTCTTTTCCTCGGGGTACTTAGATGTTTCAGTTCTCCCGGTTTGCCTCACTTGCCTATGTATTCAACAAGTGATAGTAGATTCTTCATCTACTGGGTTTCCCCATTCGGACATCTTGGATTAAACGCCTCTTATCGACTCATCCAAGCTTATCGCAGATTAGCACGTCCTTCATCGCCTCTGATTGCCAAGGCATCCACCGTGTACGCTTAGTCACTTAACCATACAACCTCAAACATTTTACTTTCTTTATCTTAAAGAAAGATAAGACATTCGAGACTGATATTAACTACTAAACACTTAACTGCTTTTGTTCAGTTAAGATTTTTTACTACTCAGACTTTTCTTATTTATCAGCAGAATCATTTGCTTATTCATCGCTGACTTGAAAAATCTCTCAGTTTTTCAGCTTGTTTCCAATTTTTTAAAGAACAAAAAGACAATTTCCTTTCGGATAATCATCATATTTAAATGAATAAACGGTCAATTCTTGCTTTCACTTTGCATGCTATCTTTGCCTATTCGCTTAAATATGATGATTGGTGGAGATAAGCGGGATCGAACCGCTGACCTCCTGCGTGCAAGGCAGGCGCTCTCCCAGCTGAGCTATATCCCCAATTCATCACATCTCTTAGTTTTCACTCATCTTTGCTCAATATCACTATCTCACATTCGAGTGGTGGGTCTGAGTGGACTTGAACCACCGACCTCACCCTTATCAGGGGTGCGCTCTAACCACCTGAGCTACAGACCCAAAAGGATGTTTCGTTCTCTTTCTTGTCTACTTCCTATCAAACAATCTGTGTGAACACTTGCAGTCGCTTCATTTTGGTAAGGAGGTGATCCAACCGCAGGTTCCCCTACGGTTACCTTGTTACGACTTCACCCCAGTCATGAATCATACCGTGGTAAACGCCCCCGTTTCCGTTAAGCTATCTACTTCTGGTACAACCCACTCCCATGGTGTGACGGGCGGTGTGTACAAGGCCCGGGAACGTATTCACCGCAACATTCTGATTTGCGATTACTAGCGATTCCGACTTCATGGAGTCGAGTTGCAGACTCCAATCCGGACTTAGACGTACTTTGTGAGATTTGCTCCATGTCGCCATATTGCTTCCCTCTGTATACGCCATTGTAGCACGTGTGTAGCCCTACTCGTAAGGGCCATGATGACTTGACGTCATCCCCACCTTCCTCCAGTTTATCACTGGCAGTCTCCTTTGAGTTCCCGGCCGAACCGCTGGCAACAAAGGATAAGGGTTGCGCTCGTTGCGGGACTTAACCCAACATTTCACAACACGAGCTGACGACAGCCATGCAGCACCTGTCTCAAAGTTCCCGAAGGCACAAACTCATCTCTGAGTTCTTCTTTGGATGTCAAGAGTAGGTAAGGTTCTTCGCGTTGCATCGAATTAAACCACATGCTCCACCGCTTGTGCGGGCCCCCGTCAATTCATTTGAGTTTTAACCTTGCGGCCGTACTCCCCAGGCGGTCGATTTATCACGTTAGCTACGGGCACCAAGCTTAAAGCCCAATCCCCAAATCGACAGCGTTTACAGCGTGGACTACCAGGGTATCTAATCCTGTTTGCTCCCCACGCTTTCGCACATGAGCGTCAGTATATTCCCAAGGGGCTGCCTTCGCCTTCGGTATTCCTCCACATCTCTACGCATTTCACCGCTACACGTGGAATTCTACCCCTCCCTAAAATACTCTAGCGACCCAGTATGAAATGCAATTCCCAGGTTAAGCCCGGGGCTTTCACATCTCACTTAAGTCACCGCCTGCGTGCCCTTTACGCCCAGTCATTCCGATTAACGCTCGCACCCTCCGTATTACCGCGGCTGCTGGCACGGAGTTAGCCGGTGCTTCTTCTGTGACTAACGTCAATCAAGTAAGCTATTAACTTACCTGCCTTCCTCATCACCGAAAGAACTTTACAACCCGAAGGCCTTCTTCATTCACGCGGCATGGCTGCATCAGGGTTCCCCCCATTGTGCAATATTCCCCACTGCTGCCTCCCGTAGGAGTCTGGACCGTGTCTCAGTTCCAGTGTGGCTGGTCATCCTCTCAGACCAGCTAGAGATCGTCGGCTTGGTAGGCCTTTACCCCACCAACTACCTAATCCCACTTGGGCTCATCTTATGGCAGGTGGCCCGAAAGTCCCACCCTTTAATCCGAAGATATTACGCGGTATTAGCTACAGTTTCCCGTAGTTATCCCCCTCCATAAGCCAGATTCCCAAGCATTACTCACCCGTCCGCCACTCGTCAGCAAAGAAAGCAAGCTTTCTTCCTGTTACCGTTCGACTTGCATGTGTTAAGCCTGCCGCCAGCGTTCAATCTGAGCCATGATCAAACTCTTCAATTCAAAAAGTTTAATCGCTCAATAAACTGCTTAGCTAAAGTTTACATATTACTTTTAAGTAAAAATGAATTTCTAGTTTAAGCACCTATTAAGACTTCAAAATTAAATAATATTTTCAAATAAAGTCAATCAACAAGTGCCCACACAGATTGTCTGATAAGTTGTTAAAGAACAAAAAATAACGACGCACTGCTAATCAATTTAACTTACTCACAACAGTGCGTCGTTGTGTGTGATGCATTATAGAGAAAAATAAAAACCTTGCAAGTACTTTTTTAAAAATTTATTTGAAAAACACCTCATTCGCTTGAAAATTATTCAAAATCAATATTTTCTTTTATTTTTTGTCATATATTAGTATATTTTCCATACCTATTTAGCCTTCTAGGAGATTTCTATAATGCAAAATACTTTATTTATTGGTTTAGGCGTTGCTGGAAACTTTGCTGGACATTTAGAACAAGCGGGCGAAGCTGCCGATTTTTTACAAGTAAAAACAGAAGAAGCTATCCAGCCTAAAGCCATTTTTCCATTTTATGTGCCTAGCCAAACATTAAGTGAAACCGAAGCATTCTTATCGGTTTATCCACTCTCTCATCATACGATCGCTTTTCCTAACGATGCCGATAATCTGCAAATTGAACCTGAAGTTGCTCTTATTTGTGATATCGAATACCAAGATCACAAAGTTGTCGCTCTCAAGCCAACACATTTTGCCGCTTATAACGACTGCTCTATTCGCCGTCCAAATGCTCGTAAAATTTGTGAAAAGAAAAATTGGGGCGCAAATTCAAAAGGTATTTCAGCAACACAGATTGCATTAGATACATTCACAAAAGGTGGGGTATTAGATAATTATAACATCGCTTGTTTTCACAAACGTGATGGGCAACTCAATACTTATGGTGAAGATAGCCCTGCGGTAAGTTACAGCTACTTCCATCAAAAATTATTAAATTGGATTGTGGATAAAATGAATAACCAACCGGATCAAGGACCAATGAGCTACATTGCTGAATTGATTAAACAAGCCGATTATCCAACAAAAGCCATTATTAGCATTGGCGCAACTCGTTATACCGAATTTGGTGAAAGCAATTTCTTACAACCTAACGATACCAGTATCGTCGTTGTTTACAATGCAACTAAATACTCTCATCAGCAAATTGTAGAAATGGCAGAGAAAGAAACCTTTGCCGATGATATTTCAGCGCTAGTTCAAAAAGTTGTCTAGCCGAGATCATTTATTCAAGCGGTTAAATTTATACTTATTTTTGCGATCTCACTCGAAAAATCAGCAATAAAATCTGACCGCTTGTTTACTTTCTTTTATATTCATCGTTATTCCATCTGATTTAAGGTATGAGGTATTACGATGAAATTTCTTTTTTTACTCTGCTTTCTTTTGCCTATCAATCTTTTTGCTCAAAAACCCGATTTGATGTTACTCGGGCAATATAAAAATCAGGACATTCACGGCTGGGTAATGAGTGAAAAACTTGATGGTGTGAGAGGATTTTGGGACGGTAAGCAACTGCTTAGCCGCCAAGGGAACGCATTTTCTCCGCCCGATTATTTTTTCAAATCATTTCCCCCTTTTGCTATTGATGGCGAAATTTATGGCAAGCAAGTTTCCTTTGAAGAAATATCAGCGATCACTCGATCCGCTGAACCAAAAGGCTGGTATAAGCTGAAACTCTATGTTTTTGATGTCCCTCACGCAGAAGGGAATTTATTTGAGCGCTTGGCAAAACTGGAACAATACTTACAAGCCAATCCCACCCCCTATATTGAAATTATTCAACAAATTCCGATCCAAAGTTCAGAACATTTGCAACAGTTCTACCAAAATGTACTTCAACATAACGGCGAAGGCGCCGTGGTAAGAAATCCACAGTCGCCTTATATTCATGGACGTTCTGCCCAAATATTGAAATTAAAACCAGAGTTTGATGAAGAGTGTAAAGTGATTGCCCATCATCAGGGGAAAGGAAAATATGCAGATAAATTAGGTGCAATTAGTTGTAAAAACCATCGAGGGATCTTTCGTATTGGTTCAGGTTTTAAAGATCAAGATCGCCTTACACCTCCGCCTATTGGCGCCATTATTACTTATAAATATCGTGGACTAACCGAAAAAGGTAAACCTCGCTTTGCGACTTATCTGCACCAACGGGCTGATAATTAAGCTAATCCATAATAAAAATGTGATCCTATTCACAAAATTGTATCTCTAATTGCAAAATAGCTCATTTTTTTGTGCCAGATCAAATTGTTGTTTGGTAAGCTCGGTATGATTTGAAAGTTCATACATATAAATGACTGAAGGAGATTAAATGACCCTAAGTGTAATTACCTTATGCTTTTTAGGTTTTGCGGTGTTGATGTTTGCGCTAGAAAAACTACCGCTTGCTGTTACCGCAATGATCGTTACCGTGGGATTGGCTGTAACCGGTGTATTACCGCCTAAAGAAGCCTTTTTAGGTTTCATCGATACCAATGTAATTTTATTTGTAGCGATGTTCGTTATCGGTGGCGCGTTATTTGAAACCGGTATGGCGAATAAAATTGGAGGCGTGGTAAGCCGTTTTGCCAAAAGTGAGCGCCAATTAATGGTGGTATTGATGGTCATTACCGGTTTAATGTCCGGCGTATTATCTAACACAGGTACGGCAGCTATTTTAATTCCGGTTATTCTAGGGGTTGCGCTGAAATCCGGCTTTGCTCGCTCTCGGTTACTGATGCCAATGGCATTTGCCTCAACACTCGGAGGCAATCTTTCATTGATTGGTTCACCAAACAACTTAGTGGTTCAAGGCGTTTTATCACAAACAGGATTGAAATTTGGCTTCTTTGAATACGCAAAATTAGGCTTACCGATTTTAATCGTTGGTATTCTTTATTTTGTTCTTATTGGCTATCGTTTTTTACCAGCACAACCTAATATCCACGTAGAAGAGAGTGAATATTATGCTTTCCATAATCACCATAATGAGATCCCAAAATGGAAACAATACCTTTCGCTTTGTGTGTTAGTCGCTACATTATTAGCGATGGTTTTTGAAGATGTGATTGGCATTAAGCTCTATATTTCAGCTTGTATCGGCGCATTGATTTTAGTCATCATGCGCGTTATTACGGAAAAACAAGCCTATGAAGCGATCGATAGCCAAGTGGTTTTCCTTTTTGCTGGAACATTAGCTCTTGCCGATGCTCTACAACGTACCGGAGCAGGTGCTGATATCGCACACTCTATTTTAGGCTTACTCGGTTCACAACCAAGCCCAACGATTTTATTGCTAACCATTTTATTGCTTAGCTGTTTATTAACAAACTTTATGTCTAATACTGCAACTGCTGCGCTTTTAGCACCGATTGGCTTATCCATTGCCGGTTCGCTTGGTGCTGACCCTCGTGCAGTATTGATGGCGGTCGTGATTGGTTCTTCTTGCGCGTTTGCTACACCAATCGGCACTCCTGCCAACACAATGGTACTTTCTGTCGGGCATTATCGCTTTATGGATTATGTCAAAGCTGGTTTACCACTCATTGCAATTACGATTGCTTCAGCAATGATTTTACTCCCTATTTTCTTCCCATTTTTCCCGTAAAAATGGCGAGAACAAGCGGTTAGATTTTTAATATTTTTTGCAAAAAAGTTTGAAATTTAACCGCTTACAAAAGCTTAAAGATTTTTTTGTGATCTATACCTCATTTTTCATCTTGAGTCTTTGCAACAACCGATGTTCAAGATTATGCTTTAAGCTACTGACTATTCAACTTCGAGAGGAAACACTATGACTAATGCAGAACTGTTCGGAGAAGGGATAAACCTGATGATTTCAGGTATGGGCTTTGTGCTCTTTTTCCTCTTCGTGTTAATTTATGCGATCAGCTTTATCTCAACGCTGATCAATAAATTTTTCCCCGAGCCCATAACTGAAGCACCACCACCTAAGCCTAAAGCCACCGTTGCCCAAACAGATGATCTTTCCCGTTTACGCCCTGTTATTGCGGCAGCCATTGCCCATCATCGAAAAATGCAAGGACTATAAACAAGTTACATTCAAACAAAAATAACTAAAGGATAATAATTATGACAACTCAAACCAAAAAAATTGCTATTACAGACGTAGTACTTCGTGATGCTCATCAATCGCTTTTTGCGACCCGTTTACGTTTAGATGATATGCTTCCTATTGCCGCAGAATTAGATAAAATCGGTTATTGGTCTCTTGAAGCTTGGGGTGGAGCAACATTCGATAGTTGTATTCGTTTTTTAGGTGAAGATCCTTGGGTTCGTTTACGTGAACTCAAAAAAGCGATGCCAAAAACACCATTGCAAATGTTATTACGTGGTCAAAATTTATTAGGCTATCGCCACTACGCTGATGATGTTGTTGATAAGTTTGTCGAACGTTCTGTTGCCAATGGGATGAGTGTTTTCCGTGTATTTGATGCCTTAAACGACCCTCGAAATATGAAACAAGCGCTACAAGCGGTCAAAAAACAAGGCGGACACGCACAAGGTACATTAAGCTATACAACCAGCCCGGTACATACTTTACAAACTTGGTTAGACGTTACCGAACAACTTTTAGAAATCGGTATTGACTCGCTCGTTATCAAAGATATGTCGGGTATTTTAACACCAATGGCGGCTTACGAATTAGTCAATGAAATCAAAAAACGTTATGACGTTGAACTTCACTTACATTGCCACTCAACTACCGGTATGGCTGAAATGGCATTGCTTAAAGCAATTGAAGCCGGTGTAGATGGTGTGGATACTTCAATTTCTTCAATGAGTGGAACTTACGGACACCCTGCAACAGAATCTATCGTGGCAACCCTTCAAGGCACACCTTACGATACCGGACTTAGCATTCCTGAATTAGAAAAAATTGCCGCATACTTCCGTAATGTTCGTAAAAAATACGCCAAATTTGAAGGTCAATTACGTGGTATTGATAGCCGCATTTTGGTGGCTCAAGTGCCGGGCGGTATGCTAACCAATCTCGAAAGCCAACTTAAACAACAAAATGCTTCCGATAAACTCGATCTCGTTTTACAAGAAATTCCAAAAGTGCGTGAAGATCTCGGTAACATTCCGCTTGTTACGCCAACCTCGCAAATTGTTGGTACACAAGCCGTAATGAATGTGTTGATGGGCGAGCGTTATAAAACTATTGCTAAAGAAACTGCGGGGATCTTAAAAGGCGAATACGGACGTACGCCGGCACCGGTAAATGCGGCATTACAAGCTCGTGTATTAGAAGGCGCCGCACCAATTACCGATCGCCCTGCAGACCATATTGCACCGGAAATGGATAAAATTGTGGCAGAAGTCGTGGCTACCGCCAAAGAAAAAGGCATTAGCTTATCTGAAAACACCGTTGATGATGCGTTAATCGTCGCACTCTTCCAACAAGTGGGTTGGAAATTCTTAGAAAACCGTAACAATCCATCTGCATTCGAACCTGTACCAAACGGCGAAGAAGCGAAACCGGCAACAGCGGCTCAACCTAAAGCACAACCACAAACAGGTCCTGCGGTTTATACGATTGAAGTTGAAGGCAAAGCCTACGTGGTTAAAGTCAGCGAAGGTGGCGATATTACTAATATCGCACCAACTACTGCTACACCAGCTCCTGCTGCGCCACAAGCGGTCGCTTCTGCACCAACTTCTGCAAATGCAGAACCTGTCAAAGCACCAATGGCAGGTAACATTCTTAAAGTAGAAGTTAGCGAAGGACAGCAAGTTGCGGAAGGCGATGTATTACTCATTCTTGAAGCGATGAAAATGGAAACGCAAATCTGTGCGGCAAAAGCCGGTGTAGTACAAGGTATTAGCACCAAACAAGGCGATGTGGTTGCCGTCGATCAAGTATTAATGAGCATTGCGTAATTTATCCTTTTCTTAGAAATTGTCTTATTCCTTCCTCTTAAACCTGTAATGTTGGGGAGGAAGGCTCAAACAAGTCAATTAAGAGAAGAAAAATAACTTAAGGATTTTTATATGATTGATAGTATTATCGCTCTCTTCCAAGGTATGGGCATTATGCATATGGAGTTTGGACAAGCCATTATGATTGCAGTGAGCTTGCTTTTACTCTGGCTTGCCATTGCCAAAAAATTTGAGCCGTTACTGCTTGTCCCTATCGGCTTTGGGGGGCTGTTATCGAATATCCCTGAAGCAGGGCTTGCGATGACTGCACTTGATAACCTTCTACATCACGGAACAACTGAACAATTAGCCCTCATTGCTGCAAAAGTAAATAGTGCGAATCTTGATGTTCATAGCATTAAAGAAGCCATTGCGATGACTGCTCCTTCGGTGCAAAATGAGCTTGAAGTCATTGCCGGAGATATGGGTTATACCGCAGGTGTTTTAGCTCTATTCTATAAAGTTGCGATTGGCTATGGTGTTGCACCGCTTATCATCTTTATGGGTGTAGGGGCAATGACAGATTTCGGTCCACTCCTTGCCAACCCAAGAACATTATTGCTCGGTGCGGCAGCTCAATTTGGGATCTTTGCAACAGTGTTAGGTGCATTAGGCCTAAACTGGTTAGGCATTATCGACTTTACCCTGCCGCAAGCGGCAGCTATCGGGATTATCGGTGGTGCAGACGGTCCGACTGCCATTTATCTTGCCAGCAAACTCGCCCCTGAATTATTAGGTGCTATTGCGGTTGCGGCATACTCTTATATGGCGTTAGTACCGTTAATCCAACCGCCAATTATGAAAGCCTTAACGACAGAGCAAGAACGTAAAATCCGTATGGTGCAACTCCGCCACGTAAGTAACCGTGAAAAAATTATTTTCCCTATCGTGTTATTGCTTCTCGTAGCGTTATTACTACCAGATGCTGCGCCACTACTCGGTATGTTCTGTTTCGGTAATTTAATGCGTGTAAGTGGCGTAGTTGAACGTTTAAATGACACCGCACAAAACGCTCTGATCAATATCGTTACCATCTTTTTAGGCTTATCTGTTGGCGCAAAATTGGTTGCGGATAAATTCTTACAACCACAAACCTTAGGTATCTTATTACTCGGCGTCATCGCATTCGGTATTGGTACTGCAAGCGGTGTGTTGATGGCTAAATTAATGAACAAATTTAGCAAAAATAAAATCAACCCACTTATCGGTTCTGCAGGGGTTTCTGCCGTACCAATGGCAGCCCGTGTATCGAATAAAGTAGGCTTAGAGTCCGATAAACAAAATTTCTTATTGATGCACGCAATGGGTCCAAACGTTGCCGGCGTTATTGGCTCCGCCATTGCCGCAGGCGTCATGTTGAAATACATTTCTGCGATGATGTAATTCATCGTAAAAGTAGAACGGCTAATCAAATCTTCTGATTAGCCGTTTTTTTATCGAGAAATCCTTTTTTCGAGCATGATCGCAAAACAAAAACGCCATTTCTGTTACCTTTTTCCCAAAGAGGAAAAAAGATGAATATATTACGTTTTCGCTGTTTTCATTGCGATAGACCACTCATGATTGCTTCACATGGCTTTTGCAGTCGATGTATTAAAGAGATCACAATATCGCCCTATTGCGGACATTGTGGCGCGACACTCGCTGAGAATAGTTTATCTTGTGGAGAGTGCTTAAGAAATGAGCCCAAGTGGCAACGCATTGTGCAAATTTCCTTGTATAAACCACCGCTTGCAGATTGGATTCAGCGCTTTAAATTTCAGCAACACTACTGGTTAGATCAAGCGCTTGCCCGTTTGTTGTTGCTGGCGGTCAAACAAGCACAGCGTGAACATCAACTGGAATTACCTGAAGTTATCATCCCTGTACCACTTTTTTGGCAGAGACATTGGCAACGAGGCTATAATCAATCAGAATTGATTGCAAAATGCCTTTCCACTTGGTTGAAAATCCCACTCGATACTCAAAGTTTAAGCCGAATTCGCCATACCGCACCGCAACGAGAATTGAGTGCAAAAGAAAGAAGGCGAAATCTAAAAGGTGCATTTCGTTACCAACCTCAACGACAAGCGGGTAAATTTTATCAACGTATTGCAATTATTGATGATGTGGTAACCACCGGCTCAACCTTAAATACTATTTGCCTTGAATTAAAGAAAGCCGGTGTTAAAGAAGTACAGGTTTGGACTTTAGCGCGCGCTTAGTTGTTGAAAATAATGCGTGATCGCCTCACAAGCGATACGCACTTTTTCAGACTGAATTCGCTGTAAAGTGACCAGATAGAGTGGGCTTGAAGGCAAATGCCATTCAGGAAAAAGCTTCACTAATTCCTTAGAATGCAGTTCATGATCTAAATCCACTAAAGGCTGTAATGAAATGCCAAATCCTTTCATCGTTAAGCACCGACTTGCCAACAAGCTATTTGTTTTAATCCGATAATTCGGTAACACCTTAATTTTTTTATCTTGTTGATATAATTCTATTTCACTCGGCGCTAACGGCGAGAAATGAATCCAATCTAATGTTGATAACCCTTCTGGTGAATCTGGGAGTTTTTGCTTACTCAAATAATCCTTTTGCCCGAGAATCGCAAATTGAACATCATAAATATGACGGGCAATCATCGTGTCGTGTAATGCACCTGTCCCCACTCTTAAGGCAATATCAACTTGTTCTTCGATGAGATCGACATTCTTATCAGAAAAAGAAATATTGAGAGAAAAACCCAAATGGTTCTCGATAATTTCTTTTAAAACATCAAGCAATTTGGAATCCATAAAGCCGGAAGGACAAGAAATATTTAGCCAGCCAATAGGATCTGAACGTAGTACTTCCACACACTTTACCGCATTTTCTGCATTTTTTTGCATTTGCCTTACATGTTGATAAAATACCTCTCCGGCTTCAGTTAAAGAGAGTTTACGTGTTGTACGATTTAATAATTTGATTTGAAGTTGTTGTTCCAGCTTTTGCAAAGATTGCGTAACCGCAGAAGGCGTCATCTGTAATTTTTCAGCGGCTGCCTGCATAGAGCCTTGCTCCACAACCATCACAAAAACCGACATTGATTTAAAATCGTACATATAAAATAACCTTTATTATTAAGTTAAGCTAAAGAGTTTATTTAGGAATAGCAGGGTTATCAAATGAGAATTTTTCATTATAATGCACGCCGTAACATTTATTTTACTTTTTTATCGAGGAATTTAACAAAATGAACCAAGCAATTGAAAAATTAAGCCCGGTTATTCTTTTATTAGCACGTGTTGTTATCGGCTATATGTTCTTACTTCACGGCACCGCGAAATTCTTTGAATTTCCAATGTCAATGACCGGTGGAAACGGTAGCGTACCACTTTTCTCTATTTACGGCGTTGGCGGTATTATTGAAATCGTAGGCGGTTTATTCACTATTTTAGGTTTATTCACCCGCCCAACTGCGTTCTTATTAGCAGGTCAAATGGCATATGCTTACTTCTTTATGCATATGACAGCAGATACGATTTTCGATCCTTTAACAAATAAAGGCGAATTAGCGGTAATGTACTGCATGGCATTCTTAATCTTATTAGTAACAGGTGCTGGAAAATTATCGTTAGATGCCAAATTAAACAATAAATAACTCTTAATAATATAGACCCCCAAAGGTAAAACGGTACTCACTTCGGTAAGTACCGTTTTTAATTTTGCCAAAAATTTTAAACGCTAATTTTCTGCTAATTTTTAGCACTTATTATACCCACATCGAATAAAACTCGATGCAACTATATTTTTTCATACTTTTACCGCATCTTCTGATGCGGTTTTTTTTAACAAAAAACGGTATTATGTGGTACTTGCACAAACCTTAAATGTTTTCGTAGAGGCGGGGTTTATCCCCGCCCGAATATTAATAATTGTTTACGGGCAGGGATAAACCCTGCCCCTACATAAAGCTAGCGGTTCAAAAAGGATTAAACAATGCGAATTTTATTGGTTGAAGATGACAGAATGATCGCCGATGCCGTATCAGCGAACTTAAAAGATAACCATTATGCGGTCGATTGGGTCAATAATGGCAAAACCGCAGAAGAAGCCTTAATGATCCAATCTTATGATTTGGTCTTGCTTGATCTTGGCTTGCCTGGGCAAGATGGCTTACAAGTACTTTCCCATATTCGCCAGAAAAAGAATTCAACCCCAGTGTTGATTGTGACCGCCCGAGATGATTTAGATAGCCGTCTTTCCGGATTAGACGGTGGTGCCGATGATTACATTATCAAACCCTTTGATATGGCGGAACTCCAAGCTCGTATGCGTGCGGTTTTACGCCGCCACGGTGGACAAAGTTCGCCTAAACTTACCAACGGTGTGATTACACTTGACCCAACTTCATACGTGGTTGAAATTGCGGGGCAAAACAGCACAATTACGCTCAGCAACAAAGAATTTTCGGTATTACATGCATTAATCAGCCGAGCTGGAATTATTCTCTCTCGAGCCGATTTAGAAGATAAAATCTACGCTTGGGGCGAGGAAGTCGAAAGCAATGCCATTGATTTTCTCATTCACGGTTTACGTAAAAAAATTGGCAAAGAACAAATCAAAAATGTGCGAGGTGTAGGTTGGATGATGCCTAAAGGAGATAGCAATGTTTAAATCCATAAAAGCCAAACTGATAACCTGTTTACTGCTTTCTACGGCTCTCACAAGCTTCATTGCCTCTGGGATCGCTTTTTACGATACCTATCGTGAAACTTATAAACTGCAAGATCGTACTCTAAAACAGATCTCCGAATACATTGGTACCCCTGCCATTATTCAAGAAGGCTTTCGACAGGGCGATGATAACCGCATTGCGGTTTATTGGATCGCAAAGGGGCAGCCACACCCTTATTTTCAACTACCTGAAAACTTAGAAAATCAGTTCTACAATATCAGTCAAAAAGAAAGTACATTTGTGTTGGCTTCAAATCAGAACCCACGCAATATTTTCTCAAATCTACTCTATTCCGAAGTCCCTTATCGTGCTTACTTCCGTTCAACCTCGGAAGGAACGCTAATTGTGATGCAAGAAAATGAGTACCGTGAAGAGCTTGCACTACACGCGGCTTGGGCTAGTTTAATGCCGTTATTGCTTCTCTTGCCTCTGATTGCCGGTTTAATTTTCTGGATCGTCAAACGAACGATGAAACCGGTCGAACAGTTGTCAAACAGCCTGACATTACGTCAAGAGCAAGACCTTACGCCACTTTCTCTCGCCAAAATCCCGACCGAAGTGACTGGCTTTGTACAGGCTATCAATCAGCTTTTAGGGCGAACAGAAGCCTTTATGCTACAACAAAAACGCTTTATTGCGGATGCTGCTCACGAGCTACGTAGCCCGATGACCGCGCTTTCTCTACAAGCGGAGCGTTTAAAAAATCAAAATATGCCTGCCGAGGCAAAATCGCAAGTGCTGCAACTTAACCAAGGTATTCGCCGTAGCTGTAACTTATTGGAGCAGCTTCTTTCATTTGCTCGCAGTCAAAATAAGGAACACAAACATCAAGGAATGCTCAATCTTCATACGATTTTTAATCGTGTCATCGAAGATTTATACCCTTTAGTTGAGCAGAAAAACCAAGATATTGGCGTGATTTCAACCGGTAATCCCACTTTTTATGCCAATGAAACCGATGCTTATCTACTGATAAAAACCTTGGTTGATAATGCGATCCGCTATACACCTGAAGGCTCGCAGATTGATTTGAGTGCGGTGGAGTATGATGATGTTTTGGAAATCTTCGTAGAAGATAATGGTAAAGGTATTCCGGAGGAGGAGCGTGAACGAGTACTGGATCCATTCTATCGTATTTTAGGTTCAGACGAGCAAGGTTCCGGTTTGGGCTTAGCCATTACTCATCAAATTGTGCAA
The DNA here is from genome assembly GCF_003101015.1 of Actinobacillus porcitonsillarum. Taxonomy (NCBI): domain Bacteria; kingdom Pseudomonadati; phylum Pseudomonadota; class Gammaproteobacteria; order Pasteurellales; family Pasteurellaceae; genus Actinobacillus; species Actinobacillus porcitonsillarum. The sequence continues at coordinate 912,983 of NZ_CP029206.1, read as the reverse complement.
AATTACGGTGGTGAACTGCAACTACTGGACAGTCCACATTTTGAGAGTGGGTTAATGGTCAAAATACTTTTCAAAAAAACGCAAAATAAATAATCCGCTAATTTTTGGCTAATTTTCATCTCCTACAATAACACCATCAACATTTTGATGGTGTTTTTTATTAGTATTTTTTCTTGGTTATTTTTATGAAAATTAACCGCTTGTAGGAGTTCTATGCGCCGTTTTTTACCTAAGTGGAAACTCTCTTCCACGACCCTTAACCTGATTTTATCGCTCTACTTTACTGCTGTACTTAACCTCGCTTTTTTCCGTGAGGTGTTTAGCCTTAGCAATGGGGAGCTTTTTGCTTACACTACGCCGCTCGTGCTTTTTGTTGCGTGTAATATCGTCTTTAATATTCTTGCCGTGCCGGTTTTACATAAAATCATTATTCCCCTCTTTTTGATTTTAAGTGCGGCGATAAGCTATAACTCACTGTTTTATAACGTTTATTTTGACCGTGATATGCTGACCAACGTGCTACAAACAAACTGGGCAGAAAGTTCGAGAATGATGAGCTTCAGTTATCTTTTATGGTTATTGACTCTAGGCGTGCTTCCCGCAGTACTTTATCTTTGCGTGAAAGTGGAATATAGAAAATGGTGGAAAGAACTCTTCGCTCGCTTTGCTGCTATTTTAGCTTCGGCTTTAGTGGTGGTGGCAGTCGGTTCTGTTTACTATCAGGATTACGCCTCTTTTTTTCGTAACAACAAATATCTTCCACATTTGATTGTACCGTCTAATTTTGTCGCTGCAACCATCAGTAAAATCAAGCATACCAGAATGGAAAATATGCCCTTTGTTCAAACCGGCAAAGATGCCAAAGTGAAGAAGCCGGACGATTACAAACACGTTACCGTGATTGTACTTGGCGAGACCACACGTGGACAAAACTGGGGGCTAAACGGTTATTCACGCCAAACAACGCCGCTAATGGCAAAACGCCTTGCAAGCGGTCAGAATTTAGTGAATTTTAGCAATGTCTCAAGTTGTGGCACGGCGACGGCGATTTCTGTGCCTTGTATGTTCTCAAATCTTAATCGTGAAAACTATGATGAAGTGACGGCTAAACATCAAGATAATTTGCTCGATACACTACAACACGCTGGTGTAAACGTCCAATGGGTAGAGAACAACAGCGATTGTAAAGATATGTGTAATCGTGTACCAACCGTGAATACCATTGATCTGAACTTACCTGAATTTTGTACGGAAGGAGAGTGTTTAGATAACATTATGTTACCAGAGTTAGATAAAGCACTTGCTAACGTAAAACAAGATACCGTCATTGTTTTACATACCATTGGTAGCCACGGTCCAACCTATTTTGAACGTTACACAGATAAAGAACGGGTATTCACACCAACCTGTGATACCAAAGAGATCAGCCAATGTTCTCAAGAAGAATTAGTTAATACCTATGATAATGGGATTGTTTATATTGACCAGTTTTTAGATAAGGTTATCGCTCGTCTTGAGCAACATAAAGAGTGGGAAAGCGTTGTCTATTATCTTTCAGATCACGGCGAAAGTTTAGGTGAAAAAGGGCTTTTCCTTCATTCAGCGCCTTATGCCATTGCACCAAAAGAGCAAACACATATTCCAATGATGATGTGGTTCTCTGATTCATGGACAAAAAATGAACCGTTCGATTTAGATTGTTTACGTAAAAATGCAGAACAACCTTACTCGCACGATAACTTCTTCCATACCGTATTTAGCCTAATGGATATGGATATGACAAGTCTGAAAGAGTACCGCCCGGAGCTTGATATTTTGGCTCAGTGTAAAAAGAAATAGTCTATTACCTCACGTAGGGTGAGCATCCTAGCTCACCAAAACAACGATGAGAGTACTCAAAAGGTGGGCAAGGATGCCCATCCTACAAAAATCAAAGCTTTGTGCAACAGCTACATTATCTCTATTTTCCTTTCAAAAATTTTCTTTCTCCTATTGTCTCAAATAAATAATTATGCAATCATAATGCATAATTATTTAAAAAGAATTTCATCTGGCTATTTTTAAATTGAGTGCAAACGTTTGCTTTGCTAAAATAGCCCGATTTTTTCACACACATCAAATAGGAGCAATATTATGGCGTTTAATCTAAAAAATAGACATTTACTCAGTTTAGTAAACCATACCGAACGTGAAATCCGATTTTTATTAGATCTTGCTGCGGATCTGAAAAAAGCAAAATATGCCGGTACAGAACAGCAACGCTTAAAAGGGAAAAATATTGCTCTGATTTTTGAAAAAACTTCAACACGTACTCGCTGTGCATTTGAAGTGGCTGCTTACGATCAAGGCGCACACGTTACTTATATCGACCCAACTTCTTCACAAATTGGACATAAAGAGTCAATGAAAGATACCGCTCGTGTGTTAGGTCGTATGTATGACGCCATTGAATATCGTGGCTTTAAGCAATCAGTCGTAAACGAATTAGCACAATATGCCGGCGTACCTGTGTTCAACGGCTTAACCGATGAATTCCACCCAACGCAAATGTTAGCCGACGTTTTAACGATGATTGAAAATTGTGAAAAACCATTAAGCCAAATTAGCTATGTTTACATTGGCGATGCTCGCAATAATATGGGCAACTCTTTATTACTTATCGGCGCAAAATTAGGTATGGACGTACGTATCTGCGCACCAAAAGCACTGTTACCTGAAGATTCACTTGTAGAAATGTGTCAAAAATTTGCGCAAGAATCTGGTGCAAGAATTACCGTAACAGAAGATATTGATACCGCAGTAAAAGGCGTAGACTTTGTCCACACCGATGTTTGGGTATCGATGGGCGAGCCATTAGAGACTTGGGGCGAGCGTATTGAGATGTTAATGCCTTATCAAGTTACCCCTGAATTAATGAAACGCACCGGCAATTCGAAAGTGAAATTTATGCACTGTTTACCGGCATTCCACAATAGTGAAACAAAAGTCGGTAAAGAGATTGCCGCACAATACCCGGCGTTAGCCAATGGTATTGAGGTTACCGAAGATGTGTTTGAATCGCCGGCAAACGTGGCATTTGAACAAGCAGAAAACCGTATGCACACCATTAAAGCGGTTATGGTAGCAAGTTTAGCGTAATTGAACTTCGCTCCCTCTACTTATAGAGGGCGTGAAAAAAGAAGAAGGATAACATCATGAGAATTGTCGTAGCGCTTGGCGGCAACGCCCTATTAAAACGTGGCGAACCAATGACCGCCCAAAATCAATCGGCTAATATCCGTTTAGCCGCGGAACAACTGGCAAAAATTAAACCCAATAATGAATTAGTGATCTCACACGGTAATGGTCCACAAGTCGGCTTACTCGCATTACAACACGCCGCTTATCACGCCGTAGATAATAAAATTGAGCCTTATCCCCTTGATGTATTGGTTTCTCAAACAGTGGGTATGATTGGCTATATGTTACAACAGGAACTGACCAATCTTGTGCCTCAAACCCCAACTATTACCGTACTAAGCCAAGTGCTTGTTGATCCGAACGATCCGGCTTTCCAAAAGCCAAGTAAGCCAATTGGTCAAGTATATAGCAAAGAAGAAGCCGAAAAACTTGCAGCAGAAAAAGGTTGGACAGTAATGCCGGACGGTCAATATTATCGCCGTGCTGTACCAAGCCCATTACCACAAGGTGTAACAGGTATCGATTCTGTTAAAGCACTTCTTGCTAATAACAATATCGTCATTTGCGGTGGCGGTGGCGGTATCCCAAGTTTCCGCAATGAAAAAGGTGAATTACAGGGCGTAGAAGCCGTTGTAGATAAAGATCTTTGCACTGCGGTCATTTCACAAGAACTTGATGCGGACTTATTTGTGATCGCAACCGATGTGAAAGCAGCGTGCGTAAACTTCCAAAAAGAAGATCAAAAAGCCATTGCTAAAGCCAGCCCGGCAGCGCTCGAAGCACTTGCAAGCGAATTCGCACCCGGCTCAATGGGTCCAAAAGTAAAAGCAGTCATTAATTTCGTTAAAGCAACAGGCAAAGATGCGGTTATCGGCTCACTGTCTGATATTGAAGAAATTGTCAAAGGCAATGCAGGAACCCGTGTAACGAACAGCATTGACGGTGTAGAGTTCTACTAATCTTCCCCACATAGACAAGCGGTTGAATTGATTGTGTATTTTGCAAAATCCACTTAAAATTCAACCGCTTATTTTCTTTATGAGAGGTTTTATGTCTGAGCTATTGATTGAGCCTGTTACCGACACGGATTTTGAAATTCTTTTTACCATTGAACAAAAAGCACACCTCGTGCCGTGGTCAAAAGGCACTTTGCTTAATAACCAAGGCGAACGCTATCTTAATCTAAAATTAACTGAAAATGGACAAATCGTTGCCTTTGCGATTTGCCAAACGGTACTAGATGAAGCCACACTTTTCAATATTGCCGTCACGCCCGAAAAACAGGGTAAAGGCTACGGCAGAAAGCTACTCGAAGCTTTAATTAACGCCTTACAAGAACAAAAGATCCTGACTTTATGGCTAGAAGTAAGAGAAAGTAATCAAACCGCCCAACGACTTTACCAATCTTTAGGGTTTAATGAAGTTACGGTGCGAAAAAACTACTACCCTTGCCCCAATGGGCAAAAAGAAAACGCCATTGTGATGGCGCTTTATTTATAATTTTTCATAGGAACACAATATGACAATCACAATTCTTGACGGCGGTATGAGCCGTGAGCTTATGCGCCTTAATGCCCCTTTCCGCCAACCGGAATGGTCTGCCCTTTCTTTATATGAAAAACCGAGTGCTGTTCAACAAGTACACGAAAACTTTATTCAAAGTGGCGCAGAAATTATTACCACAAACAGCTATGCAGTAGTGCCTTTTCATATTGGCGATCAACGCTTTATTGCCGATGGAAAAATGCTTGCTGATTTAGCTGGGCGTTTAGCTAAACAAGCGGTTAAAAATAGCCAAAAAGATGTCAAAATCGCAGGTTCATTGCCACCTTTATTTGGCTCATATCGCCCAGATCTTTTCCAAGCTGATAAAGTGAAAGAAACGGCTCAACCATTGATTGACGGCTTAGCACCTTATGTCGATTTTTGGTTATGTGAAACCCAAAGCGCCATTATTGAGCCTCAATCGATCAAGCCATTACTCCCTGACAACCGTCCATTATGGGTTTCATTCACTTTAACTGATGATGAACCTACACCAGAGCCACAATTACGTTCAGGCGAAAGTGTCAAAATGGCAGTGGAGAAAATGATTGAACTTGGTGTACAAGCCATTCTCTTTAATTGCTGCCAACCTGAAGTTATTACCGAAGCATTAAACATTACCCGCCAAACATTAGCGGCTCATCAAGCGACACATATTCAGATCGGTGCTTACGCAAATGCATTTGCTCCTCAACCAAAAGATGCCACGGCTAACGATGGCTTAGATGAAGTGCGTCCTGATCTTGATCCGCAAGCCTACCTCACTTGGGCACAAAAATGGGTGGATTGTGGCGCAACCATTATTGGTGGCTGCTGCGGTATTGGGCTTGAGCATATTCAAGCATTATCAGCAAACCTCAAATAAGGGAAAGAGATGTCAAATAAAAAAATTGGATTAGTTTCCCTGACCGCATTAGTGCTTAGCTCAATGATCGGTTCAGGTATTTTTAGTTTACCGCAAAATATGGCTGCTGTAGCAGGCTCTGAGGCATTGCTTATCGGTTGGGCAATTACCGGCGTGGGCATTATCTTCCTTGGACTTTCCTTTTTCTATATTTCTCGTTTAAAACCGGAATTAGACGGAGGAATTTATACTTATGCTCGAGAAGGCTTTGGCGATTTAATGGGCTTTATGTCTGCTTGGGGCTACTGGCTTTGTGCAACGATTGGTATTGTCGGTTATCTGGTGGTCGCTTTTGAAGGGCTCGGTACTTTTACAGATAGCGAAAGCACAGTCATTTTTGGGCAAGGTAATACGCTCGCTTCCTTTATTGGCTCCTCTATCATCGTTTGGCTCGTCCATATTTTGATTGCCAATGGGGTTAAAGAAGCAGCCTCCGTTAATCTTATTGCCACTTTTGTTAAAGTCTTCCCACTTATTTTGTTTATTGGGCTTGCTATTTGGTATTTCTCTCCAGAAACATTTAGCCAAGACATCAAAGCAACGGCTTTAAATAACAGTGTTTCTGATCAAGTCAAAAATACAATGCTCATCACACTCTGGGTATTTACGGGCGTAGAAGGTGCTTCCGTCCTTTCTGCTCACGCAAAGAAAAAAAGTGATGTGGGTTTAGCAACCGTATTAGGGATTATCATCGCTTTAGTGTTGTATGTTGCTATTACAGTGCTTGCCCTTGGTATTTTACCAAGAGAAGTGATTGCAGAAATGTCCAACCCGTCTATGGCTGGCTTACTTGAACAAATGATAGGTGCAAGCGGTAAAATTATCATTACATTTTGCTTAATTGTTTCCGTATTAGCCTCTTACATTAGCTGGACAATGTACTGCTCTGAGGTTCCTTATCGAGGTGCAAAAAATGGTGCGTTTCCTAAAATTTTAGATAAGCTCAATGAAAATGATGTTGCCATCAACTCACTATGGTTTACTGGTGCAGTTGTCCAACTTTGCTTATTCTTAGTCTTAATGACAGGCAAAAGCTACGAAACGCTATTATTGATTTCAACCTCAATGATCCTCGTGCCTTATTTGTTGATTGGCGCTTATTTACTTAAACTGGCAATTCAACAAAATGCGGCTTGGCATATTAAACTGACAGGTCTGATTGCAACACTTTATGGCATTTGGATCTTATATGCGGCAGGTTTAGATTATCTGTTGCTTTCAGTGATTTTATACCTGCCTGGAATAGGTTTATTCCTTTATTCACGCTATCAGTTTAATGGGAAGAAATTTAACCTAACCCAATGGGAAAAAGGGCTACTTCTTATTATTTGTTTGCTCTTTGTATGGGCGGTTTATCACAGCCTAACCAATATGGATTGGAGCTAAAACGAAAGGTTGCTCATTGAGCAACCTTTTTTTATTTATAACCACCAAAGAATGCAATAACCTTCTCCAGATCTTCTTGCTTTTTAATCCGAATAAAAAGGCGACGATTATTTTTCAGATCTACCACTAACACATTTTGATCGGCTAAATTGATTTGTGCAATCTGTTCATATAAAAAATAGAAATTGCCAAAGAAAAAGCCTTGCTCTTTTAATAGTAAACGAGGATAACGAATGAACGCCGAATAGACCGCTAAGACAATACAACCGCACAATAAGAATACAGTGAGAGGCTCAATACCTGTTTGTACGCCCTGCACGATAATTAACACAATTAGGGCAATCAAAATCCCAGTGTCTAAACTTGCTTGTCGAACTAACGGCACGCTTAATCGAGTTTCGCCGTTTCGTCTGTCCATAATGAGCTGATCATAAAGAATATAGAGCAAGCTCAAGCCAATAGCTAAAATCAGAATTATATTTGTCATTTGTAAAATATTCTTAAAAAAAGACCGCTTGTATTTTAGCACAAGCGGTCTGATTTATCGGATTTTTTGCAAATTATGCAAGAATACCTGTCCACGCACCGAAGATACCGATAACGAAGAAGCCAACGATAATCCAAAGTGCATTCACACGGTTACGTAATAACCACATACATGCAAAGGTTAAGAGTAACGGCAATAAACCTGGCATTAAGCTATCTAAGATAGATTGAACGGTGGTAATTTCCGTTGTGCCGTCTTGTTTTTGAATGGTAGAAACCACAAGCGGTACATTAATGCTTGTCCATTTCTGAACCAACGCTCCCATAATAAACAAGCCGAGAATGGATGCACCTTCGGTTAATTTTTGTAATAAACCGCCACTCATATCTTGTACAACGTTTAAGCCTTTTTTGTAGCCGTAAACGACACCGTAGTAACGGGTTGCTAAACGTACAAGGTTAAATAATACGAAGAAAAGTAGTGGACCTAATAAGCTACCTGTTAAGGCAACGCCTGCACCTAATGCTGCAAATACCGGACGTGCTGTTCCCCAATAAATCGGGTCGCCCACACCGGCAAGAGGCCCCATCAAACCAACTTTGATCCCGTTGATTGCCGCATCATCAATAGGTTTACCGTTTGCACGCTCTTCTTCCATCGCAATGGTTACCCCTAATACAGGAGCCGCTACGAATGGTTGAGTATTGAAGAACTCAAGGTGACGTTTGATCGCATCTTTACGCTCTGGTGAGTTTGGATCCGGATATAAACGTTTGATGACCGGTACCATTGAGTAGGCGAAACCTAACGCCTGCATACGCTCGAAGTTCCAAGAACCTTGGAAGAGATTAGAACGGCGTACCACCGCATTTAAATCGCTCTGTGTTACTTTTTTGATTTCAGTTGTCATAGTCTTACTTCCTTAGTCTAATCTGTTGTCAAGGTCGTTGTTTGTTGCTTGCACTTGCACCACTTGTTTACTTTGGTTGTATTTCGGGTGAAGTTGGATATAAATAATCGCTGTGATAGTACCTAAAACCCCTAATGCTACAAGGTTGAAATCGGTAAATGCCGCAATCACGAAACCTGCATAGAAGAATGGCATTAAGTGACCTGCACGCATCATATTGATAACCATCGCATAACCTACAACCGCAATAAAGCCACCGGCAATTTTAAGGCCTGTTGTTACAACTGGTGGAATGGCTGCTAACATAGATTGAACAGTATCCGTACCTGCCGTCATCGCAACGATTAACGCTGGGATGGCAATACGCATTGCTTGAAGTAATAACGCTGAACGGTGAATCCAATCCAGTTTATTTAAGTCGCCAGTTTCAACGGCTTTATCTGCTGCGTGTTGGAAACCAACTGTAATCGCACGTACAACGTAAGTTAAAACTTGACCTGCCGCAGCAAGTGGAATAGCTAGCGCAATCGCAGTTGGAATATCTTGTCCGCCCACGATAACTAAGATGGTTGAAACTACTGACGCTAATGCCGCATCTGGTGCTAATGCCGCACCGATATTCATCCAACCTAACGCTAATAATTCTAATGAACCACCAACAATGATCCCCGTTTTCATATCGCCTAATACGATACCGATTAAGGTACAAGCGATTAACGGACGGTGAGTTTGCCACTCATCAAGGATTGATCCCATACCTGAAATACAGGCAACAAGGAATACTAAGATAATTTGTAATGTAGAAATTTCCATAATAATTTCCTTAGATTAAGTTATTTTTCTTGAGTAAATCCATCATATATTGACGGCTATCGTTCGATACTTTACGCACATCAAGCTCAATGCCCTTCGCATCTAATACTTTAAATGCTTCGATATCTTTATCATCAACAGCAACGGCGCTAGTAATCATTTTCTTACCGTCTTTATACGCCATACCACCGATATTGATCGATTTGAACTCAACACCTGCTTCCATTAAACGAACCACATCTGTCGGGTTAGTGAAAAGTAACATCATACGTTCGTTCGCATATTCAGGGTTGTTGTAAACACGGATCATTTTATCCACAGGCACAACGTGAGCCGTTACTCCTGGTGGTGCAACACTTTTCAGCATCGTTGAACGCACGCTATCTTTTGCCACATCATCGTTTACTACCACAATACGGCTAACACGGCTCTCTTTCGTCCAACGAGTCGCCACTTGACCGTGAATTAAACGGTCGTCAATACGAGCCAAACCGATCACTAAGTTACCTTCTTGATTTTTTTGCGCCACTTGAGGTTGAGCCGGTGCCTGTGTTTGAGCCGCAGGTGCTGGTGTAGCAGCTTCTTTTGGTTGATGATTTAACGAACGAATACCTGTTGAACCGGCTTCAAGCGCAACTTCAACTAACTCTTCTAGCGTTTCAACATCATCACGAGCCATACAAGTGTTTACTAACATTGGAATGTTTACACCAGCCACCACGTCCATATTAGCTTTGCCTTCTTGGAAACGGTTTGCCGCATTAAACGGACTACCGCCCCACATATCGACTAAGAAAAGAACTTGATCACACTGTGAAAGAGGCCCTTCAACTAAGGCTTGATATTTACCCATAATGGTTTCTGCATTTTCACCTGGGACAAAGTCAATGTATGCCACATTTTCTTGTTCCCCGATTAACATCTCGGTCGTGCCGAGAAGTTCTTTTGCAGCGACACCGTGGGTTGCTATGATAATAGCAATGCTCATAGGTTGCTCCTTATATGAGAATTTAAAAATCAGTTAATTTTTTACAACATAAAAAAATTGTTCGGGGTGGATTTTAATGAAAGGGGATTTTTCGGCAATGAAATTTGTTTAAAAATGTGATCTACCTCTCATTTTCCTCTATCTAACTGAATATTTTTTGTGCTTATATTTTTAAATAGCAAAATAATTCGTAAAAAATAATTACAAATCAACCGCTTAATCAGAACTTATACTTAAAAAAGAAAACCTCGATATTCAATATCGAGGTTTTAATATGGAAATTAAATTCTCTTTTCTACCACCATGTTGTCCAGAAGAAGTAAGATAGACAACCTAAGATAAGTACGGAAGCAATATTTAAAATCAGCCCCACTTTTACCATCTCAGACTGTTTGATATAGCCGGTCGCAAACACAATCGCATTCGGCGGTGTCGCAATTGGCAACATAAAGGCACAACTTGCACCACAAGCAATAATTGCTGCTAATGAAATTGGCGGTAAACCCAGTGAATTCGCCACAGAAATAAAGATCGGCATCATTAATGCAGCACTTGCCGTATTTGAAGTAAATTCGGTTAAGAACACAATGAATGCGGCTAATACGCAAGTCATCACTAACCAGTGCTGGTTACCAATATAGCTTACAATTAAATCGGCAAGAAGTTTGCTTGCGCCGGTATCTTTTAACACAATTCCAAGCACCAAGCCGCCGCCAAATAACATCAACACGCCCCATTCAACACGCTCTTGAATTTGAGCCCATGTTGCCGTGTTAAAAATACAAAGCGCAACGACTGCAACCATTGCAACTACTGCATCAAAACTTTTTATGGATGAACTTAATCCTAATCCGGAACGAATTAAAGGCTCAATCACTGATCCTGCCGTTAAGCAAATTGCCGTTACCACGAAAATCACAAGGGTAATAATACGTTGCGAAGTTAAAGGGATCTCTTCTACATTCGTCTCAAATGGCACATTAAAATTAGGACGCAACACCACCCACAAAGAAAAGACCATTGAAAGCATTAACAAAATGGTTACCGGCATACCATAAGGCAACCATTCAGAGAAAGAGACCTTAATTTGTGAAGCTAAAATCGCATTGGGTGCAGAGCCAACTAACGTCCCCATACCACCGATACTTGAGCTAAAAGCCACACCGAGCAAAACAAACACGTATAAGCGGCGATTCTCTTTTAAATCCACTTTATGCAGAATACCAAGGGTTAGCGGTAGCATCATTGCGGCGATTGCAGTGTTGTTAATAAAAAGAGAAAGTAATGCGGTTACAGCAAAAAGATAAATAATCGTCAGTTTTAAATTCCCTTTTGCCAAACGGATCACGTGGCTGGCAATCCATAAATCTAACTTTTGCAGATTAAGCACGGCGGCAATCACAAAACCACCGAAGAACATAAAGATGATAGGTTCAGAGAAAGGGGCGAAGGCAGCTTTCGTATTCAATACATTTAAACCTATCGCAAATACTGGCACCATCAATGATGTTACCGTAATATTGAAGGCTTCTGTTAGCCATAAAATCCCCACAAACACTAATAAAGCTAACCCTTTATTTTCTTCTGGTGAAAATGGCAACCCTTTCAGCAAGGCAAAAAAGAGCAATAAATCGAGAGCGAGAATGACCAAGCCTCTCTTTGGATTTTTAGTAGTGCTTGACATAATATCTTCCTGTTGTGTTGAAATTTTGAACTTGTTTTATGCAATTTTTATCGCAATCGTTTGCGTTATACTATGCTTTTTTAGATAATGCAATAGCTGAAAATTGGCTTTTTTCTATTATTTTGTGAAATAATTGTTAAATTTACTACAAAAAATAAACTTTTTTAGCATTCAAGCGGTCTGATTTAGAAAATTTTTTACAATTTGAGCGAATTATTTTATTTAATAAAAAAATTAAATAATAATTTGATCTACATTCGCAAAATCTAATTATAAAGTGATATACTTCACTCGTTTATCATTTTTAACTTTGACAAAAAGAGGGCTTATTATGTCTGTAATTAAAATGGCTGACCTTGACTTAGCGGGCAAACGTCTATTTATCCGTGCTGACTTAAACGTACCGGTAAAAGATGGCAAAGTAACATCTGATGCACGTATCCGTGCAACGATCCCAACATTAAAATTAGCACTTCAAAAAGGTGCGAAAGTGATGGTTACTTCTCACTTAGGTCGTCCGACTGAAGGTGTATTCGAAGAAGCAAACTCTTTACAACCTGTGGTTGATTACTTAAACGCTTCAGATTTAGGCGTGCCTGTACGTTTAGTGCGTGATTACTTAGATGGCGTTGATGTAAAAGAAAACGAAATCGTGGTACTTGAAAACGTACGTATCAACAAAGGTGAAAAGAAAAACGATCCTGAACTAGCGAAAAAATATGCAGCACTTTGTGATGTATTCGTGATGGACGCATTCGGTACAGCTCACCGTGCTGAAGGTTCAACTTACGGCGTAGCAGAATTCGCACCGGTTGCTTGTGCAGGCCCATTACTTGCAGCAGAATTAGATGCTTTAGGTAAAGCATTAAAAGAACCACAACGCCCAATGTTAGCGATTGTAGGTGGTTCAAAAGTATCTACTAAATTAACTGTATTAGACAGCTTATCAAAAATCGCTGACCAATTAATCGTAGGTGGCGGTATCGCAAATACTTTCATTGCGGCAGAAGGCCACAATGTAGGTAAATCTTTATACGAAGCAGATTTAATCCCTGAAGCACAACGTTTATCAAAAGCAACAAACATTCCTGTACCGGTTGATGTACGTGTAGGTTTAGAATTCTCTGAAACAGCGGCAGCAACACAAAAAGCGGTAAACGAAGTATCAGCAGATGAGTCAATCTTCGATATCGGCGATAAATCAGCAGAAGAATTAGCGGCTATTATCCGCAGTGCAAAAACCATCCTTTGGAATGGTCCGGTAGGCGTATTTGAGTTCCCTAACTTCCGTAAAGGTACTGAAGTGGTTGCTCAAGCTATCGTTGATGCAACAGCTAACGGCGCATTCTCTATTGCAGGTGGTGGCGATACATTAGCGGCCATCGATATGTTCGGTATCGCAGATAAAATCTCTTACATCTCAACAGGCGGCGGCGCTTTCTTAGAATTCGTAGAAGGTAAAGTATTACCGGCAGTTGAAATTTTAGAGAAACGTGCAAACGGTTAATTTCTAATAGCCTAGGGCTTACGCCCTAGGTTAAGCATAGTTCAGCCCCTCTGGGGCTGCTAAAGAAAAATTCTTAAACATTACATTTAAAGGAAACACTAAAATGGCATTATTAGACATTGTAAAACCAGGTGTAGTAACAGGCGATGACGTTCAAAAAGTTTTCGCTTATGCAAAAGCAAACAACTTTGCAATCCCTGCAGTAAACTGTGTAGGCTCTGACTCTGTAAACGCAGTATTAGAAACCGCAGCACGTGTAAAAGCACCGGTTATCGTACAATTCTCAAACGGCGGTGCACAATTCTACGCAGGTAAAGGTATCAAACCAACAAGCGGTGCTCGTGCAGATGTTCTTGGTGCTATCGCAGGTGCAAAACACGTTCACGCATTAGCGGAAGAATACGGTGTACCGGTAATCCTTCACACTGACCACGCAGCGAAAAAATTATTACCTTGGATCGATGGCTTATTAGAAGCTGGCGAAAAACACTTCGCAGAAACAGGTAAACCATTATTCTCTTCTCATATGATCGACTTATCAGAAGAGCCAATGGAAGAAAACATGGCAATCTGCCGTGAATACTTAGCGCGTATGGACAAAATGGGTATGACGCTTGAAATCGAAATCGGTATTACCGGTGGTGAAGAAGATGGCGTAGATAACTCAGATGTTGAAGAGTCTAAATTATATACTCAACCTGAAGACGTTTTATATGTTTACGACCAATTAAACCCAGTAAGCCCACGTTTCACCGTTGCAGCAGCATTCGGTAACGTACACGGTGTTTACAAACCAGGTAACGTAAAATTAAAACCATCTATCTTAGGTGCATCACAAGAGTTCGTTTCTAAAGAGCGTAACCTTCCTGCAAAATCAATCGATTTCGTATTCCACGGTGGTTCAGGTTCTTCTCGTGAAGAGATCCGTGAAGCAATCAGCTACGGTGCAATCAAAATGAACATCGATACAGATACACAATGGGCATCTTGGGACGGTATCTTAAACTTCTATAAAGCGAACGAAGCATACTTACAAGGTCAATTAGGTAACCCTGAAGGTCCGGATTCTCCAAACAAAAAATACTACGATCCACGTGTTTGGTTACGTAAAATGGAAGAATCAATGTCTAAACGTTTAGAGCAATCTTTCGAAGACTTAAACTGCGTAAACGTATTATAATTTGTAAACTTTTCGCAAAATCAGACCGCTTGCAAAAGCGGTCTTTCCATTTTTCTCTGTCATAGAAAAGAGGAAAGATTGAATGGCGCTCCTTGAAATTCAGCAATTAAATAAACGTTTTACCGATCAAATTGGTTTATTTCGTAAACAAGATTTTTATGCCGTCCGCAACATCTCTTTCTCACTCAATAAGCGAGAAACCCTTGCGATCTTAGGCGCAAATGGTTCAGGCAAATCCACATTAGCGAAAATGATCATCGGGCTAACTGAACCCACTTCGGGTCAGATCTTATATCGTAATAAACCTCTGTCATTTGGCGACTACCAATATCGGGCAAAACATATTCGAATGGTTTTCCAAGATCCGAATGATGCCTTCGATCCCAACCATAATATCGGGCAAATTCTTGATGCACCATTAAAATCACTCACGACTCTCTCGGAAGAAGAACGTAATCAGCGGATTTTTCATACCCTCAAATGGGTCGGACTATATAAAGAACACGTATTAACGCCCATTCAATCGGCTTCGAGTAGCCAAAAACAACGTGTCGCACTAGCTCGAGCTTTAATTCTTGAACCGGAGATTTTGATTATTGACGATACCTCAAGCTCTCTCGATTTTTCAGTTAAGACACAAATGATTAACTTAATGTTAGAACTTCAACAACGTCTCGGGCTATCGTTCATTTATATTGGTCAACATCTTGGCTTAATTAAACACATTGCCGATAAACTCTTAGTCATGGATGCAGGAGAAGCCATTGATTATGGCGCAACCAAAGAGGTTCTGCTAAATCCACAAAGTCCAATTACCGAGCGTTTAATCGAAAGCCATTTTGGAAAAAAATTGACAGATGCCTCTTGGGTAGATTAGAAGGAAATATATGTATAACGATTTCAAACGAGGCATAAAAGATGCCCTGCCCGTGATGCTGGGCTTTGTTCCCTTTGCCCTCGTGCTTGGCGCACAAGCGGCACAAAAGGGAATGCAATATTATGAATTAGGTATGATGACCGGGCTGAATTTTGCCGGTGGTTCAGAGTTTACGGCTATCAGCTTATGGACAGATCCGGTAAATATTAGCTTAATTGTGATGATGTCTGTATTAGTCAATTGCCGTCATTTGATTATGGGGGCAACGCTTTCTCTCTATATGAAGCATATCAGCCGCCTTAAATCACTCGGCTTACTCTTTTTTATGTGTGATGAAGTCTGGGCAATGTCATTAGCGGATACCCAAAAGCACAAGCAGCAGCAAATCAATGTGAAATACTATATGGGCGTTGCCATTAGCCTCTATTTGATGTGGCTCATTTTTACTACCTTGGGTGCTTATTTGGGACCGATTTTAGGCGATATTGAACAATACGGCTTTGATATGGCATTTACCGCTGTTTTTATGGTTATGCTTAAAGAAATGTGGAAAACCTTTGATGCTGCTCGCCCTTGGTTTGTGAGTTTAATTGTCGCCGGTAGTGTTTATCATACCGTTGAAGGGGCTTGGTATGTCGCAGCAGGTGCGATTTCGGGCGTATTATCAGCCTATTTTTGGAGTAGAAAATAATGGAATGGAATGTTTTTTTTGCCATTATTCTCATGGCGTTTAGCACCTACTTAACCCGTATTGTCGGCTTTCTTATTTTAAGAAACCGTAAACTGAGCCCAACCACAGAAAAAGTGATGGAAGCCGTCCCGGGTTGTGTGTTGATTTCTGTTATTGCGCCGGTCATATTATCCGGCAACCTTGCGGATACGCTCGCTGTAATTATTACCTTTTTTGCTATGATGAAATTCTCACTTTTTCCCACAGTGGTTATTTCTATTGCCGCAACAGGATTATTACGTATGCTTTTTTAAACCAACAAGCGGTTAAATTTTCTTTCTCATTTGCAAATAAAAAACAAAATCTGACCGCTTATCATTCATCACATATAGGAAAACATTATGCAACTCAAAGATGTTATCGAACAACGTAAAACCATTAAACGTTTTGATCCTACTGTTAAAATCCCCCGCACTGAACTGGAAGAGATTTTTACCCTTGCCCTACAAGCCCCTTCAAAAGCCAACCTCCAGCCGTGGCGTTTTGTGGTGGTTGATGATGAAGCTCAAAAAAGCAGGCTGCTTGGCTCCGTTGCCCACAACGTTCCGCCTTGTGAAACTGCACCGGTTTTAGTCTTAGTATTAGCGGATTTAGCTTACGAAAAATTACTCGGCGATATTCTGGACTATTCCGTGGAAAAAGGCTGTTTAGGTGCAGGCTTCCGCCAAAATGCCTTTAATTTTTTACTTAGCGTACATCAAGCCGCTTCGCCGGCAGAAATTCGTGACCAAGTTCTGATTGATACCAGTTTAGCCGCCATGCAATTAATGCTTGCTATCAAAGATAAAGGCTACGATAGCCATGCTATTGGTATTTTCAATCGCCAAGCTGTCCTTGAATTATTAGAAGTCGATGCTGAACGCTATGCACCGGTAATGTTACTTGCTGTGGGCAAAGCGGCTACAGATCCTGTCCCAAGTGTGCGTTTACCGTTGGAATATACGCTCTCGTGGAACAATGGGAAAGGGTTTAAAAAATAATGCTCTTTTCACTTATTGGTATTTTGTTAGGCATTGGTGTCAGTTTTCAAACCGCCATTAACGCCAAATTACGCTCATTTTTAAAAGCCCCTTTTCTTGCCTCATTTGTCTCTTTTTCGGTGGGTACGCTCACACTGACCATTGCGGCTCAATGGCAAGAAGCGTCATTCTTGCTCAATATGGAGACCTGGGCACATGTGCCTTGGTGGGTTTGGATTGGTGGATTATTGGGAATGTTCGGCTTAACAGGCAACATTCTCCTCTTCCCCAAGTTAGGGGCAGTACAAACTGCCATTATGCCGATTTTAGGGCAAGTGATCATGGCGATGCTAATCGATCATTTTGGCTGGTTTAATGCCCCTCAATACAGTTTTAATTTGATGAGAGGTATCGGCATACTTTTCGTGTGTTTAGGTATTCTCTGCGCCGTTTTACTTCCTTCTCTTAAAACGGCTAAAACTAACGCTAATGAAAAATGGCTTTTTCTCTGGCAATTACTTGGTATTGGTGTTGGATTATTACTTGCGAGCCAAACAGCTATTAACACACAGCTTGCTAAAGAAATTCATTCCCCCGTTTATGCTGCTTGGGTTTCTTTCGTTGTAGGCGGAGCCGGATTATTTCTACTCATCTTATGCTACGAACGGAGTTTTAAACAGCTCAAAAATGCCATAGGAAAAGAGAGACCGATTTGGATCTGGTTTGGTGGCTCATTAGGTGCTTGCTTTATTTTCGGAAGCGTTCTACTTGTTCCTGAATTAGGAACAGGCGGTGTTGTTGTACTTTTTCTACTGGGTTTGATCAGCGGTAGCCTTACCATAGATAAATTCGGTTTATTTGGTTCAACGAGAAAAGCCATTTCGATTTTGCAACTAATTGGGCTAATGTTACTCCTCATCGGCGTCATCATTATCCAATTTGCAAAACAAGGGTAAAATTGAACCGCTTGTTACAATATCCCCTAGAAAAAGAGGAGCAATTGCTCCTCTTTTCATTTCAACCTACCTACGCCAAATAATTTCACACTCAATCTTCACACTTTGAGTGGTTTGATGTTGCAAGATCTCATTGATTAGCCTGAACGTTTGTTTAGCGATTGTTTCGTGATCTTGCTTAATGGAATGAATGTGGAAAGGCAATGCATCTAGCAAATGATGATCGTCAAACGTCGCCAAATGTAGCTCTTTCGTCACCAGCTTACTCATCAATTTGTGTTCGGTTAAATAACGCAAAACGCCTTCTAAAAGGGTGTAAGAAGCGGTAAAAATCGCATCGGGTAAATGCCCTAATTTTTCAACCACCTCCGCTAACATTTGATAGCCGGATTCAGGTTGGTAATCTTTATGTAAAATCCAACCGCTTTCCGCTTTTAAATGCGCTTGTTCCAGCCCGATTTGAAACCCTTTCAAACGATTTTGGCTCGGCGATAGCGACAGTTGCCCGCCGAGGTAGTAAAAAGAGTTTAATTCATAAGCCCGAACAATATTTTCAACCAATTCCGCAATACTTTCGGTATCCTGACTGGTAATGGAAGGAATAGCCAAATCAGGAATGTATCGGTCTAATTGCAATACAGGCGTATGTTTTAAGATCGCCTGATAATAATCCGGATCTTGATGCGTTGGCGCCGTAATCAATAAATCGACTTGGCGGTTTAGCAAACTCTCAATCGCATTTTTTTCTTGGGTAGGGTTATCGTCTGAACACGCAATTAACAGATGTAACCCATTTTCTCGGCAGAGTTTTTCTAGGGTTTTGGCTGTTTGGGCAAAACCGTAGTTGGTCAAATCGGGAATAACCAAGCCAATCACATTCGTTCGCTGCGCTTGCAAGGCTTTAGCATACACATTAGCTCGATAGCCATATTGCTCAGCCACCTCACGAACTTTACGGCTCGTTTCCGCTTTGATACGAAAATCCTCTTCCTTATTATTTAAGATAATGCTGGCAGTCGTTTTCGAAACGCCTGCCAATTTAGCAATATCATTCAGTGTTAATCTTTTTTGTTGCGTTAATTTCACAACCCTACCCTTTATTTTCCTTAAAATTGAATGGCTTGAACCTGTGCGATTTGAGCGTCCACTGCTCGAGAACTTGTGACTTGATTTTCACGTTGTGCAATAAAGAAACGTGAGGTCATCACTTTCTCGCCACCGTTAATAAAAATTTCTACAATTGAGCGGTCAAAGTAGATCTCAATTTCATCAAGACGATCCACTTTCACTTTACGCACTGTATCAAATTTTTCCATCAGATCCGTTTGTGTGGTTTGAGAACGATCCAAGCTTAACACGCCATTTTCATAACGCAAGGCAAGATGTTGCCCTTCTGTATTGCGGAAGAATGTTAATTCAAGCGGTTGATTTTCAACCTTAACTTGCAAATAACTGGTATCTAAATTTGCAATTTCGCCCGACAATTTTACCGCTTGTTTCTCGCCTAATTTCACGATAGGGCGTTGTGTAATTTTGCCGTTCTCTAACGTTAATTGACGTGGCATTGTCAGCGTAGAATGCCATTTGTATTTATCCGTTGGGTAAGTTAAATCCGGCAGACCAATCCAACCAAATAAAATGCGATCGCTGTTTTGTACCGTTTGCGGCGCATAAAAATCAAAGCCGTAATCTAACTCTTCGATATGCTCCGCATTGAGTTGATTACCTTCAAGCGTACCCAAAGCATAAGTCGCGTGATAGTTATTTTGGAATTGGTACTGCTCACGTAATTTCCCTTGTGGCGACCAAACAAAAACATCTTTACCACCTAATTGGAAAAGATCAGGGCATTCCCACATAAAGACGTGGCTGTTATCAAAATCTTTAACCGCTAACTCTGACACTAAACGAGGTGTGTCATTTAAATTATCCATTTCATAGATTAAACAGGTTCCCGTTAGATTTTCACGTTGCGCTCCCAATACAAAACGGATTTTACCTTCTGCGGTAATATAAGGTTTTGGATCACGCACGTGTTCGGTATAGCCTTGCGGTGCTTGATCGATAATGCAACGTTTTTCTAATAATTTGCCCGATTTATCAAAAATCGCAATGTTTTGGTGTGGTACACGTTCATTATCTGATGGACGGCGTGTATTGCCGGTATAAAATGCGACAATGTTATCTTCCCATAAAATCGCACCGCCGGAGTAGCAACCGTGCGACTCAAACATTTCATCAGGAATAAGTAAATCGCCTTTTGTGAAAGTTTGAAAATCGGTGGTAATGAAATGCTCCCAATGCTTCATGCCGTGCATCGCATCATAAGGGAACCATTGCGCAAAAATGTGATATTTCTCACCATCAAAAATCAAACCGTTTGGATCGTTAAATAACCCTGTTTTTGGTGCTAAGTGGTAAGTTGGGTAGAAATCGTGATCAGAAAGTACCGTTTGACGAATTTGGTTTAACTCATCTGGGGATTGTGCGTGAAGGCTTTTGTATTTGCCGTTGTTGAAAATGTGCATAATGAATTCTCAAAAAACTTTGTTTATAAATAAGGTGCGTATTAACGCACCTATATCCTTAATTCGCTAAAAATGCTTCTAATTGCGCCTTGTTTGGAAGCGCAGCCATTGCACCTTTTGCCGTTGTAGCTAAAGCACCTGAAGCATTTGCTTTGCGGATGACTTCAACTAACGTTGCTTCTTCTTTCCAATCTGATACTTGCGATAAACCGGCTAATAATCCACTTACGAAAGCATCGCCTGCACCTGTTGTATCTACCGGTTTTAATGCTTTGCCTTTTACCACTTGGCTCTTACCGTTTAAGTGATAAATTGCCCCATCTTTCCCTAAGGTAATGATGATCAATTTTTCCGGATATTGTGCAGTAATTAACTTCGTGGCTTCTTCTAAATTCGTGGTGTTAGTTAAAAGCGTTAATTCTTCTTCAGAGAATTTCAGAATATCTGCCATTGCAATCACGCTGTTTACCACCTCTTTCATCTCATCTAGGCTTGCCCAGAGCGACTCACGTAAATTCGGATCGAAAGAGAAGAAACCGCCAACTTCTTTAATACGGCGAATTGCCTCAATAGTGGTTGAACGAGAAGGATTGTTGATTAACGCAATCGAGCAACAATGTAAAAAATCGCCTTGATGGAAAGTCGGTAAATCGCCAACTTCTAAGAACTGATCGGCACTTGGATTAACCATAAACGTAAAGCTACGTTCGCCATCGTCTAAGCCGACAATGACCGTTGATGTACGTTGTTGCGGATCTAAAATCATATTATCGGTGGAAACCTTTTCCGCTTGAAGCGTTTGTTGCATAAATTTACCCAGCGGATCATTACCCACTCGACCAATAAATCCTGCCTCACAACCTAAGCGAGAAACCCCAACTGCCACATTTGCCGGTGCACCACCTGCGCATCTTAAATAGTGATTTTCTCCATCTGGAATTAAATCAACAACGGCATCGCCTGTTACCCAAATTTTACTCATAAAATAATTCTCTTTAATAACAAAAAATATTGAAACGGATCTTAGCTAAAACGGTTTAGGTTTGCAAATTCAACTTAAAATTTGCAAACTTTTTTTGAAAAAATACCGCTTGTTCATTTAAAGCATTATAATCTAAAACGTTTACCGATTATACAAAGGTCTTTACTATGAAAAAAACGTTTTTCCTCCTAGGATTTCTATCATCATCTGCTTTTGCGATCCCCGTTGCAGAATTAGTCCCAGCCGCTCAACTGCCTACTATTGAAGCAGAATTAACGACAGCCCCCAATGTGCCAAAACCACTTGAGCGCACAACTCCGGCAAAAGTCGTTGTCAAACTCGAAAGCCTTGAGAAAATCATGACTATTGATAAAGGCGTTCAATTTAAATATTGGACGTTTAATGGCTCAACGCCTGCACCTTTTATTCGGGTACGTGAGGGCGATATGGTGGAAGTACAGCTCTCAAACCCTATCAATGGCAAGATGGAACACGCTATTGATTTCCACTCTGCTGCCGCACCGGATGGGGGAGCCGAAGCCAGTTTAACCGCACCGGGGAAAAGCACCACATTTGCTTTCCGAGCGATGACACCCGGACTGTATGTCTACCACTGCGGTGCCGCTCCGGTTGGCGTACATCTCGGTAAAGGCATGTTTGGTTTAATGTTAGTCGAGCCTAAAGAGGGCTTACCGAAAGTCGATAAAGAATTCTACATTATGCAGAATGAATTTTATGTAAAAGATGGTGCTAATCCTAACCTTAAAGTCTTTGATATGATGAAAGCCGATTATGAACTGCCTGATTATGTGGTGTTTAACGGCAAAGTCGGCGCTTTAACCGAACAAAATGCGCTAAAAGCCAAAGTGGGGGAAAATGTCCGCTTCTTTGTCGGGAATGCCGGCCCCAATAAAATATCTTCGTTCCATCTTATCGGTCGCACTTTTGATACCGTTTATGTTGAAGGCGGCACACTACAAAATCATAATGTACAAACCACGCTTATTCCAGCTGGTGGTACTACAATCGTTGAAATGGAAATGCAAGTGCCGGGGAAATATACGTTTTTAGATCACAGTCTATTTCGTGCAGAAAAAGGGGCTAAAGGTCAATTAATTGTTGAGGGAAAAGATAATCCGGAAATCTATCAAGGTAAAATCAAAGAAGAACCTTTTAATAAACACAACCCTGATGCGGATGTGAATGCAGGGTTTACGCATTAAGTTTAGGTTGTATAGTTACTACATTACGTAGTGCTTGCAAAAACCTTTAGTTGACATAGGGACGCCACGCTGGCGTCCGTAAATTAACACAATATAGACAAACTAAATCCCTTTTAAAGTTAAGGCAACGTTATAAATAGTGTTTTTTTTAGGACGCCAGCGTGGCGTCCCTTGTATTAGAATATGGGTAAAAGAAAACCCCATTACGAGTACTATCATAATGGGGTTAAAGAGAAAGTTGTGGCGTCCCTAGTGCTATTAAGCACGTAGTGTAGATATAAGCCTACTTCCTCATCCACTATCACCCCGAATGGTATCTCAGGCACGTTTTCCGTAGCCCGCATTCACAAGGTTTGGAGGTCAAATGGATAACCCATTATATTACGTTGGCATTGATATTGCCAAAGCTAAATTTGATGTTGCCATTAAATTACAAAACAGCAAACATAAGCATAAAGTGTTTGAAAATAATCCAGAAGGATTTCAATCACTTATGCAGTGGCTCAATACATTTGGTGAAACTTTTCACTGCGTAATGGAAGCCACCAATATTTATCACGAAGCCCTAGCTGATTTTCTGTTTCAACAGCAAATCACCGTTAGCGTAATTAACCCTAAATGTAGTGCAAATTTCACGAGAACCGATAATTTACGCCCTAAAACCGACAAAATCGACGCAAAAATGCTTGCCGATTATGCCGATGAAAAGCGTCATAAATTACCGATTTATCAGCCAATTTCCCCTGCTCAACGGGAATTGTTGCGTAAAAATCGCCAACTTGACCACCTGAAAAAACAGTTGGCACAAGAAAAAACACGGCTAACGATGTTGATTGATAGCGATTGCATTGCTTCAACACAGCAGATGATTGCCTTCATCAAAGCGCAGATTAAGGCTTTGGAGAAAACGATTAAACAGTGCGTTAATGCAGATAACACATTGAAAAACAATGTAAAATTGCTTTGCACTATTCCTGCTATTGGCTTTGCAACCGCCATTCAACTGATTGCCCATTTAGGTGATGGCAATCGTTTTAAAAATGCAAAAGCAGCAGCCACTTTTACAGGCTTAACCCCGATGATTAAAAGTTCGGGGAAAAGTTTAAATACCGTTATTGGTATCTCAAAAATCGGGCAATCCGACATTCGCAAGGCGCTCTTTTGTCCTGCAATGAATTTTGCCTTTGGCTGCTACAAAAATAGCGTATATCGCTCGTTTGTATTGCGGTTGCTTGAGTGTGGTAAGCCTAAAATGGTAATTATCACTGCTTTAATGCGTAAATTAGTCACTATTGCACAGGCTGTATTGCAAAAACAGACGGCATTTAATTTAGATACATTTATGAAATAAAATTTGTTGTGTCTTATGGTATCTACATATATTGCTCACATAACACTACATAATACCGCATAGTTAAATAACTTTAGCGTTTCATTATCAACTCACTTCTTCCGTTTTGACAATCTATCCACCAAATCGCCCTTGCCTAAGTACTGTGCTTCATCAAATTCAAAAACAGGCAAGCCCAGCTTAAACCGCATCGCCAATAACCGAAGCCCAAAGCCTAAAATTAACGTGGCAATAACCACGACATTTTGGTTCAATCCTATTTCTTGCAAGCCGATGTAGATACAAGTAGAGAGAAACGCAATACTGGCATAGAGCTCTTTTCGGAAAACCAGCGGAATACGATTACACAACAAATCTCGTAACACACCCCCAAAGGCACCCGTTACCACCGCCGCTACACAAGCGATCACTAAACCATACCCCATATCTAAGGCAACTTGTGCACCAATAATCGAAAACACAATCAGTCCGAGGGCATCTAACACTAAAAAAATCGTGCGGAAATAACCTAAAAAAGGCGCAATAAACATCGTGAAAACGGCTGCGCCTGCCACGATGAGCAAGTACTCCGGATGTGCTACCCAGCCTAACGGGTAGTGTCCTAATAACATATCTCGTACCGAACCACCACCAATGGCTGTAACCGATGCAATAATAATCACACCGAACATATCCATTTTTTCCCGACCGGCAGCCAACGCACCTGTAATCGCTTCTGCGGTAATCCCGATAATATAGAGTGTTAAAAGCAACATGCGTAAAAATTCCTATAAAAATGACCGCTTGTATTATACCTACAAGCGGTCATCTTTTAAGATAATTTTACAAACTCGTTTATTCTTTTGGTAAGTGTTTAATCGCTGCGATTAAGCCGCCCCAAATAATCACTAACGCCACGAGCATCATAATAATTGCTGAAGTACTCATCATTCCTCCTACTCAAAATCTTTATCAACTTTATGTTCGGCAAGATTTAAATCTTTCCATTTTAGGCGAGAAAGCAAGAATGCCGCTACTAACAAGCTGATTGCCATGCCCCAACCAAAGGTATTCACAAACCAGCTAGGATAGCCTTCATAACCTTCGGTAAACACTTTTGCTCCTTCACTGAACAACATAAATGCAAGAATACCCGTGGTAATCACGATACATAAACGCCATACAAAGCCCACTTTAAATGAAGAGGTTGCATTGATATGTCCGCCTAATAAACCTAATTTTTCATTCGCCACAATCGCAATTAATGAAACAAATGCCACCGCAACAATACCAAAGTAGTTTACAAATTTATCCATCACATCGAGCATTTGTAAACCTGTTGTCGTGCCAAATAAAACGGTTGAAACGATCATCATTGGCACACCTACGATTAAGGTTGTTTGCACACGTCCTGTACGTAATTTATCTTGTACCGCTGAAATGATTACTTCGATAACTGAAATAAATGATGTTAATGCGGCAAAGGTTAATGAGCCGAAGAATAACACCCCTAATACTGAGCCGAATGGCGCTTCGTTAATGATGGTTGGGAAAGCAAAGAAAGCTAAGCCGATACCACCTTTTGCCACATCACTCACTTCTTGCCCTGCTGCCATTGCCATAAAGCCAAGTGCTGCAAATACCCCGATACCGGCTAACACTTCAAAACTTGAGTTCGCAAAACCAACAACTAACCCTGTTCCCGTTAAGTCCGAGTCTTTCTTCAAATATGAAGCATAAGTAATCATAATCCCGAAACAGATTGAAAGAGAGAAGAAAATTTGACCGTATGCGGCAATCCACACACTTGGATCAGAAAGTTTTTCCCAGTTTGGTGTGAAGAGTGCATCTAAGCCTTTTGCCGCCCCCGGTAAGGTTAATGCATAGCCTACTAACGCCACAAACATCACAACAAGCACCGGCATCAAAATTCCTGAGGTTTTTGCAATCCCTTTTTGAACACCAAATGCCAATACAGCTAAGGCAATAATCCACATTGCAAGTAGTGGGCCTACCACCATACCAACAAATTCAAAACTCACGCCATTGGCAATATCGCCCATTTTTAAGAACTCGCCTACGAAGAAATCTACCGGTTTTTCGCCCCACGCCTTCGTGAAAGAGAAATAGGTATAAATTGCCGCCCAGCCAAGTACCACCGCATAGTAAAGCCCGATAATGACATTTACTAACACTTGCCACCAACCAAAGGTTTCAAAATGTTTGTTAAAACGGCGATATGAAAGAGGTGCACCACCACGATGGCGATGACCAATGGCAAAATCTAAAAAGAGAAGTGGGATCCCGGCGGTTAAAAGTGCCACGATATAAGGGATCATAAATGCACCGCCACCATTTTCATAAGTGGTATAAGGGAAACGCCAAATGTTCCCTAATCCAACAGCTGAACCGATGGCAGCCATAATAAACGCTTTACGACCGGCAAAGGTCTCACGTTTTGGTTGAATTTTTTGATTAGACACGAAAAGTTCCTCTAAAAAAATAAATCTATTTGTTTTAAGTCAAAAAAATACGAAAAATCGTAAACAGTTGAAGAATATGCCTAAGAGGA
Source organism: Actinobacillus porcitonsillarum (assembly GCF_003101015.1). NCBI lineage: Bacteria > Pseudomonadati > Pseudomonadota > Gammaproteobacteria > Pasteurellales > Pasteurellaceae > Actinobacillus > Actinobacillus porcitonsillarum. The sequence continues at coordinate 886,242 of NZ_CP029206.1, read as the reverse complement.
AAAAAAGTAAAGGAAGAAAATATAAGAAATAATGTATATTTAGGCCTTTTATTAGCATAAAACTCTAAACGACAACGTTTGCGTAAGTTTTAAAAACTGGCAGGTTCAACTTTTTAGATTTATTACATAGTTTCATTTTAGAAAAATAGTAGGATTATTTCTTTTTTAATTGAGTAAAAAACAAGCGGTGGAATTTGTAAATCACATTACAAATTCCACCGCTTATCGTTAAGTATGTTATTGCTCTAAAATAATCGGCTCAACTTTTGCCTGTTTAACCATATTGTCCGCCACTTCTAGAATGGTCACTTTTAGGTTATATAGTTCAAATTGCGTGTCTTCATCGGGGATTTTTTCAAGGTGCTCTAGAATTAAACCGTTGAAGGTACGAACTTCATCCAGAGGCAATTGCCAGCCGAAGAGTTTGTTCAAATCTCGCAGATTTGCTGAGCCTTCAATAATGACTGAACCGTCTGATTGGGGCTTCACTTCTTCCTCTAACGTTGGTGCCGTTGAGGTGGTAAATTCTCCGACAATTTCTTCTAAAATATCTTCGAGTGTGACCAAGCCTTTAATATCGCCGTATTCATCTACGACTAAGCCGATGCGTTCTTTATTGGTTTTAAAATTCATCAACTGCGTAGTCAATGGCGTGCCTTCGGGAATAAAATAGACTTCATCAACCGCTCTCACAAGCATTTCTTTGGTGAATTCATTTTTTTCTAGCATCAATCGGAACGCTTCTCGTACACGGAGCATACCGAGGACGTTTTTATCCATATTGCCTTTATAAATCACAACACGGGCGTGTGCCGCACCGGTGAGTTGGCGCATAATGGCTTTCCAGTCGTCATCAATATCAATTCCGCCAATATCATTGCGAGGTACCATAATGTCATCCACCGTGACTTTTTCCATATCAAGGATAGAAATCAGCATATCTTGGTGCTCGGTTGGGATAAATTTGCCGGCTTCTAATACTACGCCTCTTAATTCTTCTGCGCTTAATCCCGTGTTTTCATCTTTACGAATATGCAGCAACTTCATTAACGCATTGATGATTAAATTCATCAAAAAGACGAGCGGTAAGAATAATTTTTTGAGCGGTGTAAGAATATAGCTGACAAAAAAGCCGATGCGTTCCGGGTAAATGGCTGCTATGGTTTTTGGCAAAATTTCAGAGAAAACTAACATCACAAAAGTTAAGATACCCGTTGCCGCTGCCACACCGGCATCGCCGGCAATACGCATACCGATCATGGTGGCAATCGCTGAAGCGGCGATATTAACCAAGTTATTACAGATGAGAATGAAGCTTAGTAATACATCGGTTTTTTCAAGCAGTTTTTCCGCAAGTCGAGCACCTTTATGCCCTTGTTCGGCAAGGTGCTTCATTTTGTAACGGTTTAAAGACATCAGCCCTGTTTCAGAGCCGGAGAAGAAAGCAGATAAAAGTAGAAGAATCGCTAAAGTAATAAATAAACTACTCAGGGGGATACTGTCCAAAACGAAAATCCTTAATCAAAAATAACGTATTGTAAAGTACAGAAAGTACCTTTCCTAAATCAGGTGGCTACCAAAATAACCTATGCTTAATAAAAGCATGCCTAAGATTGAATAAACCAGCACACGATTTCCTCGCCAACGTAACTTCCATTGTCCAAGCAATTGAATGTTATACACTATCCAAGCGGCAAAAGAGAACATCGCTTTATGCACTTGCTCCGGTGCAAAAAAGTTATGTAAATAAATCATTCCGCTGACTAAGGTCACGGTTAGAAGAGCTTGAGCCGCAAGTGTTAATGTGAAAAAGTGGCGTTCTACCGTCATCAAAGGCGGCAACATGGCACAAAAGACCATTTTCTTACTCTTCAATTTATGATCTAACCATTTCAACTGGAAGGCATAAATCAAAGCAAGGAAGAAAAGTGCATAAGAAAAAAGTGCGATACCTAAATGAAAAATCAGTCCAGCATTTTCAGACAGATTTTTGGTGAAATGCCCCGTTGAAATCAGAGTAACGGCAACGCTACAAATACCATAGGTATAAACCACCATTAACGGGAACCATAATGTTCTCCATTTAGGAAGCGCTAATGTTGCGACCGCACTTAAAAGTAAACTCATCAAAGCATTCACATTCGCTAAAGTAAAATTTTGCCCTTCCGATAAAAAGAACTCGCGAGATAAACTGAATAGATGTAAAACAACTGCCAACAGCCCGATGCTAAATACCGCTTTTATATTCGGTTTTTTATCGCTGTTTGTTTGATTTTCAAGATTGACCAAAGTTGGCACAACCCATAATAAAGCACCGGAATAAGCAATAATTGTTAGAATGGCAAATAACATTTCTCTCTCGATAAATCTTGTCTAATTAAGAATAATTTTCAGCTAGTTGCAAAAGTTACCAGTTTTATCGCTTTTTGGCTATCTTTAAAGAAAAATTTTTTGAATAATTTAGCTTATATCAAAGGGGACATCAGTAAGCGGTCGTTTCTGAATGGATTTTTGCAAAAAAGCCGATTTTCCTTTTGACTATTTGACATTCTATCTGTAATATATCGACCCTATGCAAAAGGTAAAACTACCCCTAACTATTGACCCATATAAAGACGCACAGCGTCGAATGGATTACGAAGGCTACATTTCTGCTAGTCTCCTTAGTCGTTTGGGTGAATCTGTTAGTAACGTGCTAAGCGATGCACAAGTTACTCTCTCGTTATACATCGATCCACAAAAACTGACTGTGATTAAAGGCACAGCCACTGTTGATGTGGAACTTGAATGCCAACGATGCGGTAACCCATTTACGCAAACGCTCGACTGCACATTTTGTTTCAGTCCAGTGTCAAATATGAATCAGGCGGACGATTTGCCCGAGATTTATGAGCCAATCGAAACTAACGAATTTGGCGAAGTAAATTTACTAGATATGATTGAAGATGAATTTATCATTGAATTACCTCTAGTCCCGATGCATAACGCTGAACACTGTGAAGTGTCCACGCAGGAACAGGTTTTTGGCGAATTGCCCGAAGAACTGGCGAAAAAACCGAACCCGTTCGCTGTATTAGCTAATTTAAAAAAGAACTAACTTAGGAGTATAGCCAATGGCTGTTCAACAAAACAAAAAATCTCGTTCACGTCGTGATATGCGTCGTTCACACGATGCTTTAACAACTGCTGCAGTATCAGTAGATAAAACTACCGGTGAAACTCACTTACGTCACCACGTAACTGCTGACGGTTACTACCGTGGTCGTAAAGTAATCAACAAGTAATTCCTTATTGGAGTATCACTTGAGTCATCTGACTCTTGCGTTAGATGTAATGGGCGGGGACTTTGGTCCCCGTGTTACTACTCCTGCAACCTTAAAAGCCTTGGAGCAAAATCCAACGCTTTCTTTTCTTCTATTTGGCAATCAGCAACAATCTGCGCCTTTTTTAGAGAAAATCCCTCCACAATATCAACAGCGTATCCAATTTCATCATACTGAACAGGTTATTGATGCTAATGCCTCTTTCTCTCTTGCCATTAAACAGAGTAAAAACAGCTCTATGCGACTTGCCATTGAGGCCGTAGCCAAAGGATTAGCGGATGGTTGTATCAGCGGCGGCAACACCGGGGCGTTGATGGGCTTAGCCAAATTACTTATTACACCACTTCCAAATATCGATCGACCGGCATTAACTTCGCTTATTCCAACAATGAACGGACAATCTACCGTAATGCTGGATTTAGGCGCGAATGTTGAAGTGAATAAAAAGCAACTCACTCAATTTGCTGAGATGGGCAATCTTTTTGCTGAAGTAATGTTAGATTTGGTTTATCCTCGCTTATCTTTACTTAACATAGGCACAGAAGATAGTAAGGGGACGCAACTTATCCGTGATGTACATCAACATTTACGAACTCGTCATGATATCAACTATCAAGGTTTTATTGAAAGTGATAAGTTGCTCAATCATCTCACTGATGTCATTGTTTGCGATGGCTTAAGTGGCAACATTGCATTAAAAGCCTTAGAGGGAGCCGCGAAAAATATTATCTCACTACATAAAAACCCCGAAAGCTCACACCTTTGCTTGATGGTTAAAAATTATGTAATGAAAGCAATTTTATATCCTTACTACCGTAAACTGCAAAAAATCAATCCTGATCGACACAATGGCGCAACACTCCTTGGCTTATCTAAAGTTGTGGTAAAAAGCCACGGTGGCGCAAACGAGAAAGCATTCTTTTATGCGATTGAATATGCGGCTCGGCAAGTTCAATCTCAGATTCCCCAACAAATTCAACAACGATTGGTACATTTGTAATCTATTTACCGATTTTTGCATCTTTTTGCCAAATTTATACCGCTTGTTTACTCTATAAATTTACCCCATTTCACGCTATAATAGTGGAATTCATTTTAAGATATTGAGAATAAAATATGAACAGCAAGATTTTAGCAACCGGCAGCTATATGCCTGCTCAAGTTCGTACAAATGCTGATTTAGAAAAAATGGTAGAGACTTCTGATGAGTGGATTGTTACCCGCTCAGGAATGAAAGAACGCCGTATTGCAGCAGCGGACGAAACGGTTGCCACAATGGGTTTTGAAGCAGCAAAAAAATGTTTGGAACAAGTCAATCTCGATCCGCAAGAGATTGATTTAATTGTGGTGGGGACAACCAGTAACTCTCACGCCTACCCAAGTGCGGCATGCCAAATTCAAGGAATGTTAGGTATTGACGATGCGATCTCTTTTGATGTGGCAGCTGCTTGTACCGGCTTCGTTTACGCTTTAAGCGTTGCCGATCAATTTGTGCGTACTGGAAAAGTTAAAAAAGCATTAGTGGTGGGTTCTGATCTCAATTCTCGTAAATTGGATGAAACGGATCGTAGCACCGTTGTTCTTTTCGGTGATGGTGCTGGCGCAGTTATTCTAGAGGCAAGTGAAGAAAAAGGCATTATTTCAACTCATTTACACGCATCTGCCGATACTAAAGATTCCCTTGTGCTACCGAATGTGGAACGTGGAAACGATCGCTCGGGTTTTATCTCTATGCAAGGTAATGCTACCTTTAAATTAGCAGTAAAACAGCTTTCTGATGTGGTTGAAGAAACTTTAGCGGCTAATCAATTAGATAAATCCGAATTAGATTGGCTTATCCCACACCAAGCAAACATACGAATCATCAGTGCAACGGCTGAAAAACTTAATATGTCGATGGATCAAGTTGTGATCACCTTAGATCGTTATGGTAATACCAGTGCTGCAACCATTCCTGTTGCCCTAGATGAAGCGGTGCGTGACGGGCGTATCAAACGTGGGCAACTATTGCTTCTTGAAGCCTTTGGTGGCGGTTGGACTTGGGGTTCTGCCCTTGTTAGATTTTAATCGGTGAATATGATGTCTGAAAAAATTACTTTTGCCGATAAAAAACGTAAAACTGTTGAACAAGCAGAATTTACACCTGATGGCCGTTATCTACGTAAAGTGCGTAGTTTCGTTCTTCGCACTGGGCGTTTAAGCGATTATCAACGTGATATGATGAATAATAACTGGGAAAATCTCGGTTTAGATTATCAAAATACGCCTTTTGATTTTGAAGCGATTTTTGGCAACAACAATCCTGTGGTGCTTGAAATTGGCTTTGGTATGGGGCGTTCTTTAGTAGAAATGGCTGAGCAAAATCCTGATCGCAACTATATTGGGATTGAAGTCCATACACCAGGGGTGGGGGCTTGTATCGCTTATGCCTTGGAAAAAGGCGTGAAAAATCTGCGAGTGATCTGTCACGATGCGACAGAGATTTTGCGAGATAGTATTGCTGATGGTTCATTGGGTGGATTACAGCTTTATTTCCCCGATCCGTGGCAAAAAGCGAAACACCATAAACGCCGTATTGTTCAACCTGAATTTATTACTCGTGTATTAACCAAACTGTCGCCGAATGGTTTTATCCATTTTGCGACCGATTGGGAAAACTACGCAGAGCATATGCTAGAGGTATTACGCCAGTTTGAACGAGAGCTACACAATACTTCCGAAACCAATGATTTTATCCCTCGTCCAAGTTTCCGCCCTTTAACTAAATTTGAAGAGCGTGGATATAAACTCGGACACGGTGTTTGGGATCTCTATTTTACAAAAAAATCTTTTAACTAATTTTATTCAATAAGGAGAATAAAATGGCGATTAAACGTAATGCGCGTCAGCGTAAAAAAATGCACTTAGCAGAGTTCCAAGAATTAGGCTTTTTAGTTAAATTCCAATTTGCTGATGGTACCGGTATCGATCAAATTGATGTTTTGGTTGATCGCTTTATTGAAGAAGTTATCCGTCCAAACGGCTTAGCTTATGAAGGTAGCGGTTACCTTGCTTGGGAAGGTTTAGTATGCTTAGAGAAATTAGGCAAATGTGATGAATCACACCGCCAATTAGTAAAAAGTTGGTTAGAAAGCAATAACTTACAAAATGTTGAAGTGAGTGAGTTATTTGATATTTGGTGGGATTATCCTGTTCAAGCCTAATTAAACACTTTTTCAAGCGGTCAATTTTTGCAAAAAATTCACAGAAATTGACCGCTTATCTTATCAATTAAAAAGGAAATAAGATGGAATTTTTTGCTTCTATTCTGTCAATCGTTATTGGTTTTTTAACCTTTATCTTAATCCTTCGTGCCTGGTTTGAATTTTGTCGTGTTGATATTCGATTACCGATTTCACAATCATTATTAAGAATGACATCGCCAATTTTGAACCCTGTGAGTAAATTCATTCCGACAGTAAAAGGGATTAATTTTGCAGCCATTTTGGTGTCAGTATTACTCTTTACTTTGGAGAAATGGATTGTGTATCAAGCGGCTATTCCTCTTGCTGTACTTTCCGGTGTATTAGGCGTAGTCAAAACTTTCGGGCAAATTTTATTCTTTACTACCCTTATTCGAGCTTTAATGAGTTGGGTAACACAAGGTAATCACCCGTTAGACTATACGATTGCACAAATTACCGAGCCGGTACTTGGTATGATTCGCCGCTTACTGCCTCGCACAGGTATGCTAGATTTTTCGGTCATGGTTTTAGGTTTTGCGCTTATTTTGCTAAATAGCCTGTTCTATAACATTTTTGGTGTACTTTGGGCGATAGCATAAGATGACAAAAGCGGTTGAAATTACCCAAGCCCCAAACGGTATTCGTTTGCGTATCTTTCTTCAACCTAAAGCAAGCCGAGATCAAATTGTCGGCTTGCACGATGAAGAACTCAAAATTGCCATTACTGCCCCACCTGTTGATGGTGCGGCAAATGCCCATTTACTTAAGTTTTTGAGCAAGCTCTTTAAAGTACCTAAAAGCAGTATTGAGCTAGAAAAAGGCGAATTACAACGTCATAAACAAATTTTCATTCCAGAACCGAAACAAATCCCTCAAGAAATTAAAAATTTATTAGATAAATAACTAAAACTTTATATTGGAATTAGGAGACTATGGACAAAAATACCTATCGCTGGCCCTCACCCTGGTTACTTTACCCTGATCAAGGAAAAAAATCTTATCGTCTAAAACGCTTTCGTTATCATCTACGCTCCCTTTTACACTACTCACTCATCAAAACTTTTGAGCAAAAAGTGAATCAAGAACCTCACTTACAAAAACTATTATTAGAAAGGGCAAGCTATAGTTATCCGCTTGTTCACCGCTTTCTAGATAAACGTTTTAATAGCCAAAAGCGTTTGGCAATGATTTATGAAAATTTAACCTTTTTGCCTCACGTTATGGCAGAAAAAGGGTTGCCTCCTCTTTGGGAAAAGCCGCTCTGCTTTGGCGAAGTCATTGAAGGTTTTGAAATTTATCTTAACATCAATGAACACCAAGCGATGGAAGGTTACTGGGCATTGGAATTACGCTATAAACCAACAAATCAATTAGTTTATCTCCTCACTTTTGGAAAATTAGAAAAAGCGCTACTCATCGCTGTCATTCAAGGTCCTAATTTTGAAGGTTCAAAAGAAGTTGTTAAAACATTAACAAAGCGGTGCTACGGATTACGCCCTGCTTATTTAATGGTTGAAACAATGAAAGCGCTTACTCTAACATTAGGTTATAAAACTTTATTAGGTATTCCTCAAAAATACCAAAATAAATCACGTTTGATACAAAGTAAACGCTATGTTGTAGATTATGATACAATCTTCCAAGAAAGTGCAGGCAAAATAGGCGAATACTGGACCCTCCCCCTCACATTTGAAACAAAATCATTAGAAGAGATCCCGAGCAAGAAAAGATCAATGTATCGAAAACGTTATGCTATGCTAGATAATCTATTGGCGAGTATGAAAAATATTTTACATAAATAGTAAAAAAACGACCGAAAGCGGTCGTTTTTTATTGGAAATTATCTATTATGCTTTTTTCAAAAATTCTGACTTCAGCATAATTTTGCCACAATCAACATTGTGGTCGCCGTTTACAAGGCGGATGCCTTTAAATTTTGTGCCTTTCTTTAAAACTTCTGATGAACCTTTTAGTTTCAGATCTTTAATCAGTAGTACATCATCGCCATCTGCTAATAAATTACCGTTGCTATCTTTAACAATGAGTTGATCGTCATCGGCTTCAACGGTTTCTTCTCCAGTCCATTCATAAGCACAATCAGGGCACACAAATTGAATAGAATCGTGGTAAGTATTTTCGCCTTTACATTGAGGGCAAGCTGGGAATGTCATTTTTAAATCCTTCCGTTGTAATAAAACTTTATTTTATAACGAAATCTTCTAAAAAGTAAGGGCGAATCACAAGATTCACCCTTTTCTACTTAAATCAATGGTTAGTAAAGCACACGTGCTTTAATTGTACCTTCAATTTCTTTCAAACGCGCTAAGAAATCTGCTGTATCTTCTGATTGTACATCAATCACAACATAACCAATTTCCGGATCGGTTTGCAGATACTGACCGGCAATATTCACATTCGCATCCACAAAGACTTGGTTAATTTTATTTAAAATACCCGGTTTGTTTGCATGAATATGGAGTAAACGTTTTGTATTATCGTGGGTTGGTAACGATACTTCAGGGAAGTTTACCGCTGATAATGTTGAACCATTATCTGAATATTTCACAAATTTATTTGCCACTTCAGTGCCGATATTCGCTTGCGCTTCTGAAGTAGAACCACCGATATGCGGTGTCAAAATCACGTTATCGAATTGGCGTAACGGCGATTCAAATGGATCATTAATCGATGCCGGCTCTTCAGGGAATACGTCAATAGCGGCACCACGTAATGAACCAGCCTCTAAGCGTGCGGCTAAAGCATCAATATCGACAACTGTTCCACGTGCTGCGTTAATTAACACCGCATCTTCTTTTAGTTGGGCAATACGTGCCGCATTCATTAAGTTTTTGGTTGATGCATTTTCAGGCACGTGTAATGAAATCGCATCACAACTACTCAATAACTCATCTAGCGTAGCAATTTGTTGCGCATTACCTAACGGGAGTTTATTTTCAATATCGTAGAAATACACTTGCATGCCCACAGCTTCCGCAATCACACTTAATTGTGAACCGATATGCCCATAACCGATAATGCCTAATTTTTTGCCACGAACTTCATTTGAGCCTGCCGCCGATTTATTCCACACACCACGATGCACTTCTGCATTCGCTTTAGGCACTTGGCGCATTAACAGAATAATCTCTGCCAACACTAATTCAGCCACCGAACGTGTATTTGAGAAGGGGGCGTTAAACACAGGAATACCACGGCGTTTCGCCTCTTGCAAATCAACTTGGTTTGTACCGATACAGAAACAACCAATCGCAATCAGCTTATTGGCATGCGCCAACACTTCTTTCGTTAAATGCGTACGAGAACGAAGCCCTATGAAATGTGCGTCTTTGATTGCTTCAATCAATTCCTCGCCGTCTAAGGCTTTTTTATGGTATTCAATATTGGTATAACCTGCTGCTTGTAGGACATCTAATGCATTTTGATGCACGCCTTCCAATAACAAGAACTTAATTTTTGATTTATCGAGAGAAACTTTAGCCATAATAATGATTCCTTGTTGTGTTTGATGAGAGGATTTAAACACAATTCGCTCAAAATTTCACGAATCTTTTAGACCAAATAATTATAAGCGGTTCGATTTCGTTATTTTTTTGCAAATTGTGTTTGTCAATTATTCAAGGATTTTTGCCCCTTCAGGCGTGCCGACAATCGTCACATTGGCAAAACGTTGGGCAAAAATACCATTGGTAACCACACCGGCAATATTGTTAATGGTATGCTCCATTTTTAGTGGTTCTAAAATTTTGAAATTATGTACATCTAAAATCACATTGCCATTATCGGTTACCACGCCTTCACGATATTCCGGTGAACCACCTAAAGCGACTAATTGACGAGCCACATAAGAGCGAGCCATTGGAATAACCTCAACCGGTAATGGGAAGGTTGAGCCTAATACATCCACTTGTTTTGAGCTATCTACGATACAAACAAATTTCTTCGCTAATGAACTCACGATTTTTTCACGGGTTAAAGCCGCACCGCCGCCCTTGATCATATAACCTTGTGGTGTAATTTCATCTGCACCATCAATATAAACGTCAAGTTCACTGACTTCATTAGCACTAAAGACTTCAATACCTAACGCTTTTAAACGTTCTTCAGAAGCTTTTGATGCCGCCACAGCGCCTTTAATTTGATCTTTCATTGAGGCTAATTCATCAATAAAGCAATTTACCGTTGAGCCGCTACCAACGCCCACAATCGTATCCGGTGTGACGAATTTTAATGCCGCCTTTGCCGCAATTTTTTTCATTTCTTGTTGGTTCATATTCTATCCTTTCTTTTTCACATAAATGAATGATGAAAATAAGCGGTCGGATTTGCAAATTTTTTTGCAAACAAGACCGCTTGTCATTAATTACGTTTTACCGCTTCGGCAATTTCTTCTGCACAGCTTTGGGCTAACGTACCATCTTCACATTCCACCATTACCCGAATAAGTGGCTCTGTGCCTGATTTACGTAATAGAATGCGCCCTTTACCTGCCAAACGCTCCTCAACGGCTTTTGCTACCGCTTTAACCTCTTCGCTTTCTAACGGATTATTGCCACCTGAGAAGCGAACGTTAATCAACACTTGAGGGAATAGTGGTACCGCTTTAGCTAATTCATTTAGGGTCATTTTGTGCGACACCATAGCAGCTAAAACTTCTAACGAAGCAATAATGCCATCGCCGGTCGTGTTTTTATCGAGCACGATAATATGCCCTGAGTTTTCGCCACCAAGCTTCCAGCCTTTTTCTTTTAACTGTTCTAGCACATAACGGTCGCCCACATTAGCGCGAGAGAATGGGATTGCTAGCTCTTTTAATGCAATTTCCAAGCTCATATTACTCATTAAGGTACCCACTACGCCACCTTGCAATTTGCCGGCACGTAATGCTTCACGAGCAAGAATAAAGAGAATTTGGTCGCCATCTACTTTATTGCCTAAATGATCTACCATCATAATACGGTCGCCATCGCCATCGTAAGCTAAACCAATATCTGCGCCTGCTTCGACAACCACTTTTTGCAGGGCTTTAATATCCGTTGCACCGCATTTCTCATTGATATTCAGACCATTTGGGTGCGTACCGATTTCAATAACTTCTGCCCCTAATTCACGCATAACATTAGGTGCGATGTGGTAGGTTGCTCCATTTGCACAGTCCACCACAATTTTATAGCCTTCTAAACTAAGATGTGAAGGGAAGCCAGCTTTACAGAACTCAATATAACGACCTGCTGCATCGTTGATACGACTGGCTTTACCTAAATTCGCTGAGTCCACGCAATCCATGGGTTCATCTAGCATCGCTTCAATCGCTTCTTCTACTTCATCCGGCAATTTTTCGCCAACCGCAGAGAAGAATTTAATACCGTTATCGTAATACGGGTTATGTGAAGCCGAAATGACAATCCCAGCTTCTGCACGGAAAGTGCGTGTTAAGTAAGCAATTGCCGGCGTTGGCATTGGACCAACAAAGACTGCCGATAAACCGGCAGCAGTTAAACCTGCTTCTAATGCAGACTCCAACATATAACCTGAAATACGAGTATCTTTACCGATTAACACTTTTTTTGTGCCTTGTGTTGCCAACACTTTACCGGCAGCCCAACCCAGTTTTAAAGCAAATTCAGGGGTAATGGGAAATTTACCGACTTCGCCACGTACGCCATCTGTACCAAAGTATTTACGTGCCATTTTTTTATTCCTTCATTTATTCGATTATTTTAAAAAGTATTGATATGCCGGACTATCATTCACATTTTGGAAACGATAGCCTAGCTGCTCTAAATGTTTATTTAATTCTGCTTCCGAACCCGGCTCGATAGCAAATGCTGCTAAAATATCGCCGTAATCTGCCCCGTGCGCTCGGTAATGGAATAACGAAATATCCCAATCCGTTAAGGCTTGTAAGAATTTCAACAATGCGCCTTTTTGTTCCGGAAACTCAAAGCTATAAAGTTGCTCATTTTTAAGAGAAGCTGGTCTTCCCCCCACCATATAACGCACGTGGGTTTTCGCAATATCATCATCCGAAAGATCGGAAACATTATAACCGTTTTGCTGTAATTCTTTAATAATTTCAGCTTTTTCTGCGCTACCTGAAATACGTACACCAACAAAAATACAAGCGTTAGTATCATCAGCGTGGCGATAGTTAAATTCTGTTACTGCACGATTACCTAAAATTTGGCAGAATGTTAAGAAACTGCCTTTACGTTCAGGAATGGTTACCGCTAATAACGCTTCGTGTTTTTCACCGATTTCACAACGCTCGGAAACAAAACGTAAAGTATGGAAGTTGAGGTTTGCGCCCGATAAAATACAGGCTAGATTTTCATCTTCAATATTATTCGCTTTAACATATTTTTTGAGTCCGGCTAATGAAGTTGCACCCGAAGGCTCTGCAACCGCACGCACATTTTCAAAAATATCTTTTAACGCCGCACAGATTTCATCATTATCGACTAAAACCACTTCGTCCACATATTGTTGGCAAATACGGAAGGTTTCATCGCCAATACGCTTAACGGCAATACCGTCAGCAAATAGACCAACACGATCTAAATCAACCGGTTTTCCTGCTTTCAAGGCGTGATATAAACAGGCAGAGTCCTTAGATTCCACGCCAATCACTTTGATATTTGGTAAGAGTTGTTTAACTAAAATAGCGATTCCGGCAATTAAGCCACCACCGCCCACCGGCACAAAAATACGATCTAAATCCGAGCGCTGTTGAACCAGCTCCATACCAATTGTGCCTTGACCGGCAATAACCGCAGGCGCATCAAAGGGGTGAATAAAGGTCATATTCAACTCTTGCGATAATTCTAAGGCTTTCGCTTTCGCTTCATCAAAGTTTGCCCCGAAAAGCAACACCTCTCCACCAAAACCTCTTACCGCATCGACTTTAATCGTTGGCGTATTTTGTGGCATAACAATCAACGCTCTTAGTCCTAAATGTTTTGCCGAAAGTGCAACACCTTGTGCGTGGTTCCCTGCTGAAGCGGCAATCACACCGGCTTCTTTTTGTGCTTTAGATAAATTCGCAATCATCGCAAATGCGCCACGTAGCTTGAAACTATGTACGGGCTGGCGATCTTCACGTTTAATAAAGATTTTGTTATTTAAACGCTCGGACAATTTCTCCATTTTTTGCAATGGGGTTACTTGGGCAAGATCGTAGATATTAGAACTGAGAATGGTTCGGAGATAATCGGTATCGGATAGATGCTGCTGTGTCATAATAAGTTATTTATTGAAATTATCGTTAAGAAAATCAGGTGCAAGAGAATAGCAAAAAGATCGTCAAATTTAACCGCTTTCTCTTGCCTTAAATGACAAAATCTTCCCTACATAGGCAGGGAAGATTTGGCTTGAATTAGTGATGATGACCGTGACCACCGCAACCACAGCCACCGTGACCGTGATGATGATCGTGTTCATGGTCGTGATGATGGTGATGACCACCACCGCAGCAACCATGACCTTCTTCTTCATCATGACCGCCGCAACCACAACCGTGGCCTTCTTGATGGATATGACCGTGAGCAATCTCTTCTAAAGTTGCTTCACGAGTTGCTACCACTTCAACAGAGAATAATAATTCTTGACCGGCTAACATATGGTTGCCATCAACAACCACTTCATCGCCATCAACTTCAGTGATCACAACAGGTAATGGACCTAAATCTGTGTCTGCAATAAAACGCATACCCACTTCTAGCTCATCAACACCCATAAATACATCTTTTGGTACACGTTGAACCATATTCTCGTTATATTCGCCGTAACCTTCTTCAGGGCTTACACGCACTTCAAAAGTATCGCCAACAGCTTTACCTTCTAATGCTTTTTCTAAACCTTCAACTAAGTTGTTATGGCCGTGTAAATATTCTAATGGTTGATTTACCGGTGCTTCATCAACTAAAACACCATCTTGCGTACGAACTTGGTAAGCAATGCTTGGTACAACATTTTTTGTAATTTTCATTTAATGATCCTTAATCTTAAAAAGATTCCGCATTGTAGCGGTTTATTCAATATTTGCAAACGATTCGGAGAAAATAACCGCTTGCAATGTGAGAGATAAAATAAATCTGCATCCTACTTGGCTAATCCTATTCTTAACCTTTGGGATGCAGACTCATTTCGCTATATCGCCTAGATAAGCACAAGTTCTTGGATACGATAACCTTGTGGGACTTCTTCTTTATCTTCAAAGGTCACAAATTCCCACGCATTTTCATTGGCTAAAATCGCACGTAATAATTTATTATTTACGCCGTGTCCTGATTTATAAGCACTAAAATCGCCTAAGATATTGTAGCCACACATAAAGAGATCGCCAATCGCATCTAACATTTTATGTTTTACGAGCTCATCTTTATAACGTAATCCATCTTCATTCAGGATACGATATTCATCTAATACGATAGCATTATCCAAACTACCACCTAATGCTAGACCGATAGATTGGAGATATTCTACATCTTTCATGAAAGTAAAGGTTCTAGCACGGCTAATTTGATGAATGAAGTTTTCTGCAGAAAGCTCCATTTTAAAATTACGTACCGCTTTACTAATCATCGGGTGGTTAAAATCAATGGTAAAATCTAATTTCAAACCGTGAGCATAAGGGCGAATTTCAGCCCATTTATCACCTTCTTCTACACGTACTGTTTCTTTAATACGAATAAATTTCTTCGGTGCATTTTGTTCTTCAATACCTGCATCCAATAACAGATAAATGAATGGACTCGCACTGCCATCCATAATTGGAATTTCCGGCGCATTCACTTCAACAATAAGATTATCCAACCCTAAAGCAGCCATTGCTGCATTAAGGTGTTCTACGGTTGAAATACGTACACCGTCATCGTTGATCATACAAGTACAAAGTTGTGTATCACGGATAGATTCAGCACTTGCCGGGAAATAAACTGCAGGTTCTAAATCTGTACGTGCATAAATAATACCGGTATTCGCAGGCGCTGGGCGTAACGTTAAAGTCACTTTTTTGCCACTATGTAGGCCAATACCTGTAACCTTTGTAGCTTGTTTGAGGGTTCTTTGTTTAATCATTTCCTGATTCCTATTCAAGCGGTCGGAATTACTAACCTTTACGCATAAAGCCTGGAATTGAGTTCGGCGACCATACGTTTGCACTATCAATCGCTTGTGGTCTTGACGGTGCTGGTTGCTGTGGTTGTCCAAATACATTCGGTTGTTGTACAGGCTGTTGCACTTGAGGCTGACCTTGGTAACCGCCACCATTTTGTGATGTTTGGTAACCTGTTGGTGCTCCTTGATTTACATTTTGAGGTTGCTGCAAGTTAGGTTGAGTATGATTTAACATTGTCGCACGAGGCATTGAAAGCTCTTCTGCCTGTCCTAAACCTGTTGCAACTAAAGTTACACGGATTTGACCTTCCATTTCTGGATAGAATGCAGAACCAAAAATAACCGTTGCATCTGGATCTGCTGCTTCTGTTACATACTTCATAATAGTATCAACTTCGGCAAGTTCAAGGTCATAACCTGAAGAAATGTTTACTAGAATACCTTTAGCACCTGATAAATCAACATCTTCTAATAATGGGCTTGCAACCGCTTCTGCCGCAGCACGTTCTGCGCGACCTTCACCTTCTGCAATTCCAGTACCCATCATTGCACGTCCCATTTCTGCCATCACTTTCTTCACGTCAGCAAAGTCCACGTTTACAAGACCTTCTTTCGTGATCATATCAGTAATACCTAATACCGCATTACGAAGAACGCTATCTGCAACACCGAAAGCTTCACTAAATTTAATGTTTTTTGGTAAAACTTTAAGTAATTTCTCATTTTGAATGATGATGAGAGAGTCTACATTTTTAGAAAGTTCTTTAATACCTTGTTCAGCAAAGTGTGAGCGTTTTTTACCTTCAAAGTTAAAAGGCTTGGTAACGATACCTACCGTTAAAGCACCTTGGCTTTTCGCAATTTCAGCAATGACTGGTGCAGCACCTGTACCTGTACCGCCACCCATACCGGCAGCAATAAAGACCATGTCAGCACCTGCAATCATATTACTTAATGCTTCACGATCTTCTTCCGCAGCTTGATAACCAATGTTTGGATCAGCACCAGCACCTAACCCCTTAGTAATATTAGCACCGATTTGAATCGTTTGACGTACTGAGCTTGTGCGTAATACTTGAGCATCTGTATTGACTGAAAAAAACTCTACACTGCCTACATCGTCTTCTTGACTACTTTTGACCATGTGGTTTAAGGCATTACCGCCACCACCGCCAACACCGATGACTTTAATTACCGCATCCGGCGTAGATTCGAAAATAGGTTCGAACATTCTTTTTATCCCCCTAAAGATTTGACGTATCGTCAATATCATAAAATTTATTTAAAAACTTGATTTGGTCCAATTTACGGCTTTACGGAATCCTTTTTTTAATACTTCCACAAAGTTATCTACTTTAGGATTACTAATGATTCCACCTTTTTCTTCAACATTGTAATGGCTGAATTGTAACAGACCAAGTACGGTTGCATATTGCGGTTTGTTTACATAGTCAGTTAGACCTGTAATATTGAGTGGATATCCCACCCGAACGTGCGAACCAAAGATATTTTTTGCACATTCTACAATATCTTCGATTTGTGAACCACCACCCGTTAGTACAAAACCTGCAATTAATTCTTGTTTTATACCTTTTTGGAAAAGATCATGACGTAATTGAACCAGTTCATTCTCAATTACTTTTAACAAATCGGCGTAACATTGAGATGTGACTGACGCAACTTGTGTTTTTGTGTAAATTCTTGGTGCACTGCCTGCAAGACCAGAAACTTCAATTTTTTTATCGGCATTATGTGTTGGCTGTTCTATCGCACTACCATAATTTACCTTAATATTCTCAGCTTCTGAACGAGATGTTGCAAAAACATGCGCAAGGTAGTCCGTAATATTATTTCCAGCAAATGGAATAACCTTACTAAAACGCAATGCGCCATCGGTATATACTAGTACATCCATCGTACCACCACCGATATCAATTAAACAAACACCTAGCTCTTTTTCATCTTCAGTTAAAACAGAATAGCTCGAAGCTAATCCAGAAAACACAACCTGATCTACTTTTAATTTTGCCCGTTCAACTGCATTAACCAAATTTCTCAACCAGTCTTGATGAGCTGCGATAAGATGAGCTTGAGCAACTAAACGGTTACCCGATAAACCTAGTGGATTTTTAGTGGCAGGTAATCGATCAACCTTATACTCTTGAGGAAGTACATGAAGGATATCTAAGCCATCTGGCAAACGGACTGAGCGAGCATAATGCATTGCAGAATCAATATCTTGTTCTGTGACAGTATTAGCTAGAGGTACGGCTCCCGTTTCATTTAATGCTGTAATATGTTGTCCTGATAATGCTAATGTAACGCCAATAATTTGGCATTCTGAAATAGATTCAGCTTGTTCAATAGCACTCTGAATTGAACGTACTGCGGCATCTAAATCAATAACACCACCACGATCAACGCCTTTTGCAGGACAAACGCCTGCGCCCATCACATTAATTACACCATCGGGGAGCACTTCACCGACAACCGCAACCACCTTGGATGTACCAATATCTAAGCCAACAATAATTCTTGATTCTGCTACTTTTGTCATATTTCTGGTTTGCAATTCTTATTTTTGTAATGGAAGGAATCCTACCGCCGCACCATGCTCATAGCGTAAATCAACATAAGCTAAACGTTGCCCTTCCGGAATATCTATTTCTGGGAAAATCAACATAAAACGATCGATTTTAGATGTCCATTCTCCTCGCCCCAATTTTAATTCTACATTATTTGATAATGTTATCGACCAAGAACCACGATTATCTATCGCCACAGATTTAAGTTCTAATTGACGCGCTTTTAATTCTGCTTGGATTTTGCCCCATGCTTCTAACACAACTTTACTTTCAGTATCCGGCCCATACATTAAAGGAAGCCCTGTTCGATCAAACCGATCTGCAGGTAAACTGAAAACCACACCTTGTTCTGAAAGATATTTAACGTTATTCCAAATCGCAACCGGACGATGCTCTAAAATTGTAATCCCTAAACGATCAGGATAAAATTTTCGAACAACAACATCTCGCACCCAAGGCATTTCAAGCAGCTTATTTTTAACTTCTTGAATATCTTGAGAGAAATACCCTTTTAGAGTAGGATTTTTAGATAAAGTTTCACGAATATCCGAATTTGTCGTAAATTGTGTTTTATGCGTAAGTGCATAAGATCGAATCGGTGTTTTATCTAAACTTTCAAGTAAACTATGCCAATTCGAATAGACTAAAAAAGCGACCAAAAAACATAATAACACAATTAGGGGCTTTATGTATCCAAACCATGTCTTTGGTAAAAAAGAAATTTTACCTTGAATGGCTTTGAAAGGCCCAAAATTCGATGATTTCTTTTTGCGAATGACCGCAACCATTACGCACTTAACTCCAATACACGCTCAACTAAACGCTCAAAACTGTAACCCACAGTCGCTGCTGATTTTGGGAAAATACTGTGACTAGTCATACCTGGGCAGGTATTCACTTCCACTAAACGGAAGTTTCCTTCGCCATCTTCCATCACATCAATTCGGCTCCAACCACGGCAACCGACCACATCATAAGCCTGTTTCACTAACTTAGCGACTTCCGCTTGACGATCCGCATTTAACGCTGGCACAACATATTGAGTGTTGTCTGAAATGTATTTTGCATGGTAGTCATAAAACTCACCGTCTGGAATAATTTGTACCGCCGGCAACACCTCACCATCAAGCACTGGTACAGAGTATTCCGCTCCCGCTAAGTTTTCTTCTACTAACACGATCGAATCAAATTTTAATGCTTCTTCAATTGCAGGGAGTAACTGTTCTGCAGTTTTCACTTTGCTCACGCCGACACTTGAGCCTTCGCTCGCAGGTTTCACGAATAACGGTAAACCTAATTTTGCAATAATTTCATCGGAATTGACCGCTTGCCCACGGCGTACGACTTCCATTGCCGCCGTTGGTAAACCAACTGCATTCCACAATAATTTAGTGCGGAATTTATCTAACGTAATTGCAGAAGCCATTACGCCACAACCAGTATAAGGAATACCAAGCTGTTCTAACGCTCCTTGAAGCACGCCATTTTCACCGATACCACCGTGAAGAATATTGAATACACGCTGAATACCTTTTTCTTTTAATTTTTCAATCGGAAATTCTTTTGTATCAATCGCTTCAACGTTGTAGCCTAAACTTTGTAAGGCTTCAAACACCGATTTGCCTGAATTAAGCGAAACTTCACGTTCTGCAGAAACGCCACCAAATAACACCGCAATTTTTTCGTTTTTTAAGCTCATTATTTTATACCTTATTTATGTTTTACAAGCGGTCATTTATTGCAAAAATTTGATATTATTAAGGTAACTGTAGGGACACACTGCGTGTGTCCGCAAAATAAACCATATCCCATTTTTACAACGGACACACACAGTGTGTCCCTACGGTTAATTTATTGAAATTATTAGCAAATTTTCAGATTTACCGTAGGAGCGGTTTTGTGCAATTACACAATATCAAAAATTTCTCGAAATCCTACCGCTTGTTAAATCTTCTTTATGCCTTCCAACTTTCCGCCAAATCACGGGAAAGTTTGCTCACATTCCCTGCACCCTGTGCCAAGATTAAATCGCCATCTTGAATAATTTGATCTAACACTTCGCCAAGTTGAGAAGTATCTGACACTAAAATCGGATCAACTTTGCCTAATGTACGAATTGAACGGCACAGGTCTTTACTCTCTGCCCCCACAATTGGTGCTTCGCCGGCAGCATAGACATTGAGCATAATCAACGCATCAACCTGCGACAGCACTTGTACAAAATCGTCAAATAAATCACGGGTACGAGAATAACGGTGCGGTTGGAATACCATTACCACACGTTTATTTTCCCAGCCTTGACGAGCGGCTTTAATCGTTACATCCACTTCCGTTGGGTGATGACCGTAGTCATCAACTAACATTACTTTACCATTTGGACGAATAAATGAACCTAACTGATCAAAACGACGACCTGCACCTTGGAAATCAGCCAAGGCAGCCAAAATCGCTTCATTCGCAATGCCTTCTTCTTTCGCAACCGCTAATGCAGCCGTTGCATTCAATGCATTGTGTCTGCCTGGGACATTTAATAAGACTTCAATACGCTCGCCTGTCGGACAAACCACAGTATAATGCCCTTGGAAACCGGTTTGTTGATAATCTTCAATACGGTAATCGGCTTTTTCACTAAAACCATAGCTAATCACTTGGCGACCCACTTTCGGGGCAATTTCCATTACTGTTTCATCATCAGCACACATTACTGCTAAACCATAGAAAGGCAGGTTGCGTAAGAAACGTACATAGGTTTCTTTCATTTTTTCGAAATCGCCGCCATAAGTATCCATATGATCAGGTTCAATATTCGTAACAACAGATACCATTGGCTGTAAATGTAAGAATGACGCATCACTTTCATCGGCTTCTGCTATTAAGTAACGGCTCGCGCCTAAATGAGCATTTTTACCCGCTGATTTCACTAAACCGCCGTTTACGAAGGTTGGGTCGAGTTTTGCCTCGGTATAAATCATTGAAATCATTGCGGTTGTGGTAGTTTTACCGTGAGTACCTGCAATCGCAATACCGTGACGGAAACGCATAATTTCCGCTAACATCTGTGCACGTTGAATCACAGGAATACGCGCTTCTTTTGCTGCCGCGACTTCTGGGTTACTTTCATCAATCGCACTCGAAGCTACGACTACGCTCGCACCTTCAATATTTTCTGCTTGATGACCGATACAAATTTTTGCACCTGCTTTGGCTAAGCGTTGCGTGACTGCACCATCAGCAATATCCGAGCCTGAAATTTGATAGCCTTCATTTAATAATACTTCAGCAATCCCAGACATACCAGCACCGCCAATCCCAATAAAGTGGATTTGGTTTACACGACGCATTTCAGGGACTAATTTTTTAACTTTATCTTGGAAATTTTTCATTTTTATTCCTTATATTCGATCATTTTGCAAAAAAACTACAAAATCTGACCGCTTACAAACTATTTTCCACAATCACTTCCGCCACACGTTTTGCGGCTAATGGCGTGGCTTTCGCTCTTGCTTTGATTGCCATTTCCGTGAGTTTTTGGCGATCGGCAATTAAAGGCTCTAATGCTTTTAATAAACTTTCAGGGGTAAAATCCTGTTGTTCAATAATCACTGCCGCACCTGCTTGTGCAAGGTATTCTGCATTTAAAAATTGCTGACGATCTTTATGTTGAAACGGTACAAAAATTGCTGGTAATCCTGCTGCGGCAATTTCACATACGGTTAAAGCACCCGAACGACAAATTACCAAATCTGCCCATTCATAAGCCGCTTTCATATCATCAATAAATTCACTTGCAATGCCGTTTCCTGTGGCTTGATAAACTTCTTCCACACCAGCTAATTTGCCTTTACCAACTTGATGGCTAATAAACACATTCTGTCCTAAAACTTTCGCCACTTCTGGTACCGTTTTATTGATTACCAATGCCCCCTGACTACCGCCCATCACTAAAATATTGATTGGGTAGCCCTTTTCAGCAAAACGTTGTTCAGGTGGAGCAATTTGGAACAGATCTTGGCGAACAGGATTTCCCACAACTTCCGCATTTGGAAATGCTGTTGGAAACGCTTGTAAAGTACGGCGAGCAATTTTAGAAAGCCATACATTGGTTAAACCTGCTACCGCATTTTGTTCGTGCAAAATCACAGGCACACCACATAATTTCGCCGCAATACCACCCGGTCCGGACACATAACCGCCCATTCCAAGTACTGCATCAGGCTTGTACACTTTAATAATTTTTTTTGCTTGAAGTACCGCCCTTAAGATCGCAAAAGGGGCAGTAAGTAATGCTTTGATCCCTTTGCCCTTTAATCCTGAAATTTGAATAAACTCAATCGGAATACCGTGTTTTGGCACAAGATCTGCTTCCATACGATCTTTTGTTCCTAACCAGCGGATTTCCCAGCCTTGTTGTTGTAATTCTCTTGCCACAGCAATCGCAGGGAAAACGTGTCCACCAGTGCCACCTGCCATTACCAATAATTTTTTTGCCATCTTCTTTATAGATCCTTTGAGATAGAATATATATGCACTTTTAATAAAGTAAAATTCTACTTATTGTACAAGAAATTAGTATCTTTTCGGAAAATTTCACTTAATTTTTCGTATATTTTTTCTATATTTTATTTATAAATAACAAAAACCACACCGTTACATCGAGTGATCCATCATAAAGTTAACGGTAAAAAGCAATGAAGATAATATTTATAATTAAAATATTCTTAATTGTATTTCACATTCAGCACTTGAATAAAAAAGGAAACAAGAGTATAATCAGCGACCTTTAATATAGTCTTTGGTCGGGTTTATACCTGACGAGGTAGTGAGTAAGCTGTGTTGAGTCAGCACTCATCGCCCGAACCATATAAAACTTACTTAAGTAATTGGAGAATTAAAATGTCAAGAGTTTGCCAAGTAACCGGCAAGCGTCCAGCAGTTGGTAACAACCGCTCACACGCATTAAACGCGACTCGTCGTCGTTTTTTACCTAACCTTCACACTCACCGTTTCTGGGTTGAGTCTGAAAATCGTTTCGTAACTTTACGCTTAACAGCGAAAGGTATGCGTATTATTGATAAAAAAGGCATCGATGCAGTATTAGCTGAAATCCGTGCTCGTGGCGAAAAAATCTAAGGAGCTAACCAATGGCAGCTAAAGGTAATCGTGAGAAAATCAAATTAGTTTCAACTGCTGAAACTGGTCACTTCTACACAACAACAAAAAACAAACGTAATATGCCAGAAAAAATGGAAATCAAAAAATTTGATCCAGTTGTGCGTAAACACGTTGTTTATAAAGAAGCTAAAATCAAATAATTTTAGTTTGAATTTTAAAACCCGACTCTTGTCGGGTTTTTTCATACCTAAAATGCAAACGTTTGCTTATCAATTAGGCAGATAACCTTATATCTTGTTCTACCAGCTAAATTTCTCTTCCCTTTTTGATATAAAAATATACAATATGCCCTCTTCAAATGATCCCTTCATTTGGAGCTGTTTCCAACCTGCTCTTATTTCTACAAGCAGGGTAAAAACAAAAAAGCTGAAACGCTTTTTTTAATAAGTAGCGAGTCAAATGCCCCATGGCATCTTATCTCTCAGGATAAGAAAGCTTAGGCTTCCCGCAAGGCACCCGACTTATTTTTTTCACCTCATTTAGAAGGTTTTTTAAAATGACAATTAACACTCCTGTAAAAGCAGTTCTCGCCTCAAACAAACATTTCTTAGATCGTCAAGATGCAATGGAATCCAATGTGCGTAGTTATCCACGCAAACTTCCTTTTGCTTATGCTAAAGCGCAAGGTTGTTGGGTAACAGACGTAGAAGGAAATGAATATCTCGACTTTTTGGCGGGCGCAGGAACATTAGCATTAGGTCATAATCACCCTGTACTAATGCAATCAATCAAAGACGTTTTAGACAGTGGCTTGCCGTTACATACTTTAGACTTAACCACGCCATTAAAAGACGCTTTCACCGAAGAACTTTTATCATTCTTCCCTAAAGATCAATACATTCTTCAATTCACCGGTCCTTCAGGTGCAGATGCTAACGAAGCGGCGATCAAATTAGCCAAAACCTATACTGGACGTGGCAATGTAATCGCATTCTCTGGCGGTTTCCACGGGATGACCCACGGTGCATTATCTTTAACCGGTAACTTAGGTGCGAAAAATCCAGTGCAAGGCTTAATGCCGGGCGTACAATTTATGCCATATCCGCACGAATACCGTTGCCCGTTCGGCATTGGTGGCGAAGCGGGTGCGAAAGCGGTTGAACGCTATTTTGAAAACTTCATTGAAGATGTAGAAAGCGGCGTAGTAAAACCGGCTGCGGTCATTTTAGAAGCAATCCAAGGCGAAGGGGGCGTGGTGCCTGCTCCAATTTCGTTCTTACAAAAAGTACGTGAAGTAACCCAAAAACACGGCATTTTAATGATTGTTGATGAAGTTCAAGCAGGCTTCTGCCGCAGCGGTAAAATGTTTGCCTTTGAACACGCAGGTATTCAGCCTGATATCGTTGTGATGTCAAAAGCGGTAGGTGGTTCATTACCATTAGCGGTATTGGCTATTCGCAAAGAATTTGATGCGTGGCAACCGGCAGGACACACCGGTACATTCCGTGGTAACCAATTAGCAATGGCAACTGGTTACGCATCACTTAAAATTATGCGTGAAGAAAATCTTGCGAAAAATGCGGAAGAACGTGGCGCATACTTAACGAGTGCATTACGTGAATTAAGCAAAGAATTCCCTTGTATCGGCAATGTTCGTGGTAAAGGCTTAATGATGGGGATCGACATTGTGGACGAACGCAAATCGGCAGACGCAACAGGTGCTTATCCACAAGATGGCGAATTAGCGGTTGCAATCCAAAAAGCCTGCTTTAACAACAAGTTATTGTTAGAACGTGGCGGACGTGGCGGCAACGTGGTTCGTGTGCTTTGTGCAGTAAATATCAACCAAGCAGAATGTGAAGAATTCATTAAACGCTTCAAACAATCTGTCGCAGACGCATTAAAAGCGGTGCGTGGTTAATAAGTGCGGTCAGTTTCATAGAAGCTTATTATATATTGGTTATGTAGGGGCGAAATATTTTTCGCCCTGATATTCCCTTGATTGTTTTGGGCGAAAAATATTTCGCCCCTACAAATAAATTGGAAAAACAATGTCAGATATTTCAAAACACAAACAATCCCTGTTCTGTAACGATCCTCAATCTATTGCAGACTACGAAAACGCAATGCACAATGCCGTGCAAGCGGTCAGTTCTTGGCTGAAAAATGAAAAAATGTACACCGGCGGTTCAATCAAACAAATGCGTGCTTTGGTTGATGGTTTTAAACCGACTAAAGAGGGCGTAGGTGTACAAAAATCCTTAGATCATTTAGTTGAAATTTTCTTAAATCCAAGTCTTAAAGTTCATCACCCTCACTCTTTAGCGCACTTACATTGTCCGACAATGGTGACGAGCCAAATTGCGGAAGTGTTAATCAATGCCACTAACCAATCTATGGACTCGTGGGATCAAAGCCCTGCCGGTTCGATTATGGAAGAGCATTTGATTGACTGGTTGCGTCAAAAAGCCGGCTACGGCGAAGGCACCTCCGGGGTCTTTACTTCGGGCGGTACACAATCAAACTTAATGGGTGTGCTGCTTGCGCGTGATGCCTGCATTGCGAAACATTGGAAAAATGCAGACGGTTCAGAATGGTCGGTACAACGTGATGGTATCCCACCTGATGCAATGCAAAAAGTAAAAGTAATTTGCTCTGAAAATGCGCACTTCTCTGTGCAAAAAAATATGGCAATGATGGGAATGGGCTTCCAATCTGTAGTTACCGTGCCTTGCAATGAAAATGCCCAAATGGATCCACACGCATTAGAAGCGACTTTAGCCAAACTTTATTTAGAAGGCAAAGTGGTGGCTTGTGTGGTCGCCACCGCAGGGACAACCGATGCTGGCGCAATCGATCCGTTAAAAACCATTCGTGCGATTACTAACAAATTTGGCGTTTGGTTACACGTCGATGCGGCTTGGGGCGGTGCATTACTGCTTTCAAAAGATTTCCGCCATCTTTTAGATGGTATTGAATTAACCGACTCCATTACGTTGGATTTCCACAAACATTTCTTCCAAACGATTTCTTGCGGCGCATTCTTATTAAAAGATCCGCAAAATTACCGTTTCATTGATTACAAAGCGGATTACTTAAATTCAGAATACGATGAAGCGCACGGTGTACCAAATTTAGTGGCGAAATCGCTCCAAACGACACGCCGTTTTGATGCGTTGAAATTATGGTTTACGGTAGAAGCCTTAGGAGAAGAACTATACGCTTCAATGATCGACCACGGTGTTTACCTTACCAAACAAGTGGAACAATACATTCACGAAACAGAAGGCTTGGAAATGCTTGTTCCGGCACAATTTGCTTCGGTATTGTTCCGTGTTGCACCGGCAGGCTACCCTGCTGAATTTATCGATGCCTTAAACCAAAATGTGGCAGATGAACTCTTTGCCCGTGGCGAAGCGAACATTGGGGTGACCAAAGTCGGGGATAAACAATCGCTGAAAATGACTACGCTAAGCCCAATCGCAACACTCGAAAACGTCAAAGCGTTATTGGCGCAAGTGCTAAGCGAAGCAGAACGCATTAAAGATGCTATTGCAAACGGGACTTATGTACCACCGATTGATTAATTGAAACGAAAAAACGCCTTTGTAAAAAGGCGTTTTTATTATCTCGGGAGCTTTTGACAATGTGGGCAAAAATAGGTGTTTCGCTGCCCAATAATTTTGGTTTCAATGAGTGAACCACAATCATTACACGCTTCCCCTTTCCGCCCATAAACTTGTAAGACTTGGGCAAAATAACCTGGTTTACCATCTGGTTGAATAAAGTCTTTCAACGTTGTGCCACCTTGAATAATCGACTTTGTTAAAACCTCTTTAATCACTTTGACCAAGCGTTCACACTGCTTTTCAGTTAAATTTTGCGCCGCTAGTTCTGGGTGAATTCCTGCCATAAAGAGAGACTCACAGGCATAGATATTACCAACTCCAACCACAATTTCATTGTTCATAATGAAATTTTTAACGGCAACGGTTTTTTGGCGACTTTTCTCCCATAAACGACCGCTTGTGAATTCATTTGAAAGCGGTTCAGGGCCTAATTTTGCCAATAACTCGTGCTTTAATGCCTCTTTTGCCCATAACCAAGCACCAAATTTACGAGGATCGTTATAACGTAAAATCGTGCCGGTTTCTGTAATCAAATCAACATGATCATGTTTACCCACAGGTTGGTTATCACTTTCTTTTAAAATCCCCAAAGAGCCGGACATTCCGAGATGCACTAAAATATCGCCTTTCTCTGTATGTAAAATTAAATACTTCGCTCGACGAGATAAATCAATAATTTTCGCCCCTTGCATGTCGGTTAATGCCGTTGGGATGGGCCAACGTAACTTTTCTGTTCGGCAAATAATTTGTTTGATTTTTTCGCCTTTCAAATAAGGCTCAACACCTCGTAAACTCGTCTCAACTTCTGGTAATTCAGGCATACTTATCTCCCTAAAATAAAGCGGTCAAATTTACATATTATTTTGCAAAAATGACCGCTAAAATACTTATCGTTTCATCATTTTATGGACGAGATATCCAATCACTAACCCAATAATAGCAAATGGCAGCCACTCCATTGAATAGGATTTCAACGGGAGTTGTTGGGTAAAATCAAATTTTGCAACCGATAAAATCGAAATAATGGTAACAAGCGCCAACGCTAAACGTTTAGCGACTAAGGGTAAGCGGAATAACGCATTGATACCTAGTAACAAAATGACCGTCATTGCAATCGGGTAAAGCACCAGTAATACCGGAATTGATTTCTGGATTACCGCTTTTAAGCCTAGATTCGCAATCATGAGGCTGATAAGGCAGAATAAAATCACGTAATTACGGTAAGAAATTTTCGGGAAAATTTCATAAAAGTATTCGCTCACCGAAACACATAAACCAACAGCCGTAGTTAAACACGCCAGCGAGACAATTACGCCCAGCAAAATACGCCCATATTCACCAAACGCCTGTGCGGTAATGGTGTTTAAAATATAAGTACCGAGATCCTGATTTTTCTCCGCAAGCTGAGCAAGCGTTTCCGGGCTAATTGACATGTTGTTACCAATCCAACCTAATGAGAAGTAGATAACCCCCAATGCTGTTGCTGCTACCAGCCCTGCCATTACAGTCTGTTTAATTAACGCAGAAGGAGAAATGCCTTTTGATTTAATCGCATTTAAAACGATGACGGAATATGCCAATGAAGCAAGAGCATCCATCGTTAAATAACCTTCCACAACGCCTTTAAATAACCAAGAATGTTCATCTTCCGGCGGCGTTACCGCGGTAGTTGGTTCTAGAATAAAGAAAGCTCTGATAACCAAAGCAATAATCGTCAAAATCAGTACAGGTGTTAAAATTGCCCCCACACGATCTACTGCTTGAGATGGATTTAAACTTAACCAAAGGGTTAAAGTAAAATAGACCAAGGTAAAAGCAAATTGCGAAATTGGATCGGTTTCACCTAAAAAGGGGACTAATGAAATTTCATAAGCCGTTGCACCAGTACGAGGTCCTGCAAAAAATGGGCCTATTGCAAGATAGATTGCCATTAAAAAAATAACAGAGAACCAAGGATGAATACGATTGAGAGCAGCTTTATACCCCCCATCATAACAAGCGCTTACAATAATACCTAAGAGGGGTAGGCCTACACCTGTTGTAATAAAACCAAGAATTGCAGGTAAGAAATTTTCACCACTTTCAAATGCGAGTTTTGGCGGAAAGATCAGGTTGCCCGCCCCAAAGAAAATTGCAAACAGCATAAAGC
Organism: Actinobacillus porcitonsillarum; assembly: GCF_003101015.1. Lineage (NCBI taxonomy): Bacteria > Pseudomonadati > Pseudomonadota > Gammaproteobacteria > Pasteurellales > Pasteurellaceae > Actinobacillus > Actinobacillus porcitonsillarum. The sequence continues at coordinate 857,085 of NZ_CP029206.1, read as the reverse complement.
CGACAATAAACGTATTTTTAGTCATAACACACAAATAAATAAAAAAATAAAAAGAATAAAACCGAATTTTGCGTTAAATCTCGCAAAACTCGGTAAAAAATGAACCGCTTTTAAACGGTTAGTTCATATATAAACCGCCATTCACGTGAATGGTTTCGCCGTTGATATATGCCGCATCATCAGAAGCTAAAAATGCCACCGCTTTTGCAATATCTTGTGCCGAGCCAAGTTTGCCAGCTGGAATTTGGCTTAAGATCGCATTTTTTTGATCTTCAGTAAGCTCGTCCGTCATATCCGTTGCGATAAAACCTGGAGCAACCACGTTTACGGTTATGCCACGAGAAGCCACTTCTTTCGCCAACGATTTAGAAAAACCGACAAGACCTGCTTTTGCCGCACAGTAGTTGGTTTGTCCCGGATTACCTGATGAACCAACCACAGAGCCGATAGAGATAATACGGCCGCCTTTTTTCATCATAGGGCGTAATACTGCTTTGGATAAACGGTAAATTGAGGTTAAGTTGGTTTGAATAATATCGAACCAGTCATCTTCTTTCATACGCATTAATAAACCGTCACGGGTAATCCCTGCGTTATTGACGAGAATATCAATGTCGCCAAACTGTTCTTTAATTTGTGCAAGTACTTGCTCGATAGATTCAGCGTCAGCCACATTTAACACTAAGCCCTTGCCTTTATCACCTAAGTAAGCTGAGATTGACTCCGCCCCTTTTTCTGACGTTGCCGTGCCGATAACGAATGCACCTTTAGACACTAATTCTTCAGCGATTGCACGCCCAATTCCACGGGTTGCCCCAGTGACTAATGCGATTTTATTTTGCATTGCTAGCTCCTTTTAAACAAATTATGGTTCGAGCGAGGGTAAACCTCGCCCTTAAAAACTGACATCTTACTAATTAAAACACTACCGTTTCAAACGATGCCACATCATTTACTGCTTTTGCCGATAACTCTTTCACAATACGGCTCGCTAAGCCTGTTAAGACTTTATTTGGACCAATTTCATATAAAGTCGTCACACCATCTTGAGCCATTTTTTCGACCGTCTCTGTCCAACGCACCGGGCTATAAAGCTGACGAACTAAAGCATCACGGATCTTATCCGCATCGGTTTCAACAGCTACATCCACATTGTTAATCACAGAAACAAGCGGTGCATTTAACGAAATATTTTGCAATGCAGCCGCTAATTTTTCTGCCGCAGGTTTCATTAAGGCACAGTGTGAAGGCACGCTTACCGCTAATGGTAACGCACGTTTTGCCCCAGCTTCTTTACATAATTCGCCTGCACGCTCTGCCGCCGCTTTCGTGCCGGCAATCACTACTTGACCCGGTGAGTTAAAGTTTACTGCTGAAACCACTTCGCCGATTTCACTTGCCGCTTGTTCGCACGCTTTGATGATCGCTTCGTTATCTAAGCCGATAATCGCAAACATCGCACCAGTCCCTGCCGGCACAGCGCTTTGCATCGCTTGACCACGCAGTTCCACTAATTTGATCGCATCTTGGAAATCCAACACGCCGGCACAAACCAACGCTGAGTATTCGCCCAAGCTGTGTCCTGCCATTACCGCAGGTTTTTGCTCTGGGAATTTCTCTTGCCAAATACGGTATAACGCAACAGAAGCCGCCAATAACGCAGGTTGAGTACGTTCAGTTTTACCCAAATCTTCCGCCGTGCCGTTTTGGACTAAATCCCATAAATCATAACCAAGCACATCACTGGCTTGTTTGAACGTTTGTTCGACCACTGGGTAAACAGGTGCAAGATCAGCAAGCATACCAACCGCTTGCGAACCTTGTCCTGGGAATACCATTGCAAATTTAGACATTGTTTGTTCCTCTTTTGAATTTGTAAAAATTTGTTGAAAATTAACCGCTTGATGGCGGACACACGCAGTGTGTCCCTACTTTTTAATCGGGCGAATAATACAATTTACCGATTTCAATACGTTGTCGCCCTGTTTCTAAACGCCATTTGTTCGTGTCACGCAACGAATAGACACAGCCACAGTACTCTTGTTGGTAGAAACGTTCACGTTTGCTGATTTCGATCATCCGTTGTGAACCGCCGCCTTTACGCCAGTTGTAATCCCAGTAAACCACATCATCATAAGCGGCTGCCGCACGGTGTCCGCAACCGTTGATTTGGTTCATATCTTTCCAACGGGAAATCCCTAAACAGCTGGTAAAAACAGGGTAGCCGTTTTCGTGGGCATATTTTGCGGTTTTTTCAAAACGCATATCAAAGCACATTGTGCAACGAATACCACGTTCTGGCTCCCACTCCATTCCTTCTGCCTTTTTGAACCACTCTTTGCGGTCGTTTTCATAATCGTCATCGACATCAATAAACGGAATACCGTGTTTTTCAGCAAAGCGAATGTTCTCTTCTTTGCGTAGCAGATACTCTTTTAATGGGTGAATGTTTGGGTTGTAGAAGTAGATCGCAAATTCGATCCCTGAAGCGTGAATAGCTTCCATCACTTCACCTGAACAAGGGGCACAGCAAGAGTGTAGTAAAAGTTTGTTATGTCCGTTTGGCAGCTCTAGTTTTTCTCGCACAAAAGGGGCGTTCGGATCTTTGCCTTTACGGGTTAATTTGCGTTTTTGTTGTAACGCTTCTTTGTGGGCTTGGGGTTGGTGTTCTGTCATTGTTAATATATAAAATGTAGGGACACACTGCGTGTGTCCGTTTATGATCATATTGAAAATGTGGACGCCAGCGTGGCGTCCCTACAACATTAATTTCATAGAAGACACTCGTAGTGTGTCCCTAAAAAATTATTTAATAAGAGCGATCCACCGACAAATACGCCAATGAGATCAATGCTTGTTTATATTCACTTTCCGGCAAAATGGCGATTGCATCAACCGCTTTTTGTGCTTCTGCTTTCGCTTTTTCCATCGTGTAATCCAAAGATTTATGTTCAGCCATAATCGCTAACACTTCATCAATATTTTCACGATTTCCGCCTTGCTCAATGGCTTGGCGAATCATATTCGCTTGTGCTTCATTACCGTGGCGCATTGCGTGAAGAAGAGGCATTGTTGGTTTGCCTTCCACAAAATCATCGCCAACGTTTTTTCCTAACGCTTGTGCGTTAGCTGAATAATCCAAAATATCATCTACAAGTTGGAAAGCCGTGCCTAAGTAACAACCGTAATTTTTTAATGCAATTTCAATTTCTTTACTCGCATTTGCCACAATCGCCACACATTGCGTTGCCGCTTCAAATAAACGTGCGGTTTTGTTATAGATCACACGCATGTAATTTTCTTCTGTGGTATTTGGATCATTCACATTCATCAATTGCTGCACTTCACCTTCTGCCAAAGCATTAGTTGCTGCCGACATCACTTTTAAGACTTCAAGAGAATCTACCGATGTCATCATTTGGAAAGAACGTGTATAAATATAATCCCCAACTAATACGCTTGCTGCATTGCCAAAGGCAGCGTTTGCCGTTTCACGCCCACGGCGCATATCCGACTCATCAACCACATCATCGTGTAGTAAGGTTGCGGTATGAACAAACTCAATAAAGGCTGCAGTGGTAATTTGTTTAGCCCCTTGGTAACCTAAAGCACGTGCAGCCAATACAGTAATCAAAGGGCGAATACGTTTACCGCCGCCACTGATAATGTAAAAACCTAATTGGTTAATTAAAGGCACTTCCGAATTAAGTTGTGCCAGAATTTCTGCATTTACCGCTTGCATATCTTCTGCAGCAAGGGCTTGAATTTGTTCCAATGTTAATAATTGAGTCATTTTATTTTTACTGTTCTAGAACCAAAATTAGTGGGATTTTACCCTACTTTCGCCAACCGTCAAAATTTTTACAGGAAGTAGGAGCAGTTCCATCTATTTGTCAAAAACAAATTTTTAGGATTTTCTACCGAAATCTATCTTTTTTAAAATTTCTTCAATTTCGTTCTTGCTCTTTGTTTTCTTTTTGCGTAGAATTGCAACCCTATTTTATATGAATTTAAAAGTGCCAATCGCACAGCGTAAATGGCACAAATTAGCGGAGTAAATATGTACGCAGTTTTCCAAAGTGGCGGCAAACAACACCGAGTAAGCGAAGGTCAAGTTGTTCGTTTAGAAAAACTTGAAGTTGCAACTGGTGAGAAAGTTGAATTCGACTCAGTGTTAATGGTCGTTAATGGCGAAGATGTTAAAATCGGTACACCTGTAGTAGCAGGTAGCAAAGTAGTGGCTGAAGTTGTAGCACACGGTCGTGGCGAAAAAGTTCGCATCGTTAAATTCCGTCGTCGTAAACACAGCCGTAAACAACAAGGTCATCGTCAGTGGTTCACAGAAGTGAAAATCACTGGGATTCAAGCATAATTTCAGAGGAGATCAAGTAGATGGCAACTAAAAAAGCTGGTGGTTCAACTCGTAACGGTCGTGATTCTGAAGCTAAACGCCTTGGTGTTAAACGTTTCGGTGGCGAATCTGTTTTAGCAGGTAGCATCATTGTTCGTCAACGTGGTACAAAATTCCACGCAGGTACAAATGTAGGTATGGGTAAAGACCACACTTTATTTGCAACTGCAGATGGTAAAGTTAAATTTGAAGTGAAAGGCGAGAAAAATCGCAAATATGTAAGCATCGTTGCTGAGTAATGATCAACATATTCATTTCAAAATGAATAAAAAAGAACCTCACTTTTGGTGAGGTTTTTTTGTATCCTAAAATTGGCAAAATCCTATGAATAAACAACCCTTTCTTGGTTTTCTTTTTGCACTTACTGCGGTGATGATGTGGGGAACGCTTCCTATTGCATTACAACCCGTTCTAAAAGAAATGAATGCGCAAACCATCGTCTGGTTTCGATTTGTTGTTGCTATGTGCGGTGTCTTCTTAATGCTACTCTTTGCAAAAAAATTACCAAAACCGACCGCTTTTACGCGCAAGTATCGTTGGTTAATCTTACTCGGTGTTTTTGGGTTATCTTGTAACTTCTTCCTCTTTAACGTGGCACTGCGTTACATTCCTGCTATGGCAAGCCAAGTATTAAGCCCGATTTCTTCTTTTGCAATGATTGTATGTGGTGTGATTATTTTCAAAGAAACTATTGGGCTTCATCAAAAAATCGGCTTTTTAGTCGTCTTAATCGGATTGGGGTTATTCTTTCACAATCGCTTTGATGACTTCGCCCAAATGAATGATTATGCCTTCGGTATTTTATGTGGAATGGTTGCCAGTTTACTTTGGATCGGCTATGGCTTAGCGCAAAAGATTATGCTTGAACGCTTTAATTCAATGCAAATTCTGCTTGTGATGTATATTGGATGCAGCTTGTTTTTTACCCCCTTCGCCACTCTTTCACAAACAGAGAATTTAAGCCCCATCGCCCTGCTCTGTCTGATTTATTGCTGTTTAAATACAATCATCGCCTATGGTTCTTATGCTGAAGCCTTAAATCGCTGGGATGTCTCGAAAGTCAGCATAATGATGCCGCTTATTCCCATTCTTACGCTAGGCTTTTCAGAAATCGCCTATTATTGGCTACCCGATTACTTTGCAGCACCGGAACTCTCTTTTCTCAGCGTGATCGGGGCATTATGTGTAGTGAGCGGCGCATTGTTATCCGCCGTAGGTCATCGCATCTTGGGGACAAGGAAGAAAAAATGAAAAAGAACCCTATTTTAGGCTTTATTTTGGCTCTTACCGCAACAGCAATGTGGGGAACCCTTCCCATTGCGGCTCAACAAGTTCTGAGCGTGATGCAGGCACAAACATTGGTTTGGGCTCGTTTTTGGGTTGCCGGTATTGGCTTATTCATTATTTTAGCTTTTGCAAAAAAATTACCAAAATTAACCGCTTCTAATCGTAAACAGTTTGGTTTAATGCTGCTCGGTGTACTCGGACTTTCGGGGAATTTCTTTCTCGTTGCTGAAGGGCTACACTATATATCCCCTACAACAACGCAGGTATTATGGCAATTTGCGCCCTTTTTAATGATCTTTCTGGGAGTACTTCTCTTTAAAGAGCGATTTACGTTTGCTCAAAAAATTGGCTTTGTCTTACTGATTATAGGGTTGCTTGCTTTCTTTAATGATAAGTTCCACGAACTTTTCCAACTAAGCCATTATGCTTTGGGAGTGCTATTAAGCCTATGTGGAAGTTTAATTTGGGTATGTTACGGCATTGCACAAAAGCTATTATTAAAACATTTTAGCTCACAACAAATTCTAATGATGATTTATTTAAGCTGTGGCGTGGCTTTTACACCTTTTGCTGAAGCGGCTCAAATTGGAAAGATAGATAGTCCCTTCTTATGGGGATGCTTTATCTATTGCTGTTTAAATACCCTTATTGCCTATGGATCTTATGGTGAAGCACTGAACCAATGGGAAACCTCAAAAGTGAGTGTAGTAACAACCATGATCCCCATCTTTACGATGCTTTTCTCAATACTTGGACACCGCTTTTACCCGGCTGTTTTTGCTTCTCCTGATATGAATGGGATCAGCTATCTCGGTGCATTTATCGTTGTGATTGGGGCTATGACTGCGGCTATTGGCGATAAACTTTTTTATCAAATCGGACGATCTCTAAGAAAAAGAACATAAAAAAACTCCGCGATTAGCGGAGTTTTCACTTAGAAACCAGCTTGTTTTTCTAACTCTTCGACAAACTGTTCATTTAATCCCAAAGCTTCAGCAAGATTGGCTAAGAAAATAATTTCTTTACGCTCTAAATCTTTACATACCATACGTGCTGCAAGATAGACTTGTGAAGCTAATGCTTGATTACGACCTACTTGCTGAGCAATTTCAGCAACCGTTGCCGGTTGATTAATTTCTTGTTGTAACCATTGTTGTAATTCAGGATCATTACCTGCTTCCGCTGCTATTGCTTCTGCTTCATCTGAGGTAATCGCACCATCAGCTGCAGCTGCTGCAATCATTGCTTGTAGAATGATTTTACTTGTATCATTCGTTTCATCAGCAGAAAAACCTGTTGGTGTAATATCTGTTTGAGTTTGATTTTGCTTACTTTGGTAATTTTGGTAAGCCTGATAAGCCATGCTACCTAAAGCTGCTAAAGAGCCTAATTTTGCTAAGTTTGAACCGCCATTTCTGCCTAAAATCATCGATAAAATACCAATTGCAGCAGCACCGCCACCTATTTTAGTTACTTTATCCGTTGTTTCATTACCGTTTGCTGTTTTTGCGATTTGCTCTTTTGCCGCACCAAGCACCTGGTTAAGAATATTATTGAAATCCATCTTTTACTCCATTATGTGTTTTCATAAATTGTATGTACTTAGATCATCAATTTATTAAAAAGTTCTTTAAATAAAAAAATAAAACGATTAGACATATATCTAATCGTTTTCAACCTACATAATGAATAAAATTTTCTGTGACTATTATAAATAACGGTCACTAACATAGACTGGCAAATAATAGGATGGTTCACAAAGAATTGTAAAGATGACAAATAATTTAAATTAAAGGCGATTATGCTTTGAACATTCACATTTAGGTGGTACAGGATCATCTCCGCCTTCACTAAAAGGATGACAACGTGCAATACGCCTTAAGGCTAAATAGCCACCTTTTATTGCTCCATGAATTTTAATCGCCTCAACCGCATAAGTTGAACAAGTAGGATAAAAACGACAACGAGGGCCAATAAGCGGACTAATCGCATATTGGTAAAAATAAATCGGAAGTAGAAGCAACTTAGCAACTAAACCCATTTTTACTTCTGAGCTTTTTACTTCTGAACAGGAGGAGCCGGATTTTTGCTCAGACGAATGTGTCTTGCCCATAATTTTTCAAGCGTTTCGAAAAGCGTTGCATTATCTAATTTACCGATGCCGGCTTTTGCCACAAATACAAAATCTGCACAAGGAAGCTCGTGTTGTTTTAAGCGGAAAGTTTCTCGCACAATGCGTTTGATACGATTACGATCGTGAGCTCGTTTTAAATGCTTTTTAGCAACGGTTAAGCCTAAACGGGGAACTTCAGCATCATTTGCTTTAGCAAGTAAAGTCATTTGAGGGGTGCTGGCTCGTTGAGGATTTTCGAACACAGCTTTAAATTGAACGGGAGCTAACAAACGTAGCTCCCGAGAAAAGGTTAGCGTCTTCACAGTTGTGATTCGCCTACTTTAGCTGCAATTATGCAGATAAAGATTTACGACCTTTAGCACGACGACGTGCTAAAACTTGACGACCATTTTTAGTAGCCATACGAGCACGGAAACCGTGAGTACGAGCACGTTTTAATACAGAAGGTTGAAATGTACGTTTCATTGTTATCTACCTAATTTAATAATTTTTGGCTTAATGCCAATTGAGGATCATAAAAAGAGGTCGCCATTTTAACGACAAAACAAACAAAAGGCAAGGCAAAAACAACGCTTTACTTTAATTGTTTGTAAATTTTTCTCTGGATAACGCAATCACAAAGCATTCTTTAACGTGATGATATGTAAATTCTATTTGTCATCTTATAAAAATTCAAGCAAACTAGTTGTCTATTTAAATTCCGAGATAATCAAATGAAAACGCAAAAAATAGGTATTTTACTTGCCAATTTAGGCACACCGGATGCGCCAACGACATCCGCAGTAAAGCGTTATTTAAAACAATTCCTAAGCGATCCTCGCGTGATCGATCTGCCGAAAACAAAATGGCAAACGATCCTTAATTTATTCATTTTACCCAAACGCTCCCCTCGTGTTGCAAAACTCTACCAATCCATTTGGACAGATCAGGGGTCGCCACTTTTAGCGATCTCTCGCCAACAGCAAAAAGCACTACAAAGCTATTTTGATGCCAAAAATCAATCTATCATTGTTGAATTGGGTATGAGCTATGGTAACCCGAGTATGGAAAGTGCTCTTGAAAAATTAACACAACAGCAAGTCGATAAAATCATTGTGCTACCGCTCTATCCACAATATAGCAGTACAACAACCGCCTCTGTTTTTGACGCCTTTGCCGATGCCCTAAAAAAACAGCGTCGCATCGTGCCCTTTGAGTTTATCCATAGCTATCACGATGATCCACTCTACATTCAGGCTCTCGCTAATACGATACAACTTGCGGAAGATGAATTGCTATTATTTTCTTTTCACGGTATTCCTAAGCGTTATGAAACCGAAGGGGATTTTTATGCTGATCATTGCCGTGAAACGGCGGAACTTGTGGCAAAACAGCTTGGGTTATCCGCAGAAAAATGGTGCGTAACCTTTCAATCTCGCTTTGGCGATGAAGAATGGTTACAGCCTTATACCGATGAAACGCTTTCAAGCTTTCCTGCAAAGGGTATCAAAAAAGTTGCCGTCATTTGCGCAGGTTTTTCTGCTGATTGCCTAGAAACATTGGAAGAAATTGCGGAAGAAAATAAAGAAAACTTTATACACGCGGGTGGAGAAAGTTATCGCTATATCCCGGCACTTAATGCCAGTGGCGATCATATAAAGACCTTAATTAAGTTAATTGAGGCGTGTATTTGAGAAATAACCTAGCACGAGCCGTGCTAGGTTCGTTAAGCTCAGCCCCACAGGGGCTGAAACAGAGCCATTTTTAACGTCTATTTTCATTAAAAAAGAAGAAGTACTACTACCATTTCATACCTAAATAGATGAATAAGGGAGGATTTACGCCCCGTCATTTTTTCAAATAATAAGCCCAATCTTATTTTTTCTTGATTTGGAGTTTATATCCCATGACAACAGCAACCGAATTTAACACTTTATTTGAACAATCGTTAAAAACCTATTGTGAAGAACGTTTTTTAACGGCAGAAAACCTTTCTGATACTCAATGGTATCAATTTATTGCACAAGTGAGCCAACAAGCGATTTTGCAAAATTATCCGAAAAATGCACCGCTTGTAAACACACGCAAAGTGAACTATCTTTCAATGGAATTCCTTATCGGTCGTCTATTAGGCAATAACCTATTAAGCCTTGGCGTTTACGATGAAGTTGCACAACAATTAGCGAAATACGGCAAAAATTTATTTGATATTTTAGAAGAAGAACGTGATCCGTCTTTAGGTAACGGCGGTTTAGGTCGCTTAGCTGCTTGCTATTTAGACTCAATGGCAAGCCTTGCACAACCGGCTGTGGGCTATGGCTTACACTACCAATACGGCTTATTCAAACAAAGTTTTGGTTGGGCTGGCGAACAACGTGAAGAAGGCGATGCGTGGAGCCGTGATTTCTATTTACAACAATATCACCGCCCGGACTTCCGTCAAACGGTTGGCTTTGGTGGTCAAGTATGGCACCGTGAAGGCGACAAATATGACTGGCAGCCTGAATGGACGGTATATGGCGAAGCCTTCGATTTACCGGTTGTGGGCTACAAAGGCGTACAACAGCCATTACGCTTATGGCAAGGTTATAGCGAAACTTCTTTCGATTTAGCTAAATTTAACGATGGCGAATACCTTACTTCAGAAAGCAAAGTGGTTGATGCCTCTAAATTAACGAAAGTCCTTTACCCGAATGACAACCATCAAGAAGGGAAAGAACTGCGCTTAATGCAACAATACTTCCACTGTGCGTGTTCTGTGGCTGATATTTTGAAAAACCACTTAGCACAAGGCAGAACGTTAGAACAATTACCGGAATACGAAGTTATCCAATTAAACGATACTCACCCTGCAATCGCTATTCCAGAGTTAATGCGTGTTTTACTTGACCAATACAATTTAACTTGGGATCAGGCTTGGGCTATTTGTTCAAAAACATTTGCTTACACCAACCACACATTATTACCGGAAGCATTGGAACAATGGGATCAAAATCTCGTGGCAAAATTATTACCTCGCCACTTAATCATCATTGATCGCATTAACCACGAGCTTTATCAACAAGTGAAAGCAGAATTCAGCGAAGCGGAATTTGCTCAAGCGTGGGAAGAAACTGCCGTGTTGATGAACCACCGTGTTCGTATGGCGAATTTATCGGTTGTTGGTTCTTTTGCGGTAAACGGTGTGGCACAAATCCACTCAGACTTAGTTGTGAGTGATTTATTCCCGGCTTACGCACGTTTATTCAAAGGTCGTTTCCATAACGTTACAAACGGTATCACGCCACGTCGTTGGATCCGCCAAGCTAACCCACATTTAAGTGCGTTATTAGACAAACACGTAGAAGGCGACTGGACGAAAGATTTAGAGTTATTATCACAAATCGAGAAATTTGCAAAAGATCCACAATTCCAGACCGCTTACCGTGATATTAAACGCCACAATAAACAGGTATTAGCGAAAGAAATTGAACAAACATTAGGCTTAAAAGTAAATTGCGATGCGATTTTTGATGTTCAAATTAAGCGTTTCCACGAATACAAACGCCAACATTTAAATCTCTTAAACATCATCGCGACTTACCAAGAGCTTAAAGCGAACCCAACACAAGATTTCGTACCACGTGTCTTTATCTTTGCGGGTAAAGCAGCTCCGGGCTACTTTATGGCAAAACAGATCATTCAAGCGATCAACTCGGTGGCAAAAGTGATTAACAGCGATCCGGATATGCAAGGTAAATTACAAGTGGCATTCTTACCGGACTACCGTGTTAGCCTTGCCGAAAAAATTATTCCGGCAGCGGATGTTTCTGAGCAGATTTCATTAGCGGGTAAAGAAGCATCAGGTACAGGTAATATGAAACTTGCCTTAAACGGTGCAATCACACTTGGGACATTAGACGGTGCGAACGTTGAAATCGCTGAATTTGCAGGCAACGACAACGTAGTAATTTTTGGTCATACTGTTGATTCTGTCCGTGAATTACGTGAAAAAGGCTATGTATCTCGCACTTACTATGAGCAAGATGCCGCATTAAAACAAGCGATTGATGCCTTAGCAGACGGCACATTCTCCGGCGGTAATAAAGATACCTTTGAACCGTTAGTGTACGATATGCTAAATAAAGATTACTTCTGCGTACTAGCTGATTTTGCAAGCTATCGTGAAGCGCAAAAAGAAGTGGCAAAACGTTACCAAAATCAGACCGCTTGGTTAGAATCAACCATTCTAAACACTGCTCGTCTTGGTACATTTAGTTCCGACCGTTCAATCCGTGATTACCAAACTCGTATTTGGAAAAAATAATCGCACGTTAAAACCCTCTCCCCTTGTGGGAGAGGGAAAGATTTTGCTTCGTTTAGAAGCAAAATCAGGGAGAGGGGAAATCCCCTCTCTCTGCCTACGGAGACTAGACGTCTCCTTCGGCTGTCTCTCTCCCACAAGGGGAGAGAGTTAAAGTGAGTAAACGATTTATATCGCTAGCTCCCCCAATCAACTATACCCCATCATTCTCAACAAACTACGTGTATATTCAATCGCTTCAGCACGGTTTGCCACGCCAATTTTTTGATAAAGATTGCGGATATGCGTTTTAATCGTGGTCATCGCCACCACTAATTCCTGCGAAATTTGCTCATTGCTATAACCCGAATAAATCAAACCAAGTACCTGCCATTCACGCTGTGTCAGAGGGCTGATTTTCAACAACTCCGGCACTTGCGGATTTTCAAGCAAGTTCTTCACAAACTCCTCATCAAAATGGGCGGTTTTATGGCGGTTATGCTGATTGATACTGCGTAAAATAAATTGCGCTTTATGTACCGACAATTCTTCCAACACGTTAATTTGCAAGAGCTCACGAATTTGACGTGCCATTAAATCGCCTTCAATCACAAAGGCGCTAATAAAGTTCGTCTGTTGGCTAAGATTTAGCGCTTGAATAAGATCACGCTGTGCCAACTCCGGCTTGCCTTGTAAGCTATAAACCCGATTACGCAAAATCAAAGCCCGTTGAGAATCGCTGACTAAATTAAAAATAGCGGTGGTTTTCAGCAAGCTATTCAAAATTTTTAACGCCTGTTCATAATCGCCTTGCAATAAATAACAACGTGCAATATTCCGCCATTGACGCTGGGTAAAATGGTTATATTCCTGCGTTGGAATATTTACTTGAGCCAACCAACTTTCTAATTGCGAGGTGTCATTACGCATTTGCCAGTAAATAAGCTGCACTTCATCTAGCGCCGTAATCCAATCTTTATGAGGCGAACAACGAGACATCAATAATTTCCCTTGTTCAATCAAACGCTCCGCATTATTGAGATCGCCTTTGGTGAGAGAAATTTTGGCAAGAATAATCAAACTCTGGATCTGTTCTTCCTCTTTCTCCAACACCTCTATCCCCGCATTTGCCATCGCCTCTGCTTGATCAAGATGATGCCACTCCCACAAAATTTGTCCTTTTAAACGCAACAAAAATTCATTCATTGGAATTTGATGAAAAGCATTCGTTTGTAAGGTCGTATCTTTCAGTAAATCGTAGGCAGATTGTAAAAAGCCCTGTGCCGATAAAATCTCTGACTGCTGTAATCTCGACCAGAGCCAGTGATGATAAGCATGCTGCTCGGTTGCCATTTTCTCAACCTGCTGCATCAGCGAAAGTCCTTCTTTCAAATAACCTCGGCAATGCTGTGCCTCGCCAATCACAGACGTCGCCACAATAAGTGCATAACCAAATTCGTCCGATAAATTCTTCAAGGCTTGATTTGCTAATGAATAGGCTTGCTCTTCATCACCGGCATTGATTGCCACCTGTGCTTTTAACGCATCAAAATGTCCTTGCAAACTCTCGGTAAGCGGTTGTTTTGGCTGAAATTTTTGCAAAATACCACTGACTTCTTGATGACGATGTTGGCTCTGTGCTAGCCATGCTTTTAATAGCACCAAATTCTCATCTTGCCAAAGTTGTTCCGCCGACAAATAACTTAAACTGGTCTCTAATAATTTCAGTTGTCCTTGGTGGAATAACGCCCAACCGTGATCTTGTAAAATCTGATAAAGCGTCTGTGGATCATTTAGCATTTGTGCGTGATATAACGCCTCTGATCCATAGCCCAATTTAAGCCATGTTTTTGAGGCGATCTCGTGCAACCGTTGCCACTCATTCGGCAATTCCAAACGACAGCTTTGCGATAAATAAGAGGCTAAAATCGGATGAAACTTCCACCAAATTTCGCCATCTTCATTGAGTAAACGGCTAATAAATAATCCAGCTTTTTCTAATTCATCAAGCTTTTTCACGCCATTTTCATCTTGCGTTACCGCAACGACCAGTTTTTCATTCATCGAACGTAAAACAGCACAACGTTGCATAAACAACTTCATCTGTGGATCAACATAATGGAAAACTTCTTCATTCAAATAATCTGCAATATGTTGTTGATTTAGCTTGTTTAACAGCTTTTCAGGGAACTCAAGCAAGTCCACATTTTGCTTAATGGCAAAGCTCATCAACTGAAGTGCGGTCGCCCAGCCTTCAACTTTTTCACACAAGGCAAAAACCCATTCATCACTTAATGTTTTATTTAATTTTTGTTCGAAGAAAAGGCGAGTTTCCGCCGGCGAAAAAGCAAGCTGATGAACATCAATTTCTAATAATTGCTCGTGGATACGTAAATTCGTAATACTCAACGGCGGCGTTAAACGAGAAAGCATCACAAGGCTCATCGTTTCTGGCTGGTGTTTTAACCAAAATCGCAACGCATCATGAATTTCAGGATTATCGATCAGATGATAATCATCAATAATCAAATAAAAATGGCGGGGAGCCTCATTTAAGGCAATTAAAAGTTGTCCAAAATATTCAATGAGATTGTTTTTATAAACAATCTCCCCTAGGGGAAGCCCTGTCGCTTGCTCTAAGGCTGAGGCAAAATAGCGACTAAACTGCTCCGCATTGTTATCGCTCTCATCTAATGCAAACCACGAAACCGGCTCATTCTTTGCTAATAACCTTGCTTTCCATTGCGAAACCAATGTCGTTTTGCCATAGCCTGCCGGTGCAATCACTAAAGTAAGCGGATAACTTTTGGCTAATGCCAATGTTCCCAATAATTTGGTACGCTCAATACTTTGATTTTGCGATTTATGTAACGCATTCGATTTATGAGAAATTAACTTTGTTGGAATGAGTTTTGTAACGACTTGCATTGTGTTTTTATTTTCTGCCTGTATAAAGTGCAAGGATTTTAACAAATTTTATTGAAAAAAGGGAAAAAGCAAGCGGTCGTTTTTTTGATCTAATTTGTAAAATGATCATAAAAAACGACCGCTTGAATGATTTTTAAATTATTCCCCAGCCCAAACAACCATCACTTTGTCCTGCCCGTCTTGACGAGAGAAGGCAAAATACTTGTTGGTTTCGAGAATTTTTTGTTCGCCATTACCAATAGCGGTGTGATTTTGGCGGAATTTTGCAAGGGTTTGCCAATGTTTTAACAAGGCTTGATGATCGGCGCTTTTTGCCAGATCTTGCCAGTTCATATCCGATCTCGTGCCTTGAATAGGATCAGAACCCGTTGCACCGAATTTTCGACCGCTTTCATCGCCATAATAAATTTGTACCGCCCCCGGCGAGAGCATCAGCAAGCTGCCTGCGGTTTTCTGTTTGGCAAGATTATTTTCGCTGTCGCTACTGAAAAATAAGCGGGTATCGTGCGAAGAAAGATAGGTTAATACATTAAAATCTTTCAGTTTTTCGCTCATTTGTTGGTAGGCTGGCGAAATTTTAGCAAAGCAACCTAGTGCCTCTTTTGCTTGATCTTGGAAGCTGAAATTGATCATCGCATCAAAGCCGTTTTTGTAATAATCGCTGGTATGAACGCCGTGTCCCCACGCTTCACCCGTCATCCAGAATTTATCGCCAAAGGATTGATTCGGATGGGCTTTTTGCCATTTTTCCAAGGCTTTTTCCGCCGATTGTTTCAATTCCAACCAAGTGCTTTTTTCTACATGTTTAGCGGTATCGACACGGAAACCATCCACGCCATATTTTTCTACCCAGTCAGACAGCCAGCCAATCAGATAATCGCGGACTTTGGCATTTTCACGGAATTTTGCCTGTGTATCGGGTTTATTTGCAAAAAATTCGGGCAAACCGACCGCTTGTTCGCTTTCGGTTTTCAGATCCGGTAGAGCGGAGAGCGACATTCGCAGATCATCAAATTTCGGGCTGTCGTAATCGCCAATATCGGAGCGAATCCACGCTTTACCCCACCATTTCTGCCACGCCGTTCTATCGCTAAAGTTAATTAAATTGTTGAAAGAGTGCCAATTCTGCCCTGCTTTTGGTGTCCAATCTGTCCAATTTTTGCCAAGCGTTTTCTCAATGTCTTCGCCTTTGAGATGTAATGCACCAAAGCCGTATTGCTGCATATCGGCAAGAGTGGCGTAGCCAGTGTGGTTCATCACAATATCGAAAATAACACGAATACCCCGTTTATGGGCTTGGTCGATAAAGGTTTTCAGATCGTTTTCACTGCCCATATTGGCATCGACCTTCGTCCAATCTTGGTGGTAGTAGCCGTGGTAAGCGTAGTGCGGGAAGTCGCCTTTTTCACCGCCGCCGACCCAGCCGTGAATTTGCTCGAGTGGTGAGCTGATCCAAATCGCATTTACGCCAAGTTGTTGTAAGTAATCCAGTTTTTGGGTTAGCCCTTTTAAATCGCCTCCGTGGAAAGTGCCGATTTCGTCTTTACCGTCTTTTTTACGTCCGTAGCTGTTGTCGTTGCTCGGGTCGCCGTTATAAAAGCGGTCGGTTAGAACAAAATAAACGGTGGCGTTTTTCCACGTAAAAATCGGCTCAGATTTAACCGCTTGTGCCGGTTCTAATAGCAATAAGCCGTTACTGTCTGCGGACGGTGTCATAATGACTTTGCCGTTTTGCACTTTCGCCGTGTTGCCTGAATAAAAATCTCGCACCGTTTCGCCCTCTTTGAACAGGCTAGAAACCTCAACCTCTAACGGCTTGCCATCCCATTTCGGGCAAACAGCGACTAATTCATTAGCACTTTTGGTTGCCTCTACCGTCAATTTTGCTGTTGGTGTGCCGCTTCGCATATCAATTTCTACGCTGTATTTTCCGTCACGGAACAGCCGGGTAGATTCAACCGGATCTTTACAAGGCACAAGGCTGACGACTTGGTTTAATTTCAGTGCGGTTTGCGGTTGGTAGCATTGTTGATTGAGTGAGAATTGGAAAGGATAGCTACCTTTTTTGAGTTGGGCGTTTGTTTGATAAAGTAGTTTTTCGTTGGATTCAAATGTCGGGAAATATTCACTCTGCCATTGATTTGCCGAAAGGCTAGTGGATGCAAAAAGTGAAAGCCAAAGTAGTGATTTTTTCATTTGGGTTTCCTTTTGAGATGTTCTTCTTTTCCCTCTCCTGCTTGCGGGAGAGGGTGGAGAAAATTCGTAGAATTTTCGGAGGGAGAGGGCAACTTTCCCTCTCTCTGATTTTCGCAAAGCCGTAACTTTGCGAAAATCTGTCTCTCTCCCGTAAACGGGCGAGAGGAAGTAAGAAATCACTTCGCTGAAACGTGTTTAATAAAAATCTGGCGTGGTTGTTTTAAGCCAAGTTGTTCCGCTTCATTGACCAAGTTCATCGCTTTATTCACATCGTTATTTTTCAATGCTTTTACTACTGCTTGATTGAAATAATCTTCCGTGCTGGATTCAACCGGCTGTGTTGGTTTAGTTACTGCTTTTGTTGCAGCGGTTGTTGTACCAATTTGCGTTGGCGCTGGTGTTTTCGCTTCAAATAACGGGCCGTTTAAACCGATAAATTGACTAGACTGAATACCATCAACTTCAACATTCACTTGCCCTTTATTAGTATGAGCGACCGTAATATCTGCAATTGCAGGTGGTTGGTTGCCTTTGGCTTTTTCGAGTAATTTAGCCGGATGGGTCATCGTTGTTGTGCCCTGTAAATCTTGTTCAGTCGTATAAACAAGCAAGTAGATAAAATCTTGATTTGCCGTTGGTGTGAGGCTCAGTTCTGCTTGATATTGCGCCGGATTTAAACCACGTTCTTCACTAAATTTAAATTGAGAAGAAGGATAGCTCATTGCTGGGTTAAATTGTGCATCTAAAATTAATACGTTCGGCACAAATACGGTGTTGTCTTTTTGCACCGGACTTGTGATGTCTAATTTAATCGTCCCCTGATTTGCCGGGATTTTATAAGCTACCACAGAGCCACTTGCACCGGCTAATTTATTGGTGAGGGTTGCAACTTGTGTTTCATTTTTTTGTGAGAGTGCAACATCTTGCCATTGGATTTTGGCTAATTCCGCTTTTGTTGGTTGTAATGGTGTGGCTGAAAGCTGAGAGGCAAGAAATAAACTTGAAAGGAAAAGAGCAATTTTGGTTTTCATAAATCCTCCGAGAGTTAAAATTTCTCTCTCCCGTCAACGGGAGAGAGACAGATTTGAGCAAAGTTACGGCTTTGCGAAAATCAGAGAGAGGGCTCCCCTCTCCCTCCGAAAATCCTTCGGATTTTCTCCACCCTCTCCCGTAAACGGGAGAGGGGAATAAAACTTTGCGAAAGAGGGGGAGTAATTAGGTAAAACGCCCTTATAAAAGGGCGTTTAGTTATACTTAATTACCACCAGGCTTCAAATTGAACACCGCCGATAAATTCGCCGTCTTTTGCTTTATAGCCAGCATCTGTACGGTTTGCAGTGTTAAATTTGTCGTTCCAGTGTGCGTAAGTACCGAATACACGGATTGCAGGGCGAGCCCAAATGCTTGAGCCTGCTTGCCATTGTTGTGCAAGGGTGTATTTTACAAGGTTGTTTTTCTTACCGCTTGCTTGATCTTTGATCACATCATAGCCAACTTCAGCAATAGTACTCATTGTATCAGTCCATTTATACATTGGGCGGATACCTGCTGAGTACCAAGTTTTACCTTGTTTGTTGTCTAAATCTGTTTTTTCGTAGATTAAGGCATACATCACTTCAACTTTATCGCTTGCTTGAACAACGCCTTGGTTAATTAAGCGAAGCATATGACCACGGTTGCTTGCTAAAGATCCTTGAGCATGACCATTGTTCCAAGATGTCATAGAATCTTTCGCATATTGCGCTGTGAATTTATTGAAACCGCCGAAGAAATTACCTTGGGTGTATTCGGCTGTTACCATATATCCTTTTTTAGTTGGATTTTCATTTACATAAGCAGAATCATCTTTTTTATGTGCGTTAGCATAATCGAAACCAAGTTCTAAAGAACCATCTTTCCAAAGTTCAATACCTGCTAAACGTACATCGAAAATGTCGTTGTAAACATCTTTCTTAGAAATAGTCCCATCTTTTTCTCTATTGCTTTTATATGATTTTGTTACAGGATCATAATAGTAAGAGAATGCACCACCAGCTTCTGTATCACGAGTTACCGCAACAGAAAGTTTACCAAAACCTAAATCAATATTTTCAACCCCTGCACCCGGACCTGAAATATCCCAGTAGTAGAAGTCGTTCATATGAACATCATGACGTTGGTAGAAACGTTTACCTGCCCATAAAGTTGCACCTGGTAAGCTGTCGGCAAAGTTTTTGAATTGTGCGTTTAATTCACGTAATGCCGGGCTTGTTTCTGTCCAGTCATTGTTGTGTAACGTACCGCCATAAGCTACATTGGTATCGAAATAAATTGATTTTTCGCCCGATTTAAATAGCTCTTGACCTAATTTTAATTCAGCGTAAGTATCTGATTCGTTACCTAAACGGTATTTTGAACCGCCACCATTTACAGTAAATGCTGATTGTTCACCACCGCCTGATGTCCAGCCGATACCTGAACGAGCATAACCATGGAAATCTACCGCTAAAGCAGATGTTGAGAATAATGCACCTGAAATAAGGGTTGCTAGCAAGCTTTTATTGATGTTCATAGAGAACTCCTTTAATTTTTTTAATATAGGGACGCCTGATTGCTCACTTGTCCCTCGGTTTACATTATGAAAAAAAATCGTTAAACACCTAATTCCTTAAATAAGCGTCTGCAAGCTGTGCCATCTTCTTTAAATAAGTGGCAACGGTTTGGATTGATACCGATAGACATTTCATCGCCTTCTTCTACTAATACAATATCATTTTGGCGATAAACTAAAGTTTGTTTGATTGGCGGTAACTCAACGTGAACTTGTGTTTCATTACCTAATTGTTCTACTACTTTTACTGTACCACTAATACAAATTTCACTTTGTTCACAAGGTAGTAAATGTTCTGGGCGAATACCTAAAGAGAGGTTGTCTCCAACTTGTACACCTGTACTTTCCACTGGAATCCAGAAGTTAAGGTGGGTCGAATCTGGTAACTCAACTTTCACACCATCTTCTTTTACATCAATAACCTTCACTGGCAAGAAATTCATTTTTGGTGAGCCAATAAAGCCTGCGACAAAACGGTTTGCCGGGTAATGGTATAATTCAAGTGGTTTACCAATTTGAGCCACGTTAGTGGTAATTTGCGTGTTATTACCTAATGCTTGTAATACGACAATTTTGTCAGCAAGGGTCATTGCTTCCACTTGGTCGTGGGTAACATAAATCATGGTTCTACCCAATTTTTTATGTAATTTCGAAATTTCTACACGCATTTGCACACGTAATGCTGCATCAAGGTTAGAAAGCGGTTCGTCTAATAAGAACACTTCAGGTTGAGAAACGAGCGTACGACCAATTGCTACACGTTGGCGCTGACCGCCTGAAAGTTCTTTTGGCTTACGTTGTAATAAATGTGCTAACTGCAAAATCTCCGCAACATGATTCACTCGCTGCTCTATTTCTTCTTTACTTGCTCCTGCGAGTTTTAAACCAAATGACATATTTTCTGCCACGTTTAAATGCGGATACAGTGCATAAGATTGGAACACCATACCGATATTACGTTTTGCTGGAGGCACATCATTCATACGTGTATCGCCAATATAAAGATCTCCTGTTGTAATTTCTTCTAAACCTGCAATCATGCGTAATACGGTAGATTTGCCACAACCAGAAGGACCAACGAAAACAACGAATTCACCTTCTTGAATATCAAGGTTAATATCGCGTGAAATATGGACATTGCCATAAGATTTTCCAACATGGGTAAGTTTTACATTTGCCATTAGTATTGCCCTTCTGAGTTACTACTTAATTTTGGTGTCTAGTCTATTCATTCAAAATGAGATTGAAATCATACTTTTCTAAAAAATTTTTCTATTGTGTAAAAAAATTTTTTGCGTAAAAAAATACATTTCTTGTGATTTAGATCACATTTTAAACACAAATTTTTGTGATCTATTTCTCATTTTTTGTTAAAAAAAGACAAAATGTGATCATGATCACAGAATTTAAAAAGGGGGAGGATATGGGGGTATGATGAAGTCAAAAAGTAAATCATTCACTATTCCAATGCCAAAAATTTCATTTCACTAAAATGAGGAAAAACCTATGAAAAAATTAACCAAAGCAGCATTAGCCGTATTCGCTGGATTATGTATGGCACAAGGCGTACAAGCTAAATTAGTTGAAGGTCAATTAAACATTTGGATTAACGCTGATAAAGGCTATAACGGCTTAGCGGAAGTCGGTAAAAAATTCGAAGCGGAAACTGGGGTAAAAGTTGTTGTAGAACACCCAAGTAAATTAGAAGAATTATTCCCTCAAGTAGCATCAACCGGTGATGGCCCAGATATTATTATCTTTGCTCACGACCGTATGGGTGGCTATGCACAATCAGGCTTATTAGCTGAAGTGCATCCAAGTGCAGACTTCAAAGCGAAATTATCTGACATTGGCTGGGAAGCAACCAAATATAACGGTAAACAAATTGCTTACCCAATTGCCGTTGAGTCACTTTCTTTAATCTACAACAAAGATTTAGTTCCTAATCCACCAAAAACATGGGAAGAAGTTGAGAAGTTAGACAAAGAGCTTAAAGCAAAAGGTAAACACGCAATTATGTGGAACCTTGCTGAACCGTATTTCACATGGCCAATCATCTCTTCTCAAGGTGCTTATGCATTTAAAGCAACCGCTAACGGTTACGACGTGAAAGATGTAGGCGTAAATAATGAAGCAGCACAAAAAGGCTTACAATTTGTCGTTGAGCTTGTGAAAAACAAAGTGATCAACGCAGATACTGACTACTCTGTGGCTGAAGCGTCTTTCAATAAAGGCGAAACGGCAATGACGATCAATGGTCCTTGGTCTTGGGCAAATATTGAGAAAAGCGGTATTAAATATGGCGTAGCGGTATTACCAACCTTAAACGGCAAAGCAGGTAAACCATTCGTTGGCGTATTAAGCGCAGCGGTAAATGCTTCAAGCCCTAACCAAGACTTAGCGAAAGAGTTCTTAGAAAACCACTTATTAACCGATACTGGTTTAGAAACCGTGAACAAAGATACTCCGTTAGGCGCTGTAGCACTTAAGAGCTACCAAGCGAAATTAGCGGCAGACCCACGTATCGCAGCAACGATGGCGAATGCGGAAAATGGTGAAATTATGCCAAATATTCCTCAAATGAGCCGTTTCTGGTATTCAGAAAAAGCAGCGATTGACAGTGCGGTAAATGGTCGCCAATCTGTAAAAGCGGCATTAGATGAAGCGCAAGCGAAGATTGAAAAAGAGTAATGCTATGTAACTCTCTCCCCCTTGCGGGAGAGAGACAGCTCAAAATAGCGTAAGGCTATTTTGAGCAGAGAGAGGGCAAACAAGCGGTAACTTTTAATAAAAATTTTACAAGCCCTCTCCCTCCGAAAATCCTACGGATTTTCTCCACCCTCTCCCGTAAACGGGAGAGGGGAAATTGACAAGCGGTCTTATTCTTTTCATTTTTTGCAATTTCTTCCTCGCAGCACTAAAACAAGGAAAAATTAAAATGCTAACCTCCACTCATTCTACCACTTCACCAGCTCAACTTTGGGGCAAGAGAGCACTTGTTGGCTTCCTTTACCTCATTGCGTTTTATCTGGTTTTTACGATTTATTTGCAGGGTGAAATTCTTTTTGCATTATTAACCCTCGTTGTTGTTACCTCGGGTATTTTTGTTTTTAGTTCAGAACGAGCATACCGTTGGCGCTATCTTTTCCCTGGCGTTTCCGCAATTGGCATCTTTGTGGTTTTTCCTCTTGTCTGTACCGTTGTTATTGCTTTTACCAATTATAGCGGTTCTAACCAATTAGCTTTTGAACGAGTAGTAGGCCAATTACAAAGCCAACGCTACTTTGCCGGCGAACGCTATGATTTTAAATTGCTTGAAACTGCTGACAACCAATATCAGTTAGTGCTTGAGAATAAAAATACGCAAAAAAATTACCTTTCTACACCGCTTGCATTAAATAATTTAAAAGGCGATGTGAAAATGGAAGAAGTGGCGGCTTTACCTGAAAACAAAGTTGCACCACTCAAAATCATTACGCAAAATCGCCAACAATTACAAAGTATCAATGCTATTTTACCTAACGAAGAAAGCCTCACAATGAGCTCACTTCGTCAATTCTCACAACAAAAAGTCCGCTTTAGTTATGATGAAGCCAATCAAGTTTTAACGAACAATGAAACGGGCGAACGCTTCAAACCAAATGATGATGTCGGCTTCTTTGAGCAAATTGATGAACAAGATAACTTTACCGGTAAACGTGTTGAACCGGGTTATACCGTAGCAATCGGCTGGCAAAACTTCGTGAAAATCTTAACGGACGAAGGCGTACAAAAACCGTTTATTCAAATCTTTATCTGGACAGTTACTTTTGCATTCTTAACTGTCGTGTTTACCACTTTACTCGGTATGATTTTCGCTTCGCTGGTGCAGTGGGAAGCGTTAAAAGGTAAAGCCGTTTATCGTTTACTGTTAATTCTACCTTATGCAGTACCAGGCTTTATCTCTATCCTTGTATTTAAAGGTTTATTTAACCAAAGTTTCGGTGAGATTAACTTAATTTTAAATAACTTATTCGGTATCCGCCCAGAATGGTTTAATGACCCATTCTTAGCTAAAACAATGTTGTTAATCGTGAATACTTGGTTAGGTTATCCATATATGATGATCGTATGTATGGGGTTATTAAAAGCCATTCCAACGGATTTATATGAAGCCTCAGCGATTGATGGTGCATCGGTATGGCAAAACTTTACCAAAATCACCATGCCATTGTTAATCAAACCGTTAATGCCATTGATGATTGCGAGTTTCGCCTTCAACTTCAATAACTTCGTGTTAATTCAATTATTAACACAAGGTCGTCCGTCAATGATCGGAACCAGTACACCGGCAGGACATACCGACTTGTTAGTCAGCTATACCTACCGTATCGCCTTTGAAGGTAGCGGTACGCAAGACTTCGGTTTAGCGGCGGCAATCGCAGTAATCATCTTCTTACTCGTCAGCGGATTAGCGTTGTTCCAAATTCGTTTGACCAAATTACAACAGGATTAAAACACTATTCCTCTCGCCCGCTTGCGGGAGAGAGACAGCTCAAAATAGCGTAAGGCTATTTTGAGCAGAGAGAGGGCAAACAAGCGGTAACTTTTAATAAAAATTTTACAAGCCCTCTCCCTCCGAAAATCCTACGGATTTTCTCCACCCTCTCCCGTAAACGGGCGAGGGGAAATGTACAAAATAATATTGAGAGTAACACTATGGCTATCGTTCAACCTAAATCAATGAAAGCACGTTTATTTGCAACGCATTTCTTTCTTATTGTGTTCTGTGCGTTGATTATGTTCCCTTTACTGATGATTTTAGGGATCTCACTTCGCCCGGGTAACTTGGCATTAGGGGAAATTATCCCAAGCCAAATTTCCCTTGAACACTGGAAATTGGCACTCGGTTTTAGCGTCACCAATGCGGACGGCACTGTTACCCCGCCGCCATTCCCCGTACTACTTTGGTTATGGAACTCGGTGAAAGTCGCAGGCGTAACAGCGATTATTACTCTAGCACTTTCCACTACGGCAGCTTACGCTTTCGCACGTTTACGCTTTGCAGGGAAATCAATGCTGTTACAAAGTATGTTGATTTTCCAAATGTTCCCAGCGGTACTTTCACTTGTGGCGTTATATGCATTATTTGACCGCTTAGGAACCTATGTGCCATTCTTGGGCTTAAATACCCACGGCGGCGTGATCTTCGCTTACCTTGGCGGTATCGCAATGCATGTTTGGACGATCAAAGGCTATTTTGAAACCATTGATAAATCGCTCGAAGAAGCAGCCGCACTTGACGGTGCAACCCCGTGGCAGACATTCCGTTTGATTTTATTACCATTATCTGTGCCAATTTTAGCGGTGGTTTTCATTCTTGCCTTTATCTCTGCAATTATCGAAGTGCCTGTTGCCTCTCTCTTATTGCGTGATGTGGAAAACTACACCCTTGCGGTCGGAATGCAACAATACCTACACCCACAAAACTACCTATGGGGAGATTTCGCAGCAGCAGCGATTTTATCAGCCATTCCAATTACCTTAGTCTTTATCATCGCACAACGCTGGTTAGTCGGCGGATTAACGGCAGGTGGGGTGAAAGGATAACAAAACCTTCCCCTCTCCCGTTTACGGGAGAGGGTGGAGAAAATCCGTAGGATTTTCGGAGGGAGAGGGCTTGTAAAATATCACAAAAATAACCTCGGCTGTTTGCCCTCTCTCTGATTTTCGCAAAGACGTTGCTTTGCTCAAATCTGTCTCTCTCCCGCAAGCGGGAGAGAGGAAATATATCTACCATTCGGGAAACAATAACAATGAAACAAAACCACCCATTTTTAAATCGTTACTTCGTAGATGAACACGGTCGCCGTATTTATGCCCAACCGTCCGTTTATGGCAAAGTAGCAAAATTGCTCGGTTCGCCAAAAAGTCGCAAAATCCTACCGCTTGTTAAAGTCGTCAAACAAGGCGAGCAAGTTTTTATTCCGCTTTTTGTGGCGGATAAAACCCAAACCGTTCACGCAGACTGGACGCTGACCCTTGAAAGCGGTGAGATTTTAACGGGAAAATGCAAACGCAATAGCATTGACCTGCCTCGTGATTTACCCCTTGGTTATCATCAATTAAGCCTAAACGGCACAACCGCAGAATGTCGCATTATCGTTACCCCTGAGCGTGCTTACCAACCACAAGAACTGGCGGAGCATAAAAAATTATGGGGAGCGATTTTACAGCTCTACACCCTACGTTCAGCACAAAACTGGGGGATCGGCGATTTTGGCGATTTAGCGGAATTTTTAACGAAATTAGCGGAAAAAGGCGGTGATTTTGTCGGCTTAAACCCAATTCACTCGCTATTCCCTGCCAATCCTGAAGGGGCAAGCCCTTACAGTCCGTCTTCTCGTTTATGGCAAAACATTGCTTATATCAACGTTGGAGCGATTGAGGCCTTCCAACAAAGCAGTGAAGCTCAAGCGTGGTTCAACTCAGCGGATATTCAACGTCAATTAAACGAGGCTCGCCAAAAAGATTATGTCGATTATTCACAAGTGATGTGGCTGAAATTGCAAGGCTTACGCTTGGCGTATGAACAATTTAAACAGCAAGATCAAACCGCTTTCGAGCAATTTATTGCCGAAAACGGTGAGGCATTGAAAGTGCAAGGCACTTTTGACGCTTTACACCAATGGCTCTCTTCTCAATTCAGCGAGCAATGGGGCTGGAACTGCTGGGACGCAAAATATCAAGATTATCACACCGCTGCGGTACAACAATTCCAACAAGAACAGAGCGATTTAGTCCGTTTCTATATGTGGTTGCAATTTGTGGCACAACAACAGCTTAAAGCCTGTAACGAACTGGCAAAACAGCTCGGTATGCCGATTGGTTTCTACCGTGATTTAGCTGTTGGCGTAGCGGATAACGGGGCGGAAACGTGGGCGGATAAAGATCTGTTTGTGTTAGGCGCATCTGTGGGTGCTCCACCAGATATTATGGCACCACAAGGGCAAAACTGGGGCTTATCGCCAATGCACCCTGAAGTGTTGCAAGCGCGTGGCTATCAGCCGTTTATCGATCTACTGCGTGCTAATATGAAAGATTGTGGGGCATTGCGTATCGACCATATTCTCGGCTTTGCTCGTTTATGGTGGGTGTCGAAAGGCGACTCGGCGAAAAATGGTGCTTATGTAAAATATCCGTTGGAAGATTTGCTTTCCATCTTAGCCCTTGAAAGCCAACGCCACCAATGTTTAATCATTGCGGAAGCCTTAGGCACTGTGCCAAAAGGAATGTTAGAAACCCTTGAAAGCAAAGGTATTTTAGCCTACAACATTTTCTATTTTGAGTACGATAAGCAAGGTAGCAAACCGCTGGCGAACTATCCGTATCAAGCGATGACCACCTTAAGTACCCACGATTTACCAACGGTACAAGGCTACTGGAAAGGACATGACTTTGAGTTAGGGCAAAAATATGGCGTTTACCCGAATGAGAAAGTGCTGAACATTCTGAAAAACACTCGCCATACAAACAAAGAAGCGATCCGCCGTGCCGTTGAAGCGGTACAACCGTTAGAAGCAGATAGTGCAGGCGTTACGCAAACCTTCAACCACCAGCTACAAAGCTATGTGGCAGATACCAACAGCGTACTATTCGGCTCACAACCAGAAGACTGGCTGAATATGTTAGAGCCTGTGAATATCCCAGGAACCAGCACCGAATATCCAAACTGGCGGAGAAAATTGAGCAAAACTACACAAGAGATTTTTGCGGATAACGCGATTTCTCAATTATTGAATACTATTGAGACAAAACGAAATGGTTAAGAATAAATAAGTGGGCATAGCCCACTTATTTTTGCCAAGGATATACTCCTCCATGTAAATCTAAATTTATTTCATTTTCCTTTTTTCTAATAGCATTTATTAAATCAATAATTTCATTTCTAGAAAGTCCTAACTCACTAAAAATAGATATTGACGGCCCAATCTGCTTTATTGCATCAAAAACATAGTTAATTGAAAATGTATTAGTACAAACACAATTTAACTCCAACTCCTTGATTTTCTTAAAAATAGCATAATCGTTCTGCTTATTGCTTGCCCAAAATTGAGATAATTGTATAGCAATACTTTTTCTCATCGCATAGCAATTAGTATCGATTAAAATACGATTTAAGGTATGGGTTAAATTGTAAACTTGATTATTAAAATCAAAATATATCGTTTGAGGATAAGAAATTTTATTTTCATAAAAACCTATAGATTCTGTAAAATCTTTACAAAGAAACGTGTCATCTAAGGTATAAAAATTTCTTAAAGAATACACCAAATCAGCATTCTCATTAGCTTTAAAAGTCGCAATACAGCGTTCGATATGATAAGGCTCATACCAATTATCATCATCTAAATAACAAATAATATCTTCTTTAACTAGAAAAGGGGCTATTGCATTAATACTACTATTTGTCCAACCACCCGCTCCTGTATTCATTGGTAAATAAGTTACTATCACATTAGGATAATCCTTCAAAATCGCTTTAGCTTGTTCTTCAAATTGTTTGCCATCAACAAAGATATAATGTACACAAGGGTAAGTTTGTTCCTGCACACTTCGTATAGCCCGGATCAACTCTGGGCGCCCTATCGTTGAAGTCACAACAGCTACCGACATATTTTCCATTTTTTATAAACCTCCTTATCAAAAATTATGAACACGACCTAACTTTACAAAAACAATCATTTAAATGATCATCAATCAATCCCATTGATTGCATAAACGCATAGCAGGTTGTCTCACCCACAAAGACAAATCCTTTCTTTTTCAATGCCTTCGACATTGCCGTAGAAATCGCTGTTTTAGCAGGAACAGTCGCTAAATTTGGCACATCATTAATTTGCGGTTTTCCACCGACAAATTCCCAAATAAACTGACTAAAATCTTCGCCATTTTGTTGCATTTGGAGATAAGCCTTCGCATTCTTCACAATGGCTTCCAACTTTTTACGATGGCGAATAAGCCCTACATTTTGCATTAAGCGATCGATGTCTGCTTCTTGCATTTGTGCAATTTTTTCTGGGTCAAATTGGAAAAAGGCCTCACGATAGGCTTCCCGTTTCTTTAGCACCGTAATCCAAGAAAGCCCGGCTTGCTGACCTTCCAGACAAATTTTTTCAAATAGCTTTAGGCTGCTATATTCAGGTTTACCCCATTCTTGATCGTGATAGCGTTGATAAATTTCACTCCCGTTTGCCCAGCTGCAACGTGTTATTTGTAAATTTTCCATTCATGACCTACTTTCTTCAAACGGACTTTTTTATCTTTAGAAACATAACCGCCTTTTACTGCTTGTAGTATCGTGTTTTCCGGTAAATCTGCGGCATTCACTTCTGCCAACATTTTATCTTCCGACAAAATCACATAAACCGCTAAGGTTTCATTGTTTGGATCAGTCAATTTTATATCCGCCACATTAAACCACTGCACGCAAGATTGTTTTAAAACGGAATAGCTGGCTCCTGTTGAACTTAAACAACCGTGAGCATCTTTTTCTCCCCCAATCATCGGTAAATCTGTTTGAGCGGAACACGCCGCCATCAATGATGCTGAAAGGAGTAAAACCGGTAATTTCTTTTTCATTTTTTCCCCAGTATTATTTAGTATTTGCACAAAAGCTAATTTTTAAGATGCGTAGAGTGGGCATCCCAGCCCACCAAAACAACGATCGGGTAATCAAACGGTGGGCAAGGATGCCCACCCTACGAAACGGAGAATTAGAGTGGCAAAGCCACTCAACTATGCGTAACCTAGTACGCATTTTGCGTGCTAGGTATAAAATAGCATATTTTATAAGCACAAAACATCAATAAGCCTTAACTATTGATTAAACCAAGCCGCAACTGCCAATACCACAATAAAAATCAACAACCAGACTAGCTGGATTTTACTGCTTTGGCGGTTAAGCTCTTGATTATGTAAACGACGTGCTTCAAGTTTTTGTTTATAAGCCTCTAAATCTGCCGCTTTAAATGAAAAACCGCAATGAGGACAAATTTCTGCGCTCTCGCTGATTTTTTTACGACATTCTGGGCAACGGTGTAGTGCCATGAAACACTCCTTCTCAACCTTATTCAATGATTTCCATTCACCAACCCTCGCCCCTTGTGGGAGAGAGTAAATATAATGTAAGCGGTTAAATTTCGCTTTATTTTTGCAAATTACCAAATTTTAATCTGCTCCGCTGCACTTCGGTACATTTTATCCCCCTGCTTGGTGTTAAATGCACGGTGGAAGCCTTGAATATTCAAAACAGGCGCAAAGGCACGGAATTGCCCTGGTGCGTGTGGATCGCTTTTAACTTGGTGCGTTAAGGCTTCAACGGTCGCTTTATAACGCCAAGAACGTGTCCAGCTCATAAAGAAACGTTGATCCGAGGTTAAATCTTCTAAAGTTGGGCTTTGCCCATGGTCTTGCTCATAAAGTTTTAACGCATCGTAGGCAATACTTAAACCACCTAAATCCGCAATATTTTCGCCTAAGGTAAAGCGACCATTTACGTGAACTTTTGGGGCGACTTCAAACTGATTAAATTGAGCCACCAACTTATCCGCTAATGCTTCAAATTTTTTACGGTCATCGGCAGTCCACCAATCGGTTAAGTTACCTTCGCCATCAAATTTTGAACCGCTATCATCAAAACCGTGCGTAATTTCATGCCCAATAATTGCACCGATTGCGCCAAAATTGACGGCTGGATCAGCGTGAATATCATAAAGCGGTGCTTGCAAAATGCCTGCCGGGAAAACAATACGGTTCATCAATGGGCTATAAGAAGCATTTACCACCTGTGGCAACATTCCCCACTCATTTAAATCCACCGGTTTGCCTACTTTATTTAAATTGTAGTGATATTGCCATTTCGACACTTCTCGCATATTGGCATAAAGCGTACCGCCTTCCGCCACATTTTTAACCTTCATCGCTGAATAATCACGCCATTTATTTGGATAACCGACCTCAACAATAAATTTATCTAACTTCGCTTTAGCCTTTTGCTTCGTTTGTGCCGACATCCAATCTAATTTGTCGATACGTTGATGATAGGCTTTCACAAGATATTTCGCCATCGTTAAAAGATTTTCTTTCGCCGATTGTGGGAAGAATTTTTCCACATAGAACTGGGCAAAATCTTGTCCAATCCAGCTATTTACTGTAGATAATGCACGTTTTTCTAAAGCACGTTGTTGTTTTTGTCCGGTTAATTTAGTGCCGTAAAATGCAAAACGTAGCTCGTCCATTTGCTTATTCAAGTAAGGTGCCGCATCAGAAAGTAATCGGAAAGTCAGGTAATCCTTAATCACTCCAATCTGTTTTTCTTCAATCAAGCTATCTAAGGCTTGGAAATAACGAGGCTCCCATAAAATGACTTCATCGGTCGTTACTCCCACCGCTTTTAAATAATCGGCAAGGTTGAGATTTTTGCTTAATTTCGCCAGTTCTGTGAGCGAAACAGGGTTATAGCGTTTTTGCATATCTCGCTCTTCTTCGTTGGTAAAGAGCGTTTTCGCTACCGCTTTTTCATATTCTACAATCGCTTTGGCTCGTGCTTCCGGCTTATCTAATTTCGCTATTTTTAGCACTTGCGTGATGTAATCTTGATACATTGCGAGGGTTTTACGGTTTTCCGGTGTATCTTTTTGGAAATAGTCGTTACTTAGCCCTAAATCTTCATTGGCTAAATAAACCGCATTCTGGCGAGAGTTTTTCAGGTGAGCAAAGACCGCCCAACCAAACAACATCGTGCTGCCTTGCTTCGCTTCATTGATAATATATTGGTTGAGATCCGCCACGTTTTGGATTTGAGCGATACGGCTTAAATCTTGCTGAATAGGCGATAAGCCTGCTTTTTCTCGTGCATTTAAATCCGTATAGGTTTCATAAACGGCTTTTAAACGTTGAGCTCGCCCATCATTGGCAAATTTCGGATCAGAAATGACCGCTTGTAATAATTCAAGCGAACGTTTTTCGTTTAATTCATTCAGTTCCGCTAGCGTTCCCCAAGAGGTGCGATCTTGTGGGATTACAGCTGTTTCAAGCCATTTGCCATTAACGTAGCGGTAAAAATCTTGTTGCGGCGCAACTTGTTTATCAACACCTTGCGTTAAAGTACTTTGGTAGGTTTGTGCAACGCTATTCACACTTAATAAAAGGGCAAATACGCCCGCTAAATATGTTTTTTTCATTATTTTTTCTCTTTTTTGATTATGTAAAACCTCACGTCTTATGAAAGAAAGGTTGTTACATTCCCCCTCTCTCTGCCTACGTAGGCTAAACGCCTCCTTCGGCTGTCTCTCTCCCACAAGGGGAGAGAGTTAAAAACGTTATGTTTTCACATTTAAAAAACCAAGCGGTCAGATTTTAACAAAAATTTGCAAAAAATTTTATGTTTGCCCTTGAAGCCGCTATTTTTGCCCCTATTTATGGCTTCGTCTGAATGAAGAATGTAAGTTCTTCCATTTCGTTAGAACAAAAATCGACAAGAAAATTTCAAAATGAGACTTGAAAATTAGCGAATAGTCGCCATCTTGTCGGTAACGTTACAAAACGTAATAAACAAATTTTAAAGAGGAATCAAAATTATGGGTAAAATTATTGGTATTGACTTAGGTACAACAAACTCTTGTGTAGCGGTAATGGACGGCGATTCTGCTCGTGTTATTGAAAACGCAGAAGGCGCACGTACAACCCCGTCAATCATTGCATATACAGATAACGAAACATTAGTAGGTCAGCCGGCAAAACGTCAGGCGATCACAAACCCGAAAAATACATTATTTGCAATCAAACGTTTAATCGGTCGCCGTTTTGACAGCGAAGAAGTTCAACGTGATATTAAAATTATGCCTTTCGAAATCACGAAAGCAGATAACGGCGATGCGTGGGTAAATGTAAAAGGCGATAAATTAGCGCCACCGCAAATCTCTGCTGAAGTATTGAAAAAAATGAAGAAAACAGCAGAAGATTTCTTAGGCGAGCCGGTAACTGAAGCGGTTATTACTGTACCGGCATACTTTAACGATGCACAGCGTCAAGCAACAATCGATGCGGGTCGTATCGCAGGTTTAGATGTTAAACGTATCATTAACGAACCAACTGCCGCAGCACTTGCTTTCGGTTTAGGTTCTAGCAAAGAAAACCAAGTCATCGCAGTTTACGACTTAGGTGGTGGTACATTCGATATTTCTATCATCGAAATCGACAACTTTGACGGCGAACAAACCTTTGAAGTATTAGCAACCGGTGGTAACACTCACTTAGGTGGTGAAGACTTCGATAACCGTGTGATCGACTACATCATTGATGAGTTCAAAAAAGAGCAAGGCGTAGATTTACGTAACGACCCAATGGCGTTACAACGTGTGAAAGAAGCAGCTGAAAAAGCGAAAATCGAACTTTCATCAGCACAATCTACGGAAGTAAATCTTCCATACATTACTGCAGATGCGACAGGTCCTAAACACTTAGCGATCAACGTAACACGTGCGAAATTAGAAGCGCTAGTAGAAGATCTAGTAAATAGCTCAATCGACTCATTAAGAGAAGTATTAAAAGAAGCAGGTAAAAGTGTAAATGACATCAACGACATCATTCTTGTTGGTGGTCAAACACGTATGCCATTAGTACAGAAAAAAGTAGCTGACTTCTTCGGTAAAGAAGCACGTAAAGATGTGAACCCGGATGAAGCGGTTGCGATTGGTGCGGCTGTTCAAGGTGGTGTATTAAAAGGCGATGTAAAAGACGTTCTTTTATTAGACGTAACCCCATTATCACTCGGTATCGAAACAATGGGCGGCGTGATGACAACCTTAATTGAGAAAAACACAACGATCCCAACGAAAAAATCGCAAGTGTTCTCAACAGCAGAAGACAACCAATCTGCAGTAACCATCCACGTATTACAAGGTGAACGTAAACGTGCAGCGGATAACAAATCTTTAGGTCAATTCAACCTAGAAGGTATTAACCCGGCACCACGTGGTATGCCACAAATTGAGGTTACTTTTGATATTGATGCGAACGGTGTTATCAACGTATCTGCGAAAGATAAAAATACCGGCAAAGAGCAACAAATCAAAATCCAAGCTTCTTCAGGTTTAAGCGAAGAAGAAATCCAACAAATGGTACGTGATGCAGAAGCAAACGCAGATGCAGACCGTAAATTTGAAGAGTTAGTTCAAGCTCGCAACCAAGCTGATGGCATTGCACACGCAACCCGCAAACAAATTACCGAAGCAGGCGATGCATTAAGTGCAGACGACAAAGCGAAAATTGAAGCGGCAGTCGCTGAATTAGAAACTGCAGCAAAAGGTGAAGATAAAGCAGAGATCGAAGCAAAAATCGAAGCTGTAATCAAAGCATCTGAACCTTTAATGCAAGCAGCGCAAGCCAAAGCACAAAACGCTGAAGGTCAAGCACAATCTTCTGCCAAAGATGACGGCGTAGTGGATGCTGAGTTTGAAGAAGTGAAGGATAATAAATAAAATCTTTCACGCTCTCAAAGCGTAAACAAAGGGCGTGGAAACACGCCCTTTTGGTGTATATGATATTTACTGCGAAAAACTCACTCTCTCCCACAAGGGGAGAGAGACAGAAAAAATTGCCTAACGCAATTTTTTCAGAGAGAGGGGCTACAATATTTGTTTTGTAAAAAAGCGGTTAAATATAACCGCTTACCCCTCTCCCGAATTTCAATGCTAAACGCATTGAAATTATCCATCTCCCACAAGAGGCGAGGGTTATATACAAGCGGTCAAATTTTCTTAAAAATTTACAAAAACATTATGAGTAAAAAAGACTACTACGAAGTCCTTGGCTTGAAAAAAGGGGCGAGTGAGCAGGATATTAAACGTGCTTATAAACGTTTAGCCTCCAAGCATCACCCTGATAAAAACCAAGGCAGCAAAGAAGCAGAAGAAAAATTCAAAGAAATTCAAGAAGCCTATGAAGTGCTAGGCGATAGCGAAAAACGTGCGATGTACGACCAATACGGTCATCAAGCCTTTGAACAAGGCGGATTTGGTAGTGCCGGTGGTGGCTTCGGCGGATTTGGCGGTGGCGGTTTCGGTGGCTTCGAAGATATTTTTAGCGAGATGTTCGGCGGTGGTTTTGGTGGTGGCAGCGGTCGCCGTCAGCGTGTGGTACGTGGCGATGACTTACGTTACGACATTGAAATTACCCTTGAAGAAGCCGTTAAAGGCGTGAAAAAAGATATTCGCATTCAAACACTAGCAGAATGTGATACCTGCCACGGTTCGGGCGCAGAAAAAGGCAGCAAGGTAGAAACCTGTCCTCACTGCCACGGTTCAGGACGTATTCGCCGCCAGCAAGGTTTCTTTATGACTGAAGCAACCTGTCCACACTGCCACGGCACGGGTAAGAAAATTGAAAAACCTTGCCATACTTGCCACGGCGATGGGCGTGTTCATAAAACGAAAAACCTTTCTGTTACCATTCCGGCTGGCGTGGATACCGGTAACCAGTTACGTTTATCCGGCGAAGGTGCTGCAGGCGAAAATGGTGCTCCGGCAGGCGATTTATATGTGGTTATTCACGTACGTGAACACGAGATTTTTGAGCGTGATGGCTCAAATCTTTATTGCGAAGTGCCAATTAGCTTTACGATGGCTGCGCTCGGCGGCGAAATTGAAGTGCCGACTTTAGACGGTAAACTCAAACTGAAAATCCCAGCTGAAACACAAACCGGTAAACTTTTCCGAGTGCGTGGTAAAGGTGTAGTCAGTGCGAGAGGCGGTTATGCTGGCGACTTAATCTGCCGTGTTGTAGTTGAAACACCAGTTTCACTCAATGAAGAACAAAAAGCGCTACTTCGCCAACTTGAAGAGAGCTTGGAAGGTAAAAGCCACCATCGCCCACAGCAAGAAGGCTTTTTAGATAGCGTGAAAAAATTCTTTAGCAATTTAGGTAAATAAATCTGCATTTTTATGCATTTTCATCTCCCTTGCCCTAGCCTCTTGAGGTTAGGGCTTGTTACTTTTTATCCAAACAGAAATAAATTTTATCTAGATCATACTTTTCCATGATTTTATATTGTGTTTATTAGAAAAAACAATATGATGTCTGCCGATTTGGCGATTTAACATTTGTTTACATTGTTATTTCTAAATCTCCGAATCATTGACAATAATAATTTTATCTATGGAGATCAAAATGAATCATTATTCATCTAAACGCTTCGCCCTCACTTGGGTGCTCAGTTTATTTGGGACGGCAGTGGGTGCCGGCGTGCTTTTCTTACCTATCAATGCAGGTATGGGCGGATTCCTTCCCCTTGTTGTGATGACATTGTTAGTCGGTCCGATGACTTATTTAGCCCATCGTGGGCTTGCTCGTTTTGTGCTTTCTTCTAAAACACCAGGAAGTGATATTACTAGCGTTGTGCGTGAACATTTCGGCGAAACGGCTGGAAAACTCATCACCCTACTCTACTTCTTAGCCATTTTCCCTATTCTTCTGATTTACGGCGTAGGGATTACCAATACCGTTGCCTCTTTCCTTGAAAACCAGCTCCATATTGCTGCACCACCTCGCATTGTACTTTCTTTTGTTCTCATTGCGATTATGATCGGCATTATGCTACTCAATGAAGAAGTGATGCTTAAAATTACGACCTATCTCGTTTATCCTCTCGTTGCGATTCTATTTGGTCTTTCTGTTTATCTTATCCCGGAATGGAATGGTGCAGCATTAAGCCAAGTGCCACAAACAAGCGATTTCCTTACAACACTTTGGCTAACAATTCCGGTCTTAGTCTTTGCGTTTAACCATTCTCCAGCGATTTCTGCTTTTGCCCTCTCACAACAAAAGTTTTATCAAGATCGTCAAGAAACCGATAAACAAGCGAGCAAAGTTTTATTCTCTACTGCGGGTATTTTGGTACTCTTCGTGATGTTCTTTGTTTTCAGCTGCGTATTAACACTCACACCTGAAGAATTATTACAAGCTAAAGCGCAAAATATTTCTATTCTTTCTTATCTTGCGAATAAATTTGATAATCCGATTATTTCTTACTTTGGCCCGTTTGTGGCTTTCTTAGCGATCGGTAGCTCGTTCTTCGGACACTATTTAGGCGCACGTGAAGGTTTGGAGGGGCTCGTCAATCAAATGCGTAGCGACCCGATTAAACCGGCAAAATTCAAAAAAATTACGGCGGTTGTCTTCTTTATCATTTTATGGATTGTCGCGACATTAAACCCAAGTATTCTTGGTTTTATCGAGAGTTTGGGCGGTCCGGTTATTGCGATGATTTTATTTATTATGCCAATGTACGCTATTAGAACCGTTCCGGCTTTACAACAATTCAAAGGCAAACTTAGCAATATTTTTGTTGTGATTATGGGCTTAATCGCTATCTCAGCAATTGTTTACGGCTTGTTCTAAAGTCTAGCTACACAAAAACAAATTCAACTTAGGAGGAAGTTTATTCCTCCTTTTTTGTTATTTTTTCTTGAAATCTAACCGCTTGTAGCCCGTTCCCCTCGCTTTCTTTCTGATTTAATACCTCTATTTAAGTATTTTTTAGAGAAAATTTGTTAAGTAGATCACAAATTTGTTAAAAAGTTGTTACTTAAAGATAAATTTTATTCTAAACTCGATCAAAAATCATACCAATCAAACATTATTCATCATATTGTCTTGTTACTGTGCCTAGTCGCATTGTCTATTTTCTATCTAAAGGAGTATGCCTATGTTCGGTTTAGATCCCACCACCACGACATTTCTGATTTATATTATCGTGATGATCTCGATTGGCTTTATCGCTTATCGTTTTACCAATAACCTTTCCGACTATATTTTGGGCGGGCGGAGTTTAGGCAGTTTTGTAACGGGCTTATCTGCCGGTGCTTCTGATATGTCCGGTTGGTTATTGATGGGGTTACCTGGGGCGGTCTATGCCGCAGGTTTGGTTGAAGGTTGGATTGCAATTGGTTTAACCATCGGTGCTTATCTTAACTGGCTATTTGTTGCAGGGCGGCTACGTGTGCATACCGAATATAACGCCAACGCACTAACCTTGCCGGACTATTTCCATCACCGTTTTGGCGATAAAACGAAAATTCTAAAAATTGTTTCTGCCGCCATTATTCTTTTCTTCTTTGCCATTTATTGTGCCTCTGGTGTGGTTGCCGGTGCGAGATTATTTGAAAACCTCTTTGGCGTACCTTACGCCACGGCATTATGGTTTGGTGCTTTAGCAACCATTGCTTACACCTTTATTGGCGGCTTCCTTGCCGTGAGTTGGACGGATACCATTCAAGCCACGTTAATGTTCTTTGCGCTATTCTTAACCCCGATTTTTGTGCTTATTCATTTAGGTGGTTTTGAAGCAACGCACAATGCCATTGTTGCGGCAGGCGAAGCCGCAAGCAAAGACTTTACCGATTTATTTAGCGGTACAACTTTTATCGGTTTGCTTAGTTTATCGGCTTGGGGCTTAGGCTACTTTGGACAACCACATATTTTGGCTCGCTTTATGGCGGCAGATAGCGTGAAATCCATTCCGCACGCCCGTTGTATCAGTATGACGTGGATGATTATTTGTTTATTCGGCGCAGTGAGTATTGGTTTCTTCGGTAAAGCCTACTTCTTCGCTACCCCAGAGCAAGCGGCGATTGTTAATCAAAACGGCGAACAAGTTTTCATTGAATTATCGCGCGTGTTATTTAATCCGTGGATTGCCGGTGTATTACTTTCTGCCATTTTAGCGGCGGTTATGAGTACGTTAAGTTGCCAATTGCTCATCTGCTCTAGCGCGATTACCGAAGATTTCTACAAAGGTTTTATTCGCCCGAATGCGAGCCAAAAAGAACTCGTTTGGCTTGGTCGTTTAATGGTGCTTGCGATTTCTATCTTGGCAATTGCTTTAGCACAAGATCCAAACAGTAAAGTGCTAGGGCTGGTTTCTTATGCTTGGGCGGGCTTTGGCTGTGCCTTTGGACCGGTTGTGATCCTCTCGCTCCTTTGGAAACGAATGAATGCACAAGGCGCAATGGCTGGAATGCTGACCGGCGCTTTGGTTGTGGTCTTTTGGAACGACCTTGTGCCAAACAGCGGTATCTATGAAATGATCCCCGGTTTCATCTTAGCCTTTATCGCCATTATTGTCGTCTCTGCAATAACACCTGCACCTAAAGCAGACATTATTGAAACCTTTGAAAAAGCAGAAAAAGCCTACGATGAGGCAATGCAAAAATAACGCAAAAGCGGTTAAGAAAATAACCGCTTGAAGCCTTCGGAATTATGTAACAGTTACACAAACCTTTAATTTTCGTAATTTTTGTAGGGTGGACGTAAGTCCACGTTTATAGCCTATCAATACAAGCGTGGACTTACGTCCACCCTACATAGTTCAAAAAAGAAACAAGCGGGCAAATTTCGCACCTTTTTTGCAAATAATTAAAGTATAAAACAGGAGAATGTTATGTCAGCCACATCTCAATATCACTTACTCCCTGCAACCGGTATTCGCCCGACCATTAGCGGCCACTACCGCATTGATGAAGAACAATTGGTCAAACAGCTTATGGCGCAAGCTCGTGTTGATGAACACGCCGCTTCCATTAAGGAATTAACGAAAAAATTAGTCGAAAAAGTCCGAAATGAACGCCAAAAAGCGAGCGGTGTCGATGCGTTAATGCACGAGTTTTCTCTTTCAAGTGCGGAAGGGATTTCCCTTATGTGTTTGGCAGAAGCACTCTTACGTATTCCGGATAAAACCACCGCTGATAAACTCATTCGAGATAAAATCGCCAAAGGCGACTGGCGTTCTCACGTAGGACATAGCCCTTCTCTCTTCGTGAATGCCGCCGCTTGGGGCTTGGTTATCACGGGGAAATTAGTGGCGCATCATTCGGAAAATGACCTCTCTTCTGCGCTCTCACGCATCATTGCGAAAGGCGGAGAACCTCTTATTCGCAAAGGTGTGGATGTCGCAATGCGTTTACTCGGCAAGCAATTTGTAACCGGTGAAACCATTGAAGCGGCTCTCAAGCATAGTGAAACACGCTTCAATAAAGGCTTCCGCTATACTTACGATATGTTAGGCGAGTCTGCCTTTACCCAAGAAGATGCCCAACGCTATTATGACGACTATGTGGCTTCAGTTCACGCAGTGGGCAAAGTATCACGGGGAATGGGGGTTTATAACTCTTCAGGCGTATCAGTTAAACTCTCGGCAATTCATCCTCGTTACAGCCTAGCACAGCACAAACGTGTGATTGATGAGCTTTACCCTCGCTTGAAATCGCTTTTCTTATTAGCGAAACAGTATGACATTGGCTTAAACATTGATGCGGAAGAAGCAGATCGTTTAGAAATCTCTCTCGATTTAATGGATCGCTTGCTGACCGATCCTGATCTTGCTGGTTTTAATGGCATCGGTTTTGTGGTGCAGGCTTACCAAAAACGCTGCCCTTATGTTGTGGATTACCTCATTGAACGGGCAAGAGCCAATAATCGTAAACTGATGATCCGCTTAGTAAAAGGGGCATATTGGGATAGTGAAGTAAAACGTTCTCAAGCGGATTGTGCTGAAGGCTATCCGGTCTTTTCTCGTAAAGTGCATACCGATTTAAATTACATCGTTTGTGCGAAAAAACTGCTTGCCGCACAAGATGTGATTTATCCACAATTTGCGACCCACAACGCACAAACTTTAGCGACTATTTACCATTTAGCACAAGGTAAACGCTTTGAATTCCAATGCTTACACGGTATGGGCGAAACACTCTACGATCACGTTGTCGGCCCGAAAAATCTTAACGTACAATGTCGCATTTATGCGCCGGTTGGCTCTTATGAAACCTTACTTGCCTATTTGGTGCGCCGATTATTGGAAAATGGTTCAAACAGTTCCTTTGTCAATCAAATTGTTGATGAAAACTTTAGTATTGACGATTTAGCCCGAGATCCGGTTGATAAAGCCAAAGAAACTGAAGGTACAATGCATCCTAAAATTCCAATGCC
Source organism: Actinobacillus porcitonsillarum (assembly GCF_003101015.1). Taxonomy (NCBI): domain Bacteria; kingdom Pseudomonadati; phylum Pseudomonadota; class Gammaproteobacteria; order Pasteurellales; family Pasteurellaceae; genus Actinobacillus; species Actinobacillus porcitonsillarum. The sequence goes on along the minus strand of NZ_CP029206.1, from coordinate 816,254 downwards.
GATTAACTTATTTGGCGACCAACGTCCAAATTCCAAAGGCTACGATTTAACCGATGCCATTCATCTGCGTGATTTAGAAAATCAACTCAACGCCTTCGCATCACAGCAATATCGTGCCGTACCGCAAGTGGTTGGAGTAAGCCATTACAACGGCGAACGCCGCTCAATTCACAATCCGGCAAATCAATTAGAGATTGTAGGCGAAGTCATTGATGCGACAGGTAGTGATGTTGCCACCGCATTTGATGCTGCCGAACAATTCAAAGACGAATGGCAAAATACAGCGCCTGAAACACGTGCAGCGGCTTTAGAAAAAATGGCAGATTTAATGGAAGCGAATATGCCACAGCTCTTTGATTTAGCGGTGCGTGAGGCAGGCAAAACCTTAAATAATGCGATAGCCGAAGTACGTGAAGCGGTCGATTTTTGCCGTTATTATGCAAGAGAGGTTCGCTTAAATCCGCAAGGCTACCGCAATCCTCGAGGTATAGTCGTCACCATTAGCCCGTGGAACTTCCCACTGGCGATTTTTGTAGGCGAAGTCTCTTCTGCACTTGTTGCCGGCAATGTTGTCTTAGCGAAACCGGCGGAACAAACATCATTGATGGCGCATTATGCGGTTGAGCTCTTCCACCAAGCCGGCATACCGCCACAAGCGTTGCAATGCCTACCAGGTAGCGGAAAAGTCGTGGGAACGGCATTGGTTACCGATCCTCGAGTAAATGGCGTGATCTTTACCGGCTCAACCGACACCGCCAAAAACATTAACCGCAATTTGCAAAAATCTCCACAAATTGTACCGCTTATCGCAGAAACCGGTGGTCAAAATGCAATGATTGTGGATAGTTCTGCCCTCGGCGAACAAGTGGTTGCGGATGTGTTGAACTCTGCCTTTGACTCCGCAGGGCAACGTTGCTCTGCATTACGTGTGCTTTATTTACAACGTGATGTTGCTGACCACATTCTCAAAATGTTGAAAGGGGCGATGGCAGAATTAAAAGTGGGCAGACCACAAAATCTGAATACCGATGTTGGTCCGGTGATTGATAAAGTGGCTCAACAACGCCTTCTTAACCATATTGAAGAGATCAAAAAAGTGGCGAAATCGTGCTACCAAGTGCCCATTGCTCCAGAAGTGGCAAACAGCGGTATTTTCGTACCGCCAACCTTGTTGGAAATCGATCATATTAGCCAATTAAAACACGAGGTATTTGGACCGGTATTGCACGTTATCCGCTTTGATGCCGAAAAATTGCCGCAAGTGATGACAGACATCAACTCAACCGGCTTCGGTTTAACGAGTGGTTTACATAGCCGTATTGATGAAACCGTTGATCTCTGGCTTAAAACCATTCACGCAGGCAATCTCTATGTAAACCGCAATACCGTAGGGGCGGTAGTCGGCGTACAGCCATTTGGCGGAATGGGACTATCAGGCACAGGTCCGAAAGCAGGTGGACCACTTTACTTACAACGTTTAGTAAACCGCAACGAATGGACACTCAACGGCTTAACCGGCGGAAAAGCCATTGACACAAGAGAGTTGGAAAATGCAGTGCGAGCGGTACTTTCCGGTGAAGAGCAGCAAAAAGCACTGGCTTCAATCAGCGAACTTGCACAAAAATCACCGCTTGGCAAAGTATTTAAAATGGAAGGCATTACCGGCGAAAGCAACTATATGGTTTTAGAAGCTCGCCCACTGGTTGCAATCGGTAAAGGCTCACTCGCTCAACAAATACAAGCGCTTATCGCCATTGCCGTTTGCGGAGGCAGAGCGGTTGTCGAACGTGAGAGTGAATTGGCAAAATACACCACACAATTTAAAAACGTCTTGATGATGGTTGCCGATTTTAATGATGTGGATAACCTCAGCGTCCTGATTGTGCTTGACCCACTTTCTCAAGAGCAAAAAGCCCACTACGCTGAACGAAAAGGGGCGATTTTGACTTATATTGAAAGCCTGGCTTTAGCACAATCGTTACTCCCACTCATTCACGAAAAATCCATCAGCATCAACACCGCAGCCGCAGGTGGCAATGCTAGCTTGATGAGTGAAATGGATTAGATTAAACATAGGGTGGGCAAAAATGCCCACTCTACAAATTTTACTCATAAAACTTCAACTGAAATTCTTTTTGTAAATTTTCAATATTCTCAATATTTTCAAATCCACTTAATACGGCTGCATCCGTTGATTTTGTTTTCGTGCCGAGCGCTTGGCTTACGAGAACTAAACCTTTTTGGTCGATGACCGTATCTTGGTAGAATTTCACAATATCTCGTTTCGTAAGCTGTTTAACTGCTTCAATAGTTTTTTGTCTGTAATCAAATCGGTTATTCAACAACGAAAAGTCGTAAGTAAAGAGGCTAAACTCTTGGCTTAGAGACTCCGGCTTGTGGGTTAATTTGTTCAATAAACTCTCTTTAAATTGGTTAAATTCAGCTTCGCTTAAAGCGGTCAGTTTTTCTAAACTTTCTGCAAAAAAGCGTTGGTTATGTTCCATAATCCCTTTAGGCGAAGTATTCGGGCTTTGCACCATAAAGCGTAAGCCGGAGGTTGTGCCAATGCGTCCGTTGGTCGCATAAACCACATAACCGAGCTGTTTGTTGGTGCGAAGATCATCAAAATACCAGCGAGAAATCACATCTTTTAAGAAGAGCGCTCGCACGTAGCTGTCCATCTCTGCGTAATCTTTCGCCATAAAAGCGATAGATAAGGCGTTATCTTCATTTGGCACATTTTTCACAACATTGAGCTTGCGTGAACTTTGATTGATGTCTAAATAACGATATTTTGCCAATGCCGTATTTTTATTTTGGATCACTTTCGTTACTTCTTTGGAGAGATTTTCTACTTGGCGATCCGATAAATTCCCCACCGATAGCACTTTTAGCCCAGTGGCTTGTGAAAGCAGTTTTTCACGGATTTTTTGAATATCCGCTAACGTGATTTCCGCAATCATTTTGCGCTGTTTGTCTTCCTCAAAATAAGGGTAACTTGCAAAATTCGCAAAGATTTCATTCGCTTGATTTAAGCTGTTTGCGGTTTTCTTACCATCAAGCGCTTCAATCAATCGTTGCTTAGCCTGCGCAAGGAATTTTTCATTTAAATCAAATTGGCTAAAACGGGTTAAATAATCCACGATCAATTTAGGTAAATGCTGAGTATAACCTTCCGTTTGTAGCGTCATTCCATTTGCCGATGTAGTAATTTCTGTGTTAATGCCGGCAACGGAGGCTTGGAAATTCAACTGCGTTTGCGCCAGATTATTCATATAACTTAAAATCGTAGCGCTAATGCTCTCTTTCAAATCATCGGTTCTTGGCATAATAGAAAAATTAAGAGCAATACGTGCTTTCGGATCTTCACTGAAATACCGGCTTGCCATCGCATAAATTCTTTCGCCTTGCGCCTGCGCGACTAATTCAGGCGCTTCTCGTTGTTCTTTTTTGATCAGCGAAAAATCTGTAGCGAAATAAAGGTTTAACGCCGGTAAGTTAATTGAAGGATTTTGACTGAAATCCAGCCACTGTTTTTTCTGTGCTTCTGTAATTTTTTCAATCGCATAACCTGCTCGATAATAAGGCGAGAATTTATCGGTTTTAGCATTTTCTTCAACCAATAAGATACGTGCGTTATCAAGTGTCATTGCTGATAGCTTCTCTTCAATGGCTTTTGTATCCATTTGTTCTACAAGATAACTTTCATCAAGCAGATGTTCGGTCGGATAAAAGAGCATTTTTTCTACCAACGTCTCGATATAAGTGCTATCTTTTTCGACCTGTAAATGGGTAAACTCTTGTTTTAGACTCTCTCTTAGTTCATTAAAATAATTTTCTTTAATGCCTTCTTTTTTTACTTTTTCAATTTGCTGAAAAATGAGAGAAATAATTTTATCTTTTTCTTTTAACCCTTTTTCAGTGAGTGCGACATAAAACGTAAACTCACCACGATTACGGCTAAAATTAGGATCGCTTTGTGCCTCAACACCACTATCGGATAAGCCTTGTTTGATTAAATAATCAGAAAGTGTTCCTTCGGTATTATTGCTAAAAATATAAGCGAGATATTCGCCTGTTTTATGTTTAAATTTATCTTCATCATTCGGCATATCAAATGAAATAGATAATAATTTTTCAGGCTGAAGAGGTTTATAATGAATGATTACACCCTTATCTTCATTTCTAAATAACGGCACATTGACTTTAGGTTTTTCGAGCTGTTTATTTTCCATTTTTCCTAAAGTCTTTTCTGCCAATTTGGCTAATTGTTCAATAGATTGATTAGAATAAAGTACCGCTTTAAATAAATTGGCTGAATAATATTTTTGATAAAAGGCAATCAGCTCATCTTGTAATTTGCTGTTTGGTTTATCGGAAAGCGTTTCATTATTCCCAACGGCAAATTTTGTCATTGGGTGAGCGGGGTTTGCAGTGGCAAGATTTACACTATGCAATAAATAGCTATCATTCGATTTCGCCCGCACCATTTCTGCATTCACGGCATTCACTTCTTTCTTGGCATTGCTTTCAGAAAGTAGCGGAAACGCCAAGGTATCTGCAAAGCGGGCAACCGCTTCGTCAAAAGCATTATTATTCACTTCAAAATAATAAGCCGTTCGATAAGGAGCGGTTGAAGCATTGTTATAGCCGCCATTTTCATTCAAGAATTTATCAAAGCTATTCGTTTCAGGATAATGCTTTGACCCCATTAAAATCATATGTTCCAGATAGTGAGCAAGCCCTTGCTGGGTAATGGGGTCTTCCATCGAGCCAACCGGAATGGCTGCCGACATTAAGGATTTATTCGCTTTCTCATCTGAAATAAGCAACACTGTCATACCGTTTTTCAGGGTAATCGCTTGGTATAACGCTTTATCATTTGGGCTTTTATTGATTGTGGTTTTAATCAACTCAAAGCCTAATGATGAACCGGCGATTTCCGTGATATTAGCGGCCGGATTTTCCATATTTTTTGCTAATGTGGTTGGGGTAATTTGTGTCGCTAATAAAAAAGTATAGATCGCATAGCGAATAGAACGATTTATTAAAGTTTTCTTCATTCCTCTTTTCTCCTCTTACTTTCTTGCATAAGTGCAAACCAATCTAAAGTATTTTGATGAACAGCTTGATAATCAATCAGAGATGATTGCGTTAGTATTCTTTTTAAATAACTCGCTTCATCATTTAACCCTTCAGATAATTTCACTAAACTCTGATAGCAGTATTCTTCGATATTTTCTTGTGGCATTTTTTTGAAATAATTTTCCAGATCTTGAGTAACGGCTATCGTTAAAGTTGATTTATTTTTTAGAAATGCTTTAACATATATTTCTAATATTTCTTTCGCTTGTGATACTTCAATAGTCTTAAAGGTAAAACAAGTCAGTTTATCGCCCTCTAATGTATACATTTTTAAAGCAAAAGTTTTTTCTAACAGAGTTAAAATTAAGAAATAAATCCATAATTTGATGGTATCTTTATCTCGTAATTTTCCGACTCGCCATAAAACCAGTTCTTGTCCAAAAAGATTTGGTAAATTGCCAACGATTTCAACTTGCGCACATTGAAGTGAAAACGGCAAAATGTCGCTCTCCCCTTTTAAATATTCCGCCAGTTCTACTCGCATATCTTGAATTCGGTTCGTCAATTCCGTTTGAGTAAGTTTGCCAAAATTCAAAACGGGGATATTTCCTTTTAACGTTTCCTTTTCAAAAAAGGGCGATGTCATTTCACTGGATGTTGTGAGTAATTGCGCCGTTAGCTGATATTCATCAAGTTTAGAGAGTGAGAAATGTTCTGTATCTTCAATCTCATCATCTTCTTCTCGGAAATAAATGCCTAAATTGCGTGTAAAGAACTGTTTTGTTGGACTTTGAATAAAGGCAATAAGTTCATCAAGCTCAATTTCCTTTGGTAATTCACTATTTTCCGGGAGAGATTTTGCAAAAAAGTCGTGAGATTCAACCGCTTGTTGCGCAAATTCGAGCCATTCTTTGTGATAAGAAACATAACCCGATTTAAAATTACGCTCACTAAACGCATTCATTGGGTGCTCTTGTTCCAAAGAGAGCGAGTAATACTTCGCTAAATAATCTACGAACTGACTTACCAGAACAGAAGGTTCTCTCTCTTCATCTTTCACTAAGGATTTGCCAACATAGCTGATGTAAAACACCTCCTCGGCAGAAAGTAGCGCTTCTAAAAAGAGGTAGCGATCATCTTCACGTCTTGCTCGATCCCCTTTTCGTGGGTGATATTGCATTAAATCAAAGCTATTGATCACCGGCTGACGAGGAAAATCTGCCTCATTCATTCCCAACAAGCACACCACTTTAAATGGAATCGCACGCATTGGAAGTAGAGTACAGAAATTCACTTTTCCTGTCATAAAATGCATCACATGAGACTGGCTATTTAGGCGATCTTGTAAAGCTCGCTCAATGACCTCAAAAGCAACCGGTTCATCAAATTTAGCTTGTAAAACCAATGCTTCAAGTGCTTCTAATTCTTGCTGAATTAGGAATAACGCATCATTGCTCGCATCATTTTCTTGATAAACTGCCTTAACGAGATCCTCTAACGCTTGCTTCCATGTAGAAATCGGATGCGATTCTAAAGACAGCACCGACCAAGCGGTCAGTTTTTCAATAAATTCTGCTAATTTCCCGACACGTTCTGCGGATAATCCATAACTTTCGTTAAAGGCAATCGTGTTTTGCCAAATGCCATTTTCTTCTTTTAAGCAGCTACCTAATAACAAGCGATCTAATCCATTTTCCCAAGAGTTATAGTTTTGCCAACCATTTTCTTGCTCGATGGTTAATGTTGAGCGGATACCACTTTCTTTTATCCAATGGCGTAAACAGGTTAAATCTTCACGGTTAAAACCAAATTGTTGTCCTATCGCCTCCACTTCTAATAAATCAAGCAAAGCTTCTGCACTAAAGGTGCTATCCCTTAATTTAAGCATGACGAGAAAACTGGAAATCACAGGATCAACTTGGCTAATTTTTTGATCCGAGATGGTAAAAGGAATATAACGTGCATCTTCCCGTCCATAACGAGAAAAGACCGCATTGATGTAAGGTGCATATTGTTCAATATCCGCCGCCATCACAATAATATCTTTTGGAGAAAGGTGCGGATTTTGCTCAAATAAGTGAAGGAGCTGATTCTGTAATACTTCCACTTCTCGCATCGCACTATGGCAATTATGAATTTGAATGGAATTGTCGTTTTCTAACTCAAGATAGCTCGGATTATCATTATTTAAAATGGCTTGTTTTAAGCGAGATAAATTACTCTCTTGATCATTTTCAAAGAACAATTCAATTGGCTCAGGCGAGTATTCAGCAAGTTGATCAAAAAAGTCTCTCCCTTGTTTTCCCCACATTGATAACAACTGATTGCCTTGTTGAGCAAGTAATTGCTGAATTTCTGTTTCCGATAATTGTTGCTTGAGCGCTATTTTTTCTAAAGCGACATTTTCAATACTATCGCCCCAATACATTTGGCTTGGGTTTAAGAAAAATAAATGTACATCACAATACTCACTTAATTTTAAGAGTGTCGCAAATTGTGTTGTCGGGAGGGAAGAAATACCAAAAACAAAAATACGCTTAGGTAATTTTTTGTACTCTTCTTCAGTTAAATCTTCGAGCTTGTCGAAGAATTTTTGTTGTAAGTAAGCTCGATGAGAAGTGGTAAATAACAACTCATCGTAATCTTTTCGGGTATCTTCGATGAGCATATTCCATAAGAGGCTTTGCCAATGAACATTCTCTTGTATGCCTGTTTGAAGGTTTGTAGAAAAAGGTTGGCTCTGAATTTCTCTAACAACCTCTTGCCATTGTCCATTTTCCCAATAGACAAGCCAATGAGGACGATAAACTAAATACTGGTCAAATAAATCAGCAATTTTCGTGGCTAATTGATACAGCTTGAGTGAGTCTTGCTCTTTATCGTGCGTTAAATAAGCACGCAAGCCTTGAAATTCCAGACGTTCAAGAACAGAAGGGATAATCCGCATCAAGCGCCATGTCATCACACCACGTTCAAAAATATTTTCTTTAGGGAGATGAGGAAAAAGCAGGCGGTATTGTTGCCATAAAAAACTGGTTGGAAATGGGAATTCATAGTTTCCTGCAACGCCCATGCTTTCCGCAATTTGCATTTGTAGCCATTGTGCCATGCCGACACTTTGCACCAAAATGGTTTCTGATTGGAATGGATCTTCGTTCGAATTAACCTTTTGATGATGAATAAGCATTTCGGCTAATGCCGTAAGCTGATTAGAATAATAAACCGTAAACATACAAGCCCCTTATTGAATGAGCTATTGTGCTTGAATTTACAGGGAGATTCAATTTGTTTTGCTGTTCGATTTTTTTACCGTCACCTGCCCTTGTGGATATTTTACGGTTATCACATTCGAAGAACATTGAATATGAAATACCAACTGGTTCTGCTGAACCTGAGATTCACACGTCATCCCCACCATTTGCAATGCAAGCTGGTTTTCAACGATCTGTAAGGCTTGCTGTTCTTGATATAGCTGGCTCTGTTTTTGTGATTGTGTTTGTAACCAAGCGGTATAACTTAACCAAATCATAGCAAACAATGCCAATACCACCAAAAGGGAAACAAAGGTTTCCGCCTTTATTTTGTTACGGATCATTTAATATATTCCTTGTATAAGGCAATTCTCGCCAGATGGAGTATTTTTGGTCTAAATTATCAATCACACTGCGTTTAAATGTGAGATTCCGCTCTTCTCTTTCATTATCAAACCCGGAATATAACGTGCCGTAGATTTTCTTTGTACCGGTAATATCAAAATAGTCCTGTGTAATAATAATCCCATAAAAATTCTCTTCGATTTTTTCATCGATACGATTTTGGGCGACCACAATTTTTGGATCTTGCTCGCTACTTGCTGGGAGCTCTTTCAAAGAACGAATATAGTAAATCTCCGATTGAAATTTATCTAACGCCAACCAATCCTGAATATCGGTAAACGCAATATATTTCTCTTTGGTGGGTTTCTGAATAAATAAACTCTGTTTTTCACATTGATAGTGATATGTTATATAGCCAAGATTTTTTTCAACAAAATTCGCTTTATACTCCGCACAATCACTACCTTCAGCAAGCTGTTCTTTTAGTAAAAATTTGTCGGAAAGATACCGCTTGTAATAATAAAGCGCAGCATTTTCTTGATTCAACCACACTTCCTTTGTCATAAAAATGAATGCCAACAAACTACTGATTAAAATAAGCGAAACAAAAAGAGCCGAGGCTTCTATCTTTAATTTCATCATAAGGTATTTAAAATATAAGTATAAGCAGTGACACGATAATTGATTTGTGGCGATTTCACAGAGTCGAGAGCAAGATCAATTTGTAAAAGTTGGTCTTGCTTTTTCCACGAAAAAGCGAGATCCGTTACCTGAAATAACTCACTGGATGTTAATTTTGTCCAACTATTTCCGCAGCTACTTAAAAGGCTTTTACATTGTTCTCGAGAACAATTAATAAGTTGATTATCGGCATAAAGATAAATCTCTTTATTTTCTAATTTAAAACCAAAAATTTCTTTTGCAAGTTCCTTTGTATTATTTAACTCACCTTGAGTACAAGCGGTATTTTTTGTAGCACGTTTTCCCAAACAACCATCATTATTTAAATCATAGAAAAAGACAAAACAACTTGGTTTTACTAAAGCATAACGCTGCCCATTTTGTTCAAAAAGAGCAAAATTGCTATCTGCTCTTGCTTGCCCTTGATAACCCAAATGTTGAATATGTTGTTGGAAGTAATTGATCAGCTGGTGTGCTTCTTTTTGTAGCAATAAGCGTTCATCTTGCTTAATTTGTGAGATTAAGAATTGACTATATAAGGCACTGAGCGATAAAAGTAATAAGCTCCCTAATACCAACGAAATTAATATCTCTATTAAGCTAAATGCAGAGAATCTTCCCCCTTTAATCTTTGCAGGTGCTACGTTTATTTTCCGGCATAACATAAACTCGTCCCCATTGGTCAAACTGTAAAATTTGACTCACTTTATTTCGACTGATATTGATACATTTAGATTCTAATCTTGCTGCTAAACCATCTATGTTAATAAATGATTTAGGATATAAACTTTTATTCTTTAATAGCACATTCTGATGCTGATTTTGATAAAGATAATATTCATCATTTAATACACAGCTATTTAAGTGCAAACAGTCGCAAATAATTTGCTTCGAACTAGATTTTTGAATTGCAATAATACACCAACGCTTTTCTTGACTATCTTGTGAAATAGTTAAAGAAAAACTTTTTTTGGTATAACGCGCTTTTGTTTGAATCTGATAAATAAAAGATTGAATATTCGCAATTTCTTGTTGTAATGCATATTTATCATTCAAATTAAAAATAACTGGCGAAATAAAAAAGAGAGAAATAACGAGTAAAGAAAACGTAATCAGAATTTCAATAAGAGTAAAAGATCGCAACATAGTATTTCTCTGTCATCATTTTGAGAAATACTATGTGCTTTTTTAGAAAGGATGTAAATTTGAAAAATTCAACTTTTCGAGCGTGATCGCAAAAATAAATCGCTTAGAACGCAGAAGTATCTTGGAATAAGCCCACTTTTAGGTCTGTTGCGGTATAAATCACTTTACCATCCACTTCAACCTGACCATCTGCTAAACCCATCACTAATTTGCGGTTAATGACACGCTTCATATTGATACGGTAAATCACTTTTTTTGCAGTTGGCAAAATTTGTCCTGTGAATTTCACTTCCCCAACACCTAATGCACGCCCTTTGCCTTTACCTCCGACCCAACCGAGGAAAAAGCCCACTAATTGCCACATTGCATCTAAACCTAAACAGCCTGGCATAACGGGATCACCAATAAAGTGGCAGCCAAAGAATGGTAAATCAGGATGAATATCAAGCTCAGCTTCAATATAACCTTTATCAAATTCCCCACCATTTTCTAGCATACTGGTTATACGATCCATCATCAACATGGAAGGAGCCGGAAGTTGTGGGCCTTCTTTCCCAAAAAGCTCACCTCGCCCTGAAGCAAGTAAGTCTTCGTAGCTATAATTTGATTTAATGTTTGGCGTACATGTGTCCATATTTTTATCATCCTGTAAGATAAATGAAAAAGCCTGACTATCAGACCTTATTTAATATAATCAATTAAGGTAGATAGTACAGGCTTTTAAATTGGCGTACAAGTGTAAGCTAAACTTGTCGGATCAGTTACGCTTCCAATAACGATAAAGCTTTTCAAATAAAGAATACCCAGATTCTGCTTGCTGGTTCTGCTCTATCGTTTGATGAATCAAGCTAAAGAGCGAAGGTTTTTCGCTTTCTGAACGATTTTCTTCATCATAAAATGGTCGATCAAATAAAATGTCTAACGCATCAAACACACTTTCCACTGGCCAGATATTGAACTGCTTATTTTTTACCGCTTCAATCACTTCTGACTTTAAACTTAAATGAGAAACACAAACCGCAGGAATAATAACCCCTTGTTTTCCTGTAAGCGTTCTCGCCTTACATAGATTAAAGAAGCCTTCAATTTTTTGATTAACGCCCCCCACACTCAAGATATTACCAAATTGGTCTATTGAGCCCGTAACCGCTAAAGATTGTTGGATAGGTAATTTTGCCAAACTACTGATTAATACACAGAAAATAGCTAAAGAAGAGCTATCGCCATCAACTTCACCGTAAGATTGCTCAAATGCGAGTGAAGCAGAGAAAGGTAACTGCGTAGGAAATTCTAGTAAATTCGCCAAGCAGGATTGCGCAATGATGATCCCTTTAGAATGAAGATTTCCGCCGAGCTCAACTTTACGTTCAATATCCGTAATTTCCCCATCGCCATATTGCACATTACAGCTAATACGTAAAGGTTCGCCAAAAGCATGTGGTACGCCATCAAACTCAATTACTGATAAGCCATTAATTTGCCCAATTTCCTCATCATCCGTTTCGATATAAAGTTGGTTAGTCAGTATATCCTGTAAAGTATAGCGACTTAGAACGGCGGACTGTTCCTCTATTTCATCAAAATAGGTGCTGATATTAGAAAAAGCGGTCTGATTTGCGTAAAAATTTGCAAGTCCGGATAAATGTTTTTTCAACAAAGTAGGCGAAATTGAAATCAAATGTTGGCTTTCGCTCTCCCGCACGTAATACTGCAATAGTTGTTCGAGTGCGTTAGGCTTAAAGGTTTTGCTAAATCGCTTTTGAGCATAACAACAAACATAGTTTCCCCATTGAGCTAATGTCGCTTCATTGACGTTTAAATAAGATTCAATTTCCGTATATTGAGCAAATTGGTATAAATCATTGTCATATTCGGCTAATAATGAAATATCTTCTCGGCTTCCCAACAACACTAATTTAAATTGTGTTTGAATCGGAGGAAGCAACTTTGGAATATCATTCGCCATATGCTGCTCATAATAACCAAATAATAAAGCCTGCTTTAATTTATCCCATTGCGTGATGTCAAGTAGCAAAGATTTCAGATTCAGAATTAAGATACCTTGCTCTGCAGCTTGAATTGCACCCTCAAGCGTTTCCACCTTATTCTCTTTTTCAAGAAAAAGGCTATATCCAAATAAATGCCGTCTGGTAAACTCTGTTTTAATCACAACCGGCGTAGATTGCTTTTGATGAAAATAATCTCGAATTTCCTCAATATATTCAGGGAAGGATTCTGTTTTCATCACAAGTAATGCGCCAGATTGAGCTTGAATAAATTGCTCAATGGCACGTTGTGCATTTGTTTGGAAATCAAAAAAAGAAACATCTTTAGTCTGCTTATCAAAATGATACGTTAGAGTAAGATCTTGCCAAGCCAAAGGGGATAAAGTCACAAATAAGCCTCATAATAGAAATTTGGTTTATTATACAAAATTCCGCTATACTTGCCTAAAATTCAAAATAGAAAATAAAGAGAATAATATGAGATACCAAAAATTAGAGGCACAAGAAGCAAATTGGAAATGGAAGTATTTACTAAAAAAGCATCGTGAAGGGGAAAATATTACAAAGTATGCTGAATCAAGTATGATTGATCTCAAAATCCAGTATCTTACGACATTACAACACCAGCCTGAAGAAATTGAGAAATGGATTAAAAGTGAAATGACGGCTGAGCAACGTAAAAAAATGCGTCAATCTATTCGAGCAAGACGTAAACGCTTTTTTAATGCTGAAAAACTTTCTACAAAGAAAAAATCAATTGATTTAGAGTATGCCAGTTGGTTACAACTTTCCAAATATGCCAACGAGAAGGAAATGACTTTATCTCAAGCGGTATTACATCTCATTGATGAGTTAGAAAACAAAGAGCTTTACTTAGAACAGGTCTCTAAAATGAAAACAACCTTAAAAGATTTGCTCAAATAGCAAATCAGGCATAGCAAAACGCCCATCATTTGATGGGCGTTTCTTATATTATTGACTCAAAAGTCACTATATTACATAGTTACTTCTTTTGAACCTTGAACTTGAACTTCTACACGACGATCCGGTGCTAAGCAAGCGATTAATGCTTTACGACCTTTCACTGCATCACAAGTGTTGCCAGTTACTGGATTTGCTTCACCATAACCTACTGCAGTTACATTTGCAGGGTTTTGACCTTTAGAAACTAAGTAGTTAGCTACTGTTTCTGCACGACGTTGTGAAAGTTTTAAGTTAGATTTTTCTTTACCAATACGGTCTGTATAACCATTTACTTGGATTGCTGGGTTCGCTAAACCTAACGCATTGATTTCATTATTTGCAGCATCTAAAGCTTGCGCCGCAGCTGGTTTTAAGTTTGATTTACCAAACGCAAATAATACATCAGAGCTGAATGAGAAGTTTTTAGTTTCAACTTGTGGAGCTGCAACTGGTGCTGCACCTTGACCAAAGCGGTAGCTTAAACCTGCAGATACAGAGCTGATATCTGGACGATAATCAGTTACTTGAGCATCTGATTGGCGAGCCATACGATCAAGAGTCGCTTGACTTGCTTTACCTGCATTATTTAACCATTGATATTCAACACGTGCTGCTAATTCTGGAGTAATTGCATACTCAACACCTGCGCCTAAAATTAATGAACTTTGGAAACGACTTGTTTTTGTTGGTTCTTTAGTTTGAACATCTACTGTTTTGTAACGGTTATTTACTAATGCAATACCCACTTTACCATAAACATCTAAATCTGGTAACACTTCGTAGCTAGGTTTTAATGCGATAGTTGTACCGTGTGCAGAATGTTTAAATGTTTGTTTTTCACTACCAGCTTGAGTATTTTGGTGACCACGTACACGACCAAATTGCTCATAACCAACTTCTGTTGCTAAACCAAATTTATTTTGGTTTAAGATTTGATAACCAGCAAAAGCACCATAAGTTACAGAGTTTTTATTAATTCCGTAACCAGCTTCATTATTATAGTGTGTAGCATCTAATTGCTTAATACCATCATGGAATGATGCCCAACCTGCTTTTGCACCTGCATAGAAAGTATTTTCTTGTGGTGCTGCTGTTGCTGCTGCCGATACAGTTAATACTGCTAATGCAACTAATGATTTTTTCATATTGATGTCCTCTTACTATGTAATCATCAATGAGATATGCCACGAAGGCACAACTTATTTTTAAATTTTATAAAAATTTAAAACCCTTATTACGCCTATTATTTTAGCAAATAAAAAATATAAATCCAATCAAAACACTTCTACAGAGCAAAAAATACACTAATCGGATATAAAAAAGCCCATAGCGTGTGCTATGGGCCTTCTAAGTTCACCATTAGAACTTAACTATATTACATAGTTACTTCTTTTGAACCTTGTACTTGAACTTCTACACGACGATCTGGTGCTAAGCAAGCGATTAATGCTTTACGACCTTTCACTGCATCACATGTGTTGCCAGTTACTGGGTTAGCTGAACCGTAACCTACTGCAGTCACGTTCGCTGCGTTTTGACCTTTAGAAACTAAGTAGTTAGCTACTGTTTCTGCACGACGTTGTGAAAGTTTTAAGTTAGCTGCTTGTTTACCGATACGGTCAGCATAACCATTTACTTGGATTGCTGGGTTCGCTAAACCTAATGCATTGATTTCGTTGTTCGCTGCATCTAAAGCTTGAGCTGCTGCTGGTTTTAAGCTTGATTTACCGAATGCAAATAATACATCAGAGCTGAATGAGAAGTTTTTAGATACAACTTCTGGTGCTGCAACTGGCGCTGCACCTTGACCAAAGCGGTAGCTTAAACCTGCAGATACTGAATGAATATCTGGGCTATATTGAGTATTTCTCCATGCACCATTCGCTTTTTCGATAGCTTTATCTAAGTTACCTACACGATTTAAGTATTGATATTCAACACGAGCTGCTAATTCTGGTAAAATTGCATACTCAACACCAGCACCTAATAATAGAGATGGTTTTAAGTTATGAGCTTTCTCACGATCAGCTTTAACAACTGTAGCTTGAGTCCAGTAATCATTACGAACTAATGCTACACCTACTTTACCATAAACATCTAAGTTAGGAATTACTTCATAGCTTGGTTTTAAGCTTAAGTGAGCACCGTGAGCTGTATGTTTAGCAGCACGTCTTTCACCTTCATTACCACGAACACGACCAAAGTAGTCATAACCTAATTCAGCTGCTAAACCAAAGTTGTTTTGGTTTAAGATTTGGTAACCACCAAATACGCCGTAAGTTACAGAGTTACGGTTAATGCCGAAAGCGCCACCATCTTTAGAGTCAAATTGAGTTAAACCGTCATGGAATGACGCCCAACCAGCTTTTGCACCTGCGTAGAAAGTATTTTCTTGTGGTGCTGCTGTTGCTACTGCTGATGCAGCTAATACTGCTAATGCAACTAATGATTTTTTCATTTTAATGACCCTCTAATTTGTCATCATATATACATAAAACATTTCAATAACTAATACTAATTTAGTATTGAGTCTTAACCACGCCTTTCATCTTCTCAGAGAATATCGAAAGACTTAAGAAAGTGAAATTTCGAGTATATTTTATGTCATATTTATAAAAAAGCAAAAGAGCTTTTACTTTAGATATGAGCTAAAATATCTCTCACTCCATTCTTGTCCTTAAGAAGATGGGCAAGAATAGCGCATATTATCCAAAGAAGATTTGTTTAAATCAATGCCTTTTTTGATTATTTTACCGTCTCAAGCCGCTCGTTTGATTACTATTTAGCCAAAAAGAGTTTTTTTAAGCCTATTAAATTCTTAAATATAAATACGTTCGTAATTTCCAAGCGATCGATTTCTTGTTAAGATTCACTTCATCTATTCTTATAATAAGAGGAACAAATCATGATTCCTAGACTATCCAATATCCCACAACAAAATCCGCTGGTTCAACGCTATTTAGAGGAACTTATCCGCCAACATTTTAGCGGCGATATCGCCAGTAGCTATGCCGACCGCTTATCATTAGCCACCGATAATAGTGTTTATCAACAAATTCCACAGGCGATTTTATTTCCTAAAACGGTATCTGATATTGTTATTCTAACCAAACTCGCTCAAAAGCCGGAATTTCAGTCCTTAACATTCACGCCTCGAGGTGGAGGCACTGGAACTAACGGACAATCACTTAATAACAATATTATTATTGATCTCTCACGGCATATGAACCAGATTTTAGAACTCAATGTTGAAGAGCGCTGGGTTCGAGTGCAAGCCGGTGTCGTTAAAGATCAGCTTAACAAATACCTCAAACCTTATGGATTATTTTTCTCCCCAGAACTCTCTACCAGTAATCGAGCCACTTTAGGTGGAATGATTAACACGGATGCCTCCGGGCAAGGTTCATTGCAATATGGCAAAACCTCTGATCACGTTTTAGCCCTTAAATCAGTGTTAATCAATGGCGAAATTCTAGAAACACAAGCGGTCAAAACCGATAATTTTTTTGCAAATTTAGAACACCTTAATTTATCGCCTTTAGGTAAACAGCTTCATCAAGAAGTTTTTAGTCGTTGCCGAGAGGTTCGATCACAGGTGCTTGCCGATCTCCCGCAACTGAACCGTTTTATTACCGGCTATGATTTAAAAAATGTGTTCAATGATGATGAAAGTGAATTTAACCTCACACGTATTTTGACCGGTTCAGAAGGCTCTCTTGCTTTTATCTGTGAAGCTAAACTGAATTTATTGCCTATTCCTAAATATCGTACCTTAATCAACATTAAATATAACTCTTTTGATGCCGCATTACGCTCTGCGCCTTTTATGTTACAGGCGAAGGCTCTTTCGGTAGAAACAGTGGATTCCAAAGTACTCAATTTAGCGAAACAAGATATTGTGTGGCATTCTGTTTCCGATTTGCTGACAGAAGATCCTCACAACCCGATTTTAGGCATCAATATTGTGGAATATGCGTCTAGTAACCAAGCGGAAATCGAAGCACAAGTGTCTGCTTTGTGTCTGGCGCTTGATGAAAAAATGGCAAAAAACGAAGCCGGTATTATTGGCTATCAAGTCTGCCATGACTTAGACTCTATCGAAAAAATCTATGCGATGCGTAAAAAAGCCGTAGGTTTACTCGGTAACGCTAAAGGCTGGGCAAAACCTATTGCTTTTGTTGAGGATACGGCTGTACCGCCAGAAAATCTTGCAGATTATATTGTGGAATTCCGTGCGTTATTAGATAGCTATCAGCTCTCTTATGGTATGTTTGGGCACGTAGATGCCGGCGTCTTGCACGTTCGCCCTGCATTGGATTTATGCGATCTTGAGCAAGTCAAAACCTTTAAAGCCATTTCAGATCAAGTTGTTGAATTAACCTATAAATATGGTGGGTTAATTTGGGGAGAACACGGTAAAGGCATGCGAGCTTACTATGGCGAACGCTTCTTTGGCGAAAAACTTTGGCGAGAACTACGCTATATGAAGCAGCTATTTGATCCGCAAAATCGTCTTAACCCGGGTAAAATCTGTACCCCACTCGAAAGCGATGCCCAACTTTATGCTATCGACTCGCAAATGCGTGCCGATTTTGACCGCCAAATTCCAATCCAAGTGCGTGAAGCATTTAAAGGCGCAATGAATTGTAATGGTAACGGGCTATGCTTTAACTTTGATGTGCATAGCACAATGTGCCCATCAATGAAAGTGAGTGGCAACCGCCTTTATTCGCCAAAAGGCAGAGCGACCTTAATTCGTGAATGGCTACGTTTATTAGCAGTGCAAAATGTTTCGCCTGAAGCGTTAATTTTCAAAGACGAAAAACAAGCGGTCAAATTATCGGACTTTGTTGCCAAAATCCGCAATACGTGGAACAAACAGAGAGAATACGATTTTTCTCACGAAGTTAAACAGGCAATGGATACCTGTCTTGCGTGTAAAGCCTGTGCAAGCCAATGCCCGATAAAAATTGACGTACCAACCTTCCGTTCGCAATTTAATGAGCTATACCACGCTCGTTATTTACGCCCGACAAAAGATTACGTGGTGTCAAACTTAGAGTTTATCGCGCCTTATATGGCGAAAGCCCCTAAATTCTTCAACTTCTTTAGCACCAGTAAATTAGCAGAAACAGTAGCCAATAAAACCATTGGTATGACCTATTTGCCTGCATTATCTGTGCCGACACTTAACCAACAACTTGTTGAAATCGGTTATCAGGGCGAAACATTAGAAAGCTTAGAAAAACAAGCTGCAAGCGGTCATTTTTCTGCAAAAGATTGCAAAACGGTATTGATTGTTCAAGATCCGTTTACCACTTTTTATGATGCAAAAGTGGTTGCTGACTTTGTGCAACTCGTACAAAAACTTGGTTTTAAACCTATTGTGTTGCCATTTAAGCCGAGCGGAAAAGCACAACACATCAAAGGTTTCTTACGTAAATTTGCCAAAACAGCCCAAAACCAAGCTGATTTTTTAAATCGCATTGCAAAATTAGGCTTGCCGATGGTTGCGGTAGATCCTGCACTTACCTTGCTTTACCGTGATGAATACCGTGATGTATTAAAAGAAAAACGTGGCAATTTTAACGTTTTATTGGCTCACGAGTGGTTAAAAGAGAATGTTCAAAATGGACATTTTGCCGCCTATCAAAAAGCCATTTCGGATAAACAACCGTGGCATTTATTTGCCCATTGTACGGAAGCTACCGAACTACCGGCTTCTACAAAAGAGTGGCAAACGATTTTTGCTCACTTTGGCGAAACGCTTGTAAATGAAAACGTAGGCTGCTGTGGCATGGCTGGTACATTTGGACACGAAACCCGCCATTTAGCGATGTCAAAAGCCATTTATCAACAATCTTGGCAACAAAAATTGCAAAATAAACCGCTTGAGCGTTGTTTAGCAACCGGCTATTCTTGCCGCTCGCAAGTAAAACGAATGGAACATCAAGTCATCAAACACCCTATTCAGGCTTTACTTGAGGTGTTGTAACTTGACGAATTCCCTTCTTTACAAAAGAGGACAAACCCTATACGAGCCGTATAGGGTTACTTAATCTGAGCCGCTCTGCGGCTCTTCCATTCAGCCCCAGAGGGGCTGGGCTTAACGAACCTAGCACAGCTCGTGCTAGGTTGTTTCTTAACATAAATAAAGGAACAATAATGACATCAATTTGGAAACAAACCGCCACCGTTGAACAACTTAATGAATTATGCCAAGGTAACGCAGTCGGGCATTTAGGCATTGAATTTACTGAAATTGGCGAAGATTGGATTGAAGCTCAACTTACCGTCAATGAAAAAACCATGCAGCCATTTGGTGTATTGCACGGCGGTATTTCCGCCACGCTAGCGGAAACCGTTGCAAATGCAGGTTCTCTGCTTGTTTGCGAAGCAAATCAAATCGCCGTTGGTATGGAATTAAACATCAGCCACTTAAAAGCGATCAAACAGGGGCATAAAGCCATTGCACGAGCCTATCCTCTTAAACTCGGACGAGAAGTTCACGTTTGGCAAATTGATACAAAAGATGAACACGGACATTTGTGTGCAACCGCCCGCCTTTCAACGAAAGTCTTAGAGAAACAACCTAAAGCCGAATAATGTAATCAAGCGGTTAAATTTTTGAGATTTCGCAAGAAATTTAGAAAATCTGACCGCTTGAGTATATAAAAAGCATGAAAAGCAATAAAAGGCGGTTGGATCTCCCTCCAACCTATTATAAAATGCTTTTCTTTTATCCACTTACCTAAACAAGAGAAATTCCTATGAATTCAAATCGTAGTTTATTGGTCGTTGGCTTGTTATTGGTTTCTTTCTTGCTGTTTACCCAATGGCAACAAGATTTCAATCCTGAAATTCAGGCGCAAAAACAAGCTCAAATTCAAGCGCAACAACAATCAGGCGATGTGCCTGCGGCAACGTCACAAACTCAAAATGTGGCTGAGTCCAATAGCAAAGGGAAAACCATTACCATTGAAAGTGATGTGTTACGCCTAACCGTTGATACACTAGGCGGTGATGTGATTGATTCAGATTTATTAAAACATCACGCAGAGTTACATTCAAACACCCCATTTGAATTATTACAAGACAATAGCAAAGTACTCTATATTGCTCAAAGTGGTTTAATCGGTAAAAACGGCATTGATACCAATAATGGTCGTGCTCAATACCAAACGACTGCTGACAGCTTTAAACTTGCTGATGGTCAAAATGAAATTTCTGTACCTTTAACATTTGAAAAAGATGGCGTCGTTTATACCAAAACTTTTACGTTAAAACGTGGTAGTTACAACGTTGGCGTTGATTTCAACATTAAAAATAATTCTGCAGAAGCAGTGGAAGTTCAGCCTTACGGTCAATTAAAACACACTTTAGTTGAAAGCTCTGGCAGTTTAACGATGCCAACTTACACAGGTGGTGCTTACTCTTCTTCAGAAACCAATTATAAAAAATACTCTTTCCAAGAAATGGCTGATGAGAAAAAACGTAAAGCCGAACAAGGCATTGCAAACGGTGGGTTATCTATCGAAAGCAATACCGGTTGGGTTGCGATCTTACAGCACTATTTCGTTTCAGCTTGGGTTCCACAACAAGATAAACCAATGACTATTTACACTCGTGTTTCTGATAACGGTGTAGCGACCATTGGTTACCGTGGTGCATTAACCACAGTGGCACCAAATAGCGATGCGACAATTTCTACACATCTTTGGACTGGTCCGAAAGATCAAAAAGAGATGGCTGAAACAGCAGCTCATTTAGATTTAACCGCTGACTATGGTTGGGCGTGGTTTATCGCAAAACCGCTTTTCTGGTTACTAACCAATATCCAAAAAGTTGTGATCAACTGGGGTTTAGCGATTATCTGTGTCACGATTGTGGTAAAAACATTACTTTATCCTTTAACAAAAGCACAATATACCTCAATGGCAAAAATGCGTATGTTACAACCTCGCATCCAAGAGATGCGTGAGCGTTTCGGCGACGATCGCCAACGTATGAGCCAAGAGATGATGAAGCTCTATAAAGAAGAGAAAGTAAACCCAATGGGCGGTTGCTTACCAATCTTAATCCAAATGCCAATTTTCATCGCATTATATTGGACCTTTATGGAAGCGGTAGAATTACGTCACGCACCATTCTTTGGTTGGATTCAAGATTTATCGGCTCAAGACCCTTACTACATTCTTCCACTTTTAATGGGTGGTTCAATGTTCTTATTACAAAAAATGTCACCAACACCGGTTGCAGATCCTGTACAACAAAAAGTGATGACATTTATGCCAGTTATGTTTACCGTATTCTTCTTATGGTTCCCATCTGGCTTGGTACTTTACTGGTTGACCTCAAACTGTATTACCATCGCTCAACAATGGTGGATCTACCGTCAATTAGAGAAAAAAGGCTTACATACTCGTAAGAAATAATTAACCTGTTCCGAAAAGCACGTTCATTGAGCGTGCTTTTTTCTTTGTCAAAATCTCTCAAAATCCACCTTTAAATTTCTGCTATAATACACACCAAACAAGCGGTCTATTTTTGAAAGATAAACAGACCCTACTCAAACAGGATAATTCAATGAAAGAAACCATTGTGGCACAAGCCACACCTATCGGACGAGGCGGCGTGGGAATTTTACGTGTTTCTGGCCCTCTCGCCAGCGAAGTTGCTAAAGCGGTGGTCGGCAAAGAACTCAAACCTCGCTTAGCAAACTACTTACCCTTTATGGATACGGACGGTACCGTTTTAGATCAAGGGATTGCACTTTTCTTTAAAGCGCCAAATTCATTTACCGGCGAAGATGTCCTTGAATTACAAGGACACGGCGGTCAAGTAATTTTAGATTTGTTACTTAAACGCATTTTGGAGGTAAAAGGCGTTCGCATTGCCCGTGCCGGCGAATTTTCTGAACAAGCCTTTTTAAATGACAAATTAGATTTAGCCCAAGCAGAGGCAATCGCCGACTTAATCGATGCAACCAGCGAGCAAGCTGCCCGCTCAGCACTTAAATCTTTACAAGGCGAATTCTCGAATAAAGTGAATGAATTGGTCGATTCTGTTATTTATCTGCGGACTTACGTAGAAGCTGCAATTGACTTCCCTGATGAAGAAATTGACTTTCTTGCCGATGGTAAGATTGAAGCAAAATTAAATGACATCATTACGCAATTAGCGAATGTTCGAAAAGAGGCGAAACAAGGCTCTATTCTACGTGAAGGAATGAAAGTCGTGATTGCCGGCAAACCTAATGCAGGTAAATCAAGCCTATTAAACGCACTTGCCGGTCGTGAAGCGGCCATTGTTACCAACATTGCCGGAACCACACGTGATGTTTTACGTGAGCATATTCACATTGACGGAATGCCTTTACACATTATTGATACCGCAGGTTTACGGGACGCTAGTGATGAAGTAGAACGTATTGGTATTCAGCGAGCGTGGGATGAAATTGCTCAAGCCGATCACGTTCTATTGATGATTGATAGTAGCGAACAGCAAGCGGATGTGTTCAAAACGGAATGGGCAGAATTTTTAGCAAAATTACCTCAAAACATTCCTGTTACCGTTATTCGTAATAAAGTCGATTTATCCGGGGAAAGCGAAGGGCTTGAGCAACAAGACGGTTTTACCCTTATTCGCTTATCAGCACAAACAAAAGTCGGTGTAGATTTATTACGTGAGCATTTGAAACAATCTATGGGTTATCAAAGCTCAACAGAAGGAGGCTTCCTTGCACGCCGCCGTCATTTACAAGCCTTAGAAACTGCTGCAGAGCATTTAGAACGTGGGCACGTTCAGCTTACTCAATTCTTTGCCGGCGAATTACTGGCAGAAGAATTACGTATGGTACAAAATGCCCTGAGCGAAATCACGGGGCAATTTACCTCTGATGATCTGTTAGGGAATATTTTTAGCTCATTTTGTATTGGGAAATAAATTAAAAAACCAATATGGCAAAATATTTGCGTAGGGGTGGGGTTATCCCCGCCCGAAATCTACATCGTAATAGCTTCAACAAAATTAAGAATCTCTTGCTTGTATGCACAACTCAAACGGCTTACTTACCCAGCTTCAAACCCAAATCCATACTTATTTTCCCCGCCCCCCTTCATTTTTGGTGGCATTGAGTGGTGGAGTGGATTCGGTTGTACTATTGCATCTTTTACACCGACTTAAACTGCCGTTAAGGGCTGTTCACGTTCATCACGGCTTAAGTCCCAATGCCGATCAATGGGTTGCATTTTGCCAACATTATTGCCAGCAACAGGCGATTCCACTATGTGTTAAATATGTTCAGGTTAATGGCAAAAAAGGCATTGAAGCAGAAGCACGTGAAAAACGCTACCAAACAATCCGTGAAACACGGGAACATAATGAAGTCGTTGTGACAGCACACCATCTCGATGATCAAGCTGAAACGTTCTTGCTCGCATTAAAAAGAGGGAGTGGCGTAAAAGGGTTATCTGCTATGCAAGCGGTTAATTTTTCGCAAAAATTTCCCATTTTTAGACCGCTTCTTGCTGTGAGTAAAAATGACATTTTAGCTTACGCTCAAAGCCAAAATCTAAGCTGGATTGAAGATGAAAGCAACCAATCAACAGACTACGATAGAAATTTCTTACGACATAAAGTATTGCCCGTGTTAAATGAGCAATGGGAGCAATTTAACCGAATGGTTGCGAGAAGCTGTGAACATCTTGCTCATCAACAACAACTTTTAGATGAGCTACTCAGTGAAGAATTAGCAAAATATAGAGATGGGCAAACGCTCGTTATTCAAGATTTTGCAGGCTTAACGAAAATAAAGCAACAAGCATTGCTCAGGCTCTGGTTATCAGAACAACAAATGTTAATGCCTTCAACGGCACAGCTCGAACAAATTATTCAGAATATTATTCTTGCTAAAGAGGATAAAAATCCGGAAATTCAGTTGGGCGATAAAATGTTAAGACGCTATCAAAACCGTTTGTTTATTACGCCAATTTATACGCCGGTTGCCACCTTTTCAGAAGAAATTCAGCAACAAGAAACCATTATTTTACCGAATGGATTAGGTCAAATCCTTCGCGCCAAAGATGAAATTATTTACCAAACAGCACATAAAATTGACCGCTTGCAACTCTCTGAAGCATTACAACAAGAAAAACTTTTTGTTCATCTAAAGTATCAGGGAAAAATCAAAGAATACGGTAAAACATATCACGAAGAAATAAAAAAAATTTGGCAGAAATATCAAATCCCTGTCTGGGAAAGGGAACGAACCCCTCTTATTCTAAAAGGGGATATATTGCTTAAAATTTTTAAAAGTTAATTAACCACGAGGATGGTATTTCTCGTGCAACGATTTTAAACGTGCTTTTGCCACGTGTGTATAAATTTGTGTTGTGGATAAATCACTATGCCCCAACAACATTTGCACAACTCGCAAATCAGCCCCATGATTGACTAAATGCGTTGCAAAAGCGTGGCGTAAGACGTGTGGCGATAATTTTTCACTATCGATACCAGCCAAAACAGCATAATGTTTGATGCGATGCCAGAATGTTTGACGAGTCATCATCTGCCCTCGTTTACTCGGGAACACAATATTTGAGGGTTCATTATTTAATAAAATCCCCCGTCCATATTGAAAAAACTCTTGGATCCAATAGCTTGCTTCTTCGCCAAGTGGAACTAAACGCTCTTTATCACCTTTACCAATAATACGAACAACGCCCTGTCGTAAACTTAAATTTTCCGTTGTTAAAGAGATCAACTCGGTAACTCGTAGCCCCGTTGCATACAGTAATTCCAACATCGCTTTATCACGTAATTCAATCGGATCGAGCGGATTAGGGCTATCTAGCAGATCCATCACTTGCTCTTCATTTAGTGTTTTAGGCAGCCTAGAAGGTTTACGTGGTGCAACTAACATTGCTGTTGGATCATCTTTGCGATAATTTTCTAAATATAAAAACCGAAAGAATTTACGCAAACAACTTAACATTCGTAAAGAACTACTCGCTTTATAACCCTGATCAAAACGATAACCTAAAAATTCTTGCAAAGCGTGATGATCTATCGTTAAGAAAGCTCGTGATTCATCCAACCATTCCATGAATAAAATTAAATCTAAACGATAGGAAGAAACGGTGTTATCAGATAGACCGTGTTCTTGCCATAAGGTATCAAGAAATTGCTCAACAATCGGGTCAAGAGAAGTCGCAGATTTGTTCATATAGCGGTAAGATTATTATAAAACTTTGCAAAATTCTAACATAAAAGTAAGCACTAATTTTTATCAAAACAAAAAAACCGACTAGCTTTCACTAATCGGTTTTCTTAAATAATGGCAGGGGCGGAGAGGCTCGAACTCCCAACACCCGGTTTTGGAGACCGGTGCTCTACCAATTGAACTACGCCCCTATATGTTCTTTGTAATCATTTACATATAGTTAAAGCGAGTAATTTACTCGCTTACTTAGAGAAGTGGCGGAACGGACGGGACTCGAACCCGCGACCCCCTGCGTGACAGGCAGGTATTCTAACCAGCTGAACTACCGCTCCGCAAATTTAATAGATTGATAATGCCCTACTCTCACATGGGGAAGCCCCACACTACCATCGGCGTTACGACATTTTACTTCTGAGTTCGGAATGGAGTCAGGTAGAACTATCGCACTATGGTTATCAATCAAATTCGTTATTTATTAACTTAACTCACTTGTTAAAATAAGCTAAGGTAATAAAATCCGGCGATGCCCTACTCTCACATGGGGAAACCCCACACTACCATCGGCGTTACGGCATTTTACTTCTGAGTTCGGAATGGATTCAGGTAGAACTACCGCACTATGGTCGCCAGAATATCCGGTCGATGATTTTATCTGTTTTTTTGTTCTTTAATTCGAAACAAGCTGTCTGAGTGTCTTTGTTTAGTTTATCTTCTCTTGCGCTTATGCTAAAAACGCTTGAGGTTGTATAGTTAAGCCTCTCGGGCAATTAGTACACGTTAGCTCAACGGCTCACACCGCTTACACACCGTGCCTATCTACGTCGTAGTCTCCAACAACCCTTACAGTCTTATAGACTGGGAGAACTCATCTCAAGGCAAGTTTCGTGCTTAGATGCTTTCAGCACTTATCTCTTCCGCATGTAGCTACCCGGCAATGCGTCTGGCGACACAACCGGAACACCAGGGATGCGTCCACTCCGGTCCTCTCGTACTAGGAGCAGCCCCTTTCAATTCTCCAACGCCCACGGCAGATAGGGACCGAACTGTCTCACGACGTTCTAAACCCAGCTCGCGTACCACTTTAAATGGCGAACAGCCATACCCTTGGGACCTACTTCAGCCCCAGGATGTGATGAGCCGACATCGAGGTGCCAAACACCGCCGTCGATATGAACTCTTGGGCGGTATCAGCCTGTTATCCCCGGAGTACCTTTTATCCGTTGAGCGATGGCCCTTCCATTCAGAACCACCGGATCACTATGACCTGCTTTCGCACCTGCTCGACTTGTCTGTCTCGCAGTTAAGCTTGCTTCTACCATTGCACTAACCTCACGATGTCCGACCGTGATTAGCAAACCTTCGTGCTCCTCCGTTACTCTTTGGGAGGAGACCGCCCCAGTCAAACTACCCACCAGACACTGTCCGAACACCCGATTAGGGCGCCTCGTTAGAACATCAAACGTTAAAGGGTGGTATTTCAAGGACGCCTCCACAATCACTGGCGTGACTGCTTCTAAGGCTCCCACCTATCCTACACATCAAAATTCAATGTTCAGTGTCAAGCTATAGTAAAGGTTCACGGGGTCTTTCCGTCTAGCCGCGGGTACACCGCATCTTCACGGCGATTTCAATTTCACTGAGTCTCGGGTGGAGACAGCCTGGCCATCATTATGCCATTCGTGCAGGTCGGAACTTACCCGACAAGGAATTTCGCTACCTTAGGACCGTTATAGTTACGGCCGCCGTTTACTGGGGCTTCGATCAGGAGCTTCTCTTTCGATAACACCATCAATTAACCTTCCAGCACCGGGCAGGCATCACACCCTATACGTCCACTTTCGTGTTTGCAGAGTGCTGTGTTTTTAATAAACAGTTGCAGCCAGCTGGTATCTTCGACCGGTTCAACCTTCATCCGCGAGGGATTACAATCTACGCCGGCGCACCTTCTCCCGAAGTTACGGTGCTATTTTGCCTAGTTCCTTCACCCGAGTTCTCTCAAGCGCCTGAGTATTCTCTACCTGACCACCTGTGTCGGTTTTCAGTACGGTTTAGATAAACCTGAAGCTTAGTGGCTTTTCCTGGAAGCGTGGTATCAGTTACTTCATCTCCGTAGAGACTCGTCATCACTTCTCGGTGTTAAGGAAGTCCGGATTTGCCTAAACTTCCCACCTACCGGCTTAAACAGACATCCAACAGTCTGCTAACCTAACCTTCTCCGTCCCCACATCGCAGTTTATCCAAGTACGGGAATATTAACCCGTTTCCCATCGACTACGCTTTTCAGCCTCGCCTTAGGGGCCGACTCACCCTGCCCCGATTAACGTTGGACAGGAACCCTTGGTCTTCCGGCGAACGAGTTTTTCACTCGTTTTATCGTTACTTATGTCAGCATTCGCACTTCTGATACGTCCAGCAAACCTCTCGATTCACCTTCATCCGCTTACAGAACGCTCCCCTACCCAACAGTCTTTCGACTGATGCCGCAGCTTCGGTGCTATATTTTAGCCCCGTTACATCTTCCGCGCAGGCCGACTCGACTAGTGAGCTATTACGCTTTCTTTAAATGGTGGCTGCTTCTAAGCCAACATCCTAGCTGTCTAAGCCTTCCCACTTCGTTTCCCACTTAATATAGACTTTGGGACCTTAGCTGGCGGTCTGGGTTGTTTCCCTCTCCACGATGGACGTTAGCACCCACCGTGTGTCTCCTGAGTATCACTCTTCGGTATTCGCAGTTTGCATCGGGTTGGTAATCCGGGATGGACCCCTAGCCGAAACAGTGCTCTACCCCCGAAGGTGTCCGCTCAAGGCTCTACCTAAATAGATTTCGGGGAGAACCAGCTATCTCCCGGTTTGATTGGCCTTTCACCCCCAGCCACAAGTCATCCGCTAATTTTTCAACATTAGTCGGTTCGGTCCTCCAATTAGTGTTACCCAATCTTCAACCTGCCCATGGCTAGATCACCGGGTTTCGGGTCTATACCTTGCAACTCAACGCCCAGTTAAGACTCGGTTTCCCTTCGGCTCCCTTATTCAGTTAACCTCGCTACAAAATATAAGTCGCTGACCCATTATACAAAAGGTACGCAGTCACCCTTTCGGGCTCCCACTGCTTGTACGTACACGGTTTCAGGTTCTATTTCACTCCCCTCACTGGGGTTCTTTTCGCCTTTCCTTCACAGTACTGGTTCACTATCGGTCAATCAGGAGTATTTAGCCTTGGAGGATGGTCCCCCCATCTTCAAACAGGATTTCTCGTGTCCCGCCCTACTTGTCGTCAGCTTAGTACCACAATAATGTTTTCGAGTACGGGGCTATCACCCTTTATTGCTGAGCTTCCCAACTCATTCCTCTAACAAAACTGCTATTACTGACAGGCTCTTCCACTTTCGCTCGCCACTACTCACGGAATCTCGGTTGATTTCTTTTCCTCGGGGTACTTAGATGTTTCAGTTCTCCCGGTTTGCCTCACTTGCCTATGTATTCAACAAGTGATAGTAGATTCTTCATCTACTGGGTTTCCCCATTCGGACATCTTGGATTAAACGCCTCTTATCGACTCATCCAAGCTTATCGCAGATTAGCACGTCCTTCATCGCCTCTGATTGCCAAGGCATCCACCGTGTACGCTTAGTCACTTAACCATACAACCTCAAACATTTTTACTTTCTTTATCTTAAAGAAAGATAAGACATTCGAGACTGATATTAACTACTAAACACTTAACTGCTTTTGTTCAGTTAAGATTTTTTACTACTCAGACTTTTCTTATTTATCAGCAGAATCATTTGCTTATTCATCGCTGACTTGAAAAATCTCTCAGTTTTTCAGCTTGTTTCCAATTTTTTAAAGAACAATTTAGACAACAAAAGTCATCTTTAAATGGCGTCCCCACGGGGATTCGAACCCCGGTTACCGCCGTGAAAGGGCGATGTCCTAGGCCTCTAGACGATGGGGACAACATTTAAAGATGCTCTCAACGACGTCCATTTATTTAGGAGCAATATTCTAATGAATACCACTCTTTTTGTCAATCTTTATCAAACAATCTGTGTGAACACTTGCAGTCGCTTCATTTTGGTAAGGAGGTGATCCAACCGCAGGTTCCCCTACGGTTACCTTGTTACGACTTCACCCCAGTCATGAATCATACCGTGGTAAACGCCCCCGTTTCCGTTAAGCTATCTACTTCTGGTACAACCCACTCCCATGGTGTGACGGGCGGTGTGTACAAGGCCCGGGAACGTATTCACCGCAACATTCTGATTTGCGATTACTAGCGATTCCGACTTCATGGAGTCGAGTTGCAGACTCCAATCCGGACTTAGACGTACTTTGTGAGATTTGCTCCATGTCGCCATATTGCTTCCCTCTGTATACGCCATTGTAGCACGTGTGTAGCCCTACTCGTAAGGGCCATGATGACTTGACGTCATCCCCACCTTCCTCCAGTTTATCACTGGCAGTCTCCTTTGAGTTCCCGACCGAATCGCTGGCAACAAAGGATAAGGGTTGCGCTCGTTGCGGGACTTAACCCAACATTTCACAACACGAGCTGACGACAGCCATGCAGCACCTGTCTCAAAGTTCCCGAAGGCACAAACTCATCTCTGAGTTCTTCTTTGGATGTCAAGAGTAGGTAAGGTTCTTCGCGTTGCATCGAATTAAACCACATGCTCCACCGCTTGTGCGGGCCCCCGTCAATTCATTTGAGTTTTAACCTTGCGGCCGTACTCCCCAGGCGGTCGATTTATCACGTTAGCTACGGGCACCAAGCTCAAAGCCCAATCCCCAAATCGACAGCGTTTACAGCGTGGACTACCAGGGTATCTAATCCTGTTTGCTCCCCACGCTTTCGCACATGAGCGTCAGTATATTCCCAAGGGGCTGCCTTCGCCTTCGGTATTCCTCCACATCTCTACGCATTTCACCGCTACACGTGGAATTCTACCCCTCCCTAAAATACTCTAGCGACCCAGTATGAAATGCAATTCCCAGGTTAAGCCCGGGGCTTTCACATCTCACTTAAGTCACCGCCTGCGTGCCCTTTACGCCCAGTCATTCCGATTAACGCTCGCACCCTCCGTATTACCGCGGCTGCTGGCACGGAGTTAGCCGGTGCTTCTTCTGTGACTAACGTCAATCAAGTAAGCTATTAACTTACCTGCCTTCCTCATCACCGAAAGAACTTTACAACCCGAAGGCCTTCTTCATTCACGCGGCATGGCTGCATCAGGGTTCCCCCCATTGTGCAATATTCCCCACTGCTGCCTCCCGTAGGAGTCTGGACCGTGTCTCAGTTCCAGTGTGGCTGGTCATCCTCTCAGACCAGCTAGAGATCGTCGGCTTGGTAGGCCTTTACCCCACCAACTACCTAATCCCACTTGGGCTCATCTTATGGCAGGTGGCCCGAAAGTCCCACCCTTTAATCCGAAGATATTACGCGGTATTAGCTACAGTTTCCCGTAGTTATCCCCCTCCATAAGCCAGATTCCCAAGCATTACTCACCCGTCCGCCACTCGTCAGCAAAGAAAGCAAGCTTTCTCCCTGTTACCGTTCGACTTGCATGTGTTAAGCCTGCCGCCAGCGTTCAATCTGAGCCATGATCAAACTCTTCAATTCAAAAAGTTTAATCGCTCAATAAACTGCTTAGCTAAAGTTTACATATTACTTTTAAGTAAAAATGAATTTCTAGTTTAAGCACCTATTAAGACTTCAAAATTAAATAATATTTTCAAATAAAGTCAATCAACAAGTGCCCACACAGATTGTCTGATAAGTTGTTAAAGAACAAAAAATAAAGTGGTCGGCGAGATAGGATTTGAACCTACGACCCACTGGTCCCAAACCAGTTGCGCTACCAAGCTGCGCTACTCGCCGTCAGTTATGCTACTGCATATATTTTAAATGGGGTGGCTAATGGGATTCGAACCCACGACAACTGGAATCACAATCCAGGGCTCTACCAACTGAGCTATAGCCACCATCTCGTTGATATTGCATTAACCTGGCGCGCTCGACAAGATTCGAACTTGCGACCTTTGGCTCCGGAGGCCAACGCTCTATCCAACTGAGCTACGAACGCGTTGTTTTCAGTACTGCGTCGCAACGGAGGCGTATATTATAGATTTCGGTTTTGTTTGTCTAGCATTTTTTGAAAAAAATCTCTTTTTTTTATTTAAAAGATTTAATTTTACTCAAAACGAAGATTTATTCGCTCTTTTTTGGTTAATTTTTCTTATTAATTAGCTTTTTCAAAGCCTAAAAGTAAATAAGCGGTCTTCTTTTACGTAAATTTTGCAAATTCATTAAAGAAAACCTCTCTTTTCTTACCTAAAAATGATATCATTCATAAGTTATTTATTCTATATATTCATTTATATACCCACCAAGAGGAAGTTCATAATGTCAAACGCAAATGCGATTGCAAATGTTGCGAAACTGATTCGTGATAACGACATCAAATTCGTATTATTAAGATTTACGGATATTAAAGGTAAGGAACATGGCGTATCGCTTCCTGTAAGCCTTGTTGCAGACGACCTTGAAGATCTTTTCGAAGAAGGCAAAATGTTCGACGGTTCATCAGTCGAAGGTTGGCGAGCCATTAACAAAGCTGATATGCTTTTGATGCCAATCCCTGAAACTGCCGTTGTAGATCCTTTCGCTCAAATCCCTACCCTTTCTATCCGTTGTAGTATTTATGACCCTAACACAATGCAAAGTTATGATCGTGATCCACGTTCAATTGCAATTCGTGCAGAAAACTACCTAAAATCAACTGGGATTGCTGACAATGTGATGTTTGGTCCAGAACCAGAATTCTTCCTATTTGATGATGTTCGTTTTAGCACAGAAATGAACAATGTTTCTTATCACATTGATGATATTGAAGCGGCGTGGAACACTAACCGCAAATATGAAAACGGCAACAATGCTTATCGTCCATTGAAAAAAGGTGGTTACTGTGCAGTAGCACCAATTGATACGGCTCACGATATTCGTTCTGAAATGTGCTTAATTTTAGAAGAAATGGGCTTAGTGATTGAAGCTCACCACCATGAAGTGGCAACAGCAGGCCAAAACGAAATTGCAACGAAATTTAACAGCCTAACATTAAAAGCTGATGAAACCCAAATCTATAAATATGTCGTACAAAACGTTGCACTTGAACACGGTAAAACGGCTTGCTTTATGCCAAAACCATTTGCAGGCGATAATGGTTCAGGTATGCACTGTAATATGTCGTTAAGCAAAGATGGCAAAAACGTCTTTATGGGCGATAAATATGCAGGCTTGTCTGAGACTGCTCTTTACTACATCGGCGGTATCATCAAACACGCTAAAGCATTAAATGCGTTCACCAACCCAACCACAAACTCATACAAACGTTTAGTACCGGGTTTTGAAGCACCTGTATTATTAGCTTACTCTGCAAGTAACCGCTCTGCGTCAATCCGTATTCCAGCGGTAACTAGCCCGAAAGCAACGCGTGTTGAAGCACGTTTCCCAGATCCAATGGCAAACCCATACTTATGTTTTGCAGCGTTATTAATGGCTGGTCTTGATGGTGTGATTAACAAAATCCACCCAGGCGATGCAATGGATAAAAATCTTTATGACTTACCGCCTGAAGAATTAAAAGATATTCCGGCAGTATCGAGCTCATTAGGCGAAGCGTTAGATAACCTCGAAAAAGATTATGAATTCTTAATTCAAGGTGGCGTATTCAGTAAAGAATTTATTGATGCATTCATTGCGATTAAACGCAAAGAAGTAGAACGTTTAAATATGACGCCACACCCAGTGGAATTTGAAATGTACTACGCATAAAAAAATAATAGGCGGCTGATAAAGTCGCCTTTTTTATAGGTATCAAGCCAATGAAAAGAACGCAACATAACGAACATCATTTAAGCCATCGTAGTAACTGGCTAAGAGCTGGTGTACTGGGTGCAAATGACGGATTGATTTCAACAGCAAGTTTAATGACAGGAATGGTTGCCGCACAGCCAGAATTCCATACACTGTTGCTAACAGGTGCATCCGCATTAGTCGGCGGAGCCATTTCAATGGCAGCAGGCGAATATGTTTCTGTTTATAGTCAAGCCGACACAGAAAAAGCTGATATGGAAATGGAAAAACGTGAACTTGAAATTCATCCTGAAGAAGAGTTAGACGAATTAACTACAATCTATGAAGAGCGAGGCTTAACCCCTGAATTAGCCCGAGAAGTCGCCATTCAACTTACCGCCCATAATGCGCTTGATGCTCATATGCGAGATGAAATCGGTATCTCAGAAGAGAACTTCGCCAATCCTTTACAAGCAGCCCTCTCATCTGCTGCCGCTTTTGCGATGGGTGCAGCCATTCCTCTTCTCGTTATCTTAATCGCCCCCATCAATATCTTACTGGCAACATTGATTTTCTCGACCTTATTTGGCTTAGGCTTATTAGGCTATATTTCCGCCAAACTTGGTGGCGCACCGGCTCGCCCAGCCATCATTCGTATTGTGATTTGGGGCGCTATTGCAATGGGTATAACAGGGCTGATTGGGAAATTGGTTGGTGTTACTGTTTAAGGATTTTCTTTAAAAAATGATCGCATACAAGCGGTCATTTTTTCTTTCTATTTTGCTAGCCATTTCTCTACCTCATTCTAAGTAGCCAATACTAACTAGATCAAAAAAAGCAAAAGTTTATTTGAATATTCCTTTTTATTCCGACTATAACGTCCTATTATTCCTGCCATTAAAACCTACTATTTTAGTAGGTTATTTGATATTTATTCTTATTTTCTTTTTGGAGTGATTTCTATGTATTGCGTTCAATGTGAACAAACAATGGTAACCCCTGTGGGGAATGGTTGTAGTTTTGGCCAAGGTATGTGTGGTAAAACGGCTGAAACATCTGATTTACAAGATTTATTGATTGCGACCCTGCACAGCTTATCCGCTTGGGCATTAAAAGCTCGTGAACACGGCATTATCATTCACGAAGCTGATGCTTTTGCTCCTCGTGCATTCTTTGCCACCTTAACTAACGTAAACTTCGACTCCGCACGTATTGTGGGCTATGCACAACAAGCCATTATTTACCGTAATGAATTGATTAAAGCTGTTAGCGAAGTGGAACCAAACCCAACGCTTAATCATCCACTTGCTCATATTGAATTAAAAGGTATTTCAATTGATCAATTAGCCGAACAAGCGAAAGAATTTGCCTTAGATCTTGATCGTAAAGAAATCGGCGAAGAAGCTCATGGCGTACGTCTATTAGCCCTATATGGCTTAAAAGGTGCGGCAGCTTATCTTGAACACGCTTATGTATTAGATAAATTTGATAACGAAATCTATGCTGAATATCACGGCTTTATGTCTTGGCTTGGTACACAACCAAGTGATTTGAATGAATTGCTTGAGAAATCACTTGCAATTGGTTCAATGAACTTCAAAGTAATGGCAATGTTAGACGCTGGCGAAACGGAACATTTTGGTAACCCAGTACCGGCGAGCGTAAATATTCGTCCGGTAAAAGGCAAATGTATCTTAATTTCCGGACACGATTTAAAAGACTTAAAAGAGCTACTTGAACAAACCGAAGGTAAAGGCATTAACGTTTACACTCACGGCGAAATGCTACCTGCTCACGGCTATCCGGAATTGAAAAAATATAAACACCTTGTAGGTAACTACGGCTCTGGCTGGCAAAATCAGCAAAAAGAATTTGCGCGCTTCCCAGGGGCAATTGTGATGACCTCAAACTGCTTAATTGATCCGAATGTCGGCAATTACGCAGATCGTATTTTCACACGTAACATCGTTGGCTGGCCGGGTGTTACACATCTTGAAGATCACGATTTCAGCCCAGTGATTGATAAAGCCTTAGCGTGTGAGGGCTTTCCTTACACCGAATTAGAACACTATATTACTGTGGGCTTTGGTCGTAAAACGCTGGTTGATGCTTCAGACGCTGTGATTGATTTAGTCAAAGCAGGAAAATTAAGCCACGTTTTCGTGATCGGTGGTTGTGATGGCGATAAAGAAGAACGCCATTACTATACTGATCTTGCTTATGCACTGCCAAAAGATACTGCCGTATTAACGTTAGGTTGTGGTAAATACCGCTTCAACAAATTAGATTTCGGCACTATTGACGGCGGATTACCACGTTTATTAGACGCAGGTCAGTGTAACGACACCTACTCAGCAATTATGTTAGCTGTTACCCTTTCACAAAAATTAGGGATTGGCCTAAATGAATTGCCACTTTCTATCGTGCTTTCTTGGTTTGAACAAAAAGCAATTATTGTGTTATTAACGCTATTAGCATTAGGCGTAAAAAATGTGTATTCAGGTCCGAGCAAACCGGCTTTCTTAAACGATAACGTAATGGCGTTATTACATGAGAAATTTGGTTTAAGCGGTTTAACTACCCCAGAACAAGATTTCGGACACATCATCAATAAATAATTGCAGATAAACGGTTGGATTTTGCAAAATTTTCATAAAATTCAACCGCTTGAAAGAAGGAAAAAGAAATGGCAAATACCAATAAAAACCCATTATGTATCAATGAATTACAAGTTTATTCAATCGTTAAAGAAGCACCGAATGTAACGACAATTAACTTTATTGCTCAAGATTTCTACCCATACCAAGCAGGACAATATGCCTTAGTGAGCATTAAAAATACGCCACACATTACTCGTGCCTATTCACTTTCATCAACACCGGGCGAGAGCCGTTTTGTATCTATTACTGTGCGAGAAATCGAAGGTGGTGTGGGCTCAACGTGGTTAAATAACGATGTAAAAGTGGGCGACCAAGTGTGGTTTTCTAACCCAATGGGCGAATTTTCGTGCCAACAAGTGATGGCAGATAACTATCTATTAGTGGGAGCAGGGAGCGGTGTTACTCCGATTATGTCAATGGCGCGCTGGTTACTCGCCAACCGCCCTGAAGTAAACGTCACGGTTATTCACTCAGTACATTCTCCTGAAGATGTTATTTTCAAACAAGAATGGGCTGAATTGAAAGCAAAATATCCAAAACTTCAGCTTGTTATCAATGCCTCTGTGAACGCAACGGAAGGCTTTGCAAGCGGTCGAATTTCAGCAGAAATAATCAAAAATGCCGTACCTAACCTTGCTGATTATACCGTGATGACCTGTGGTCCCGAGGCTTATATGAATGCCTTAAAAGAGATTGTATTATCACTCGGAGGCTCTGAAGATCGTTTCTTTACGGAAGCATTCTTCAATACTGCATTAGCCGGCGAAATCAGTTCAGACAAGAAAACCACTTTAACCATTAACGGTGTATCGCAAATTAAAGCTGAAGTACCGGTTGGCATGACATTACTTGCTGCACTAGAAGCCCAAGAACAACCTGTTGTTTCCGGCTGTCGTACAGGATTATGCGGTTTATGCAAAACCAAAGTAACCGGAGGAGAATACGAAGTCGTTAATACCGGCGATTTAACCGATGAAGAAATAGCACAAGGCTACGTGTTAGCGTGTAGTTGCCGTGTGAAAGAGAATGTCTCTGTTGCTTTATAATGATCGATAAAAGCGGTTGTTTTTTTAGACTACACTATAAGAACCTAGGACTTCACATGCCCCTCAAAGGGCATGTGAAAAACTGATAACCACGCAATATCTATAACGTTTATAAGTTAAGCCCTTTATAAATTCAGTATATTTAACTAAAAGAGATTTTAACTTACATCTGTATTCAGATTAAATACTCAATAAAAATACGGTTAACTTTTCTTTTGATTTTTTACATTTCGATACGTAATCGGGTTTTGTGGTGCTTTATAACCATCATTTAAAACACCCTGGTCAGTTCTAGGTTGATAAGTTAATTTATTCACTAACTCATCATAAATTGGGGAGTTTTTAGAAACTTCGATGCCATTAAACGCCCAACGTCCTTCATATTCTTCACTAGGGTACCACTTTTTAATCTCATAAGCCGCTACCGTCCAACCTCGATAAACAGCTACGGCATATTTTGCTTTATAACGGTCATCGCCTATTACCCATGATTTACGTGTACGTTCATAAATCTGTTCTGCTCTGGCTTCATCCGATAAATATAATCCTTGCTTATGCAAAGATTTTAACTTGTCATATTCTTTATTAATTGTAATCAGCACAATTGGCAGCTTGGTTTCCAATTGCTGTGGGTCATACTTTCGTAAAATTTCTTCTAATGGCATCAAACCTTTTTTAGATGAATGCTTCCCACCCTGAATATTCGTTAATGGCTGTTGCTGATTTTTTACCAATGAAAGTAAATCAATCGCAAGTGCTTCATATTCAAGTGCTTCGGTATCTGTCAGTTGATGA
Source organism: Actinobacillus porcitonsillarum (assembly GCF_003101015.1). Lineage (NCBI taxonomy): Bacteria > Pseudomonadati > Pseudomonadota > Gammaproteobacteria > Pasteurellales > Pasteurellaceae > Actinobacillus > Actinobacillus porcitonsillarum. Next base: position 778,201 of record NZ_CP029206.1, on the reverse strand, counting down.
CGCAAAATGTAATAGCGTGGTTTTAAGCCCTGTTGAATAATATCTTTAATCAATTGAATTTTATCGCTATCTTTAGCAGTAGCTTTAATTACCCCTTCAGCATGTTGGAAAACACGATTTCCCACACCTTTCCCTACATAAAAAATATTCTCATTGCGTGGATCCACCAAGCAATATACATAAAATCCTATCTTTTCACACACAGCTGTTGAAAACATAATTTGCTCCTTAATTTAATTAAAAAATAACTTATTCATTATACCCACACTGGTCTCATCTTTTTTTGTCTTTCTAAATTTTTCTTGAGTTCTAAATAATCTGTCAGTTCTTTTTTCTCCCAATCTCTGCCATTCAAAATATTGTTTGAAATTACAGTATTACTGAATATAGCCTTATCATTGAATACGTATAAATTCTTTAATTCTTCCGAATCAAAATCATAAATATTTATTCTAGTCCGGTTAGATATTTCTGTTTGACCTGAAATCCAAATTTCTCCCTTGCCATAAGCTACTAGCTCTGCTTTTCCACAAACCTGAGCATTATCATAAACCCAAACATTCCCCTCCACAACTGCAGTATTTTTTATACTTGCATTATCCCAAACCATCGCACCAGCAAAAACCATTGCTTGATCCGCAACCCAACAGTTATTTTCATGACGCAAATTTTGATCAGATTCAATAAAGCCTCCTAAATCCCCTGCTTTAACATTATCTAAATCCCTTAATGCTTGAATTTGCCCTAAAGTATGTCCATTCTTTTGAATTGAATATCCAGTATAACGATACTTCCTACCTGAATTGATAAATTTATTAAGTTCTGCAACTAATTCCTTAGCAAGATTTGAATTAACTAAAAAACATTTTCGAATATCTGAAATATTCAAGTTTCCAGTTTGAAAATAATATTGAAATACTGCAATTAGAAGTGACTTTTCCATAAATTATTGCCTATTTGTTAAATCTAGAATCAGTATAGAAATAAAAGCGACATATTGTGTCGTACCAATTATTAAAAAATCCTATACGAGCTGTAGTAAGATTACTTTAGTTGAACCGATTTGCGGATCTTTATTCTACTAAATGACTTAACTTAACAAACTTGGTACGGCTCGTACCAGCTTTTCTTGAATATTTAACTTTGCTAGAAAATAAAAGCCCCTAAACTCACATTTAGGGGCTTTGTTCCTTGTTATCTTATCTTAATAAGATGAATGTTATGCCGCTGAGCGGAAAATCACTTTATCTGCTTGTGCAGCATAACTTGGGATTTTATCGAAATTGAGATAACGATAAACGTCCGCTTGCTGTTCATCTAAATCAGCAACATAGCGTTGGTACTCTTCAGGGCTTGGTAAACGCCCCAAAATTGAAGCCACCGCCGCTAATTCTGCGGAAGCAAGATAAACTCTTGCCCCTTCGCCCAAACGGTTCGGGAAGTTGCGGGTAGAAGTTGAAACAACGGTCGAGCCTTTGGCGACACGGGCTTGGTTCCCCATACACAGTGAACAACCCGGCATTTCTGTTCTTGCACCTGTTCGCCCATAAATGTTGTAATACCCTTCTTCTGCTAATTGCGCCGCATCCATTTTTGTTGGTGGAGCAAGCCATAAACGGGTTGGTAATCCGCCTTCAAAGCGGTTTAATAATTTCCCTGCCGCACGGAAATGCCCGATGTTGGTCATACAAGAACCGATAAAGACTTCATCGATCTTATCGCCTTGAACGTCCGATAATAAACGGGCATCATCGGGATCATTTGGAACACATAAGATCGGTTCTTTGATCTCATCTAAGTTAATTTCGATCACTGCCGCATATTCGGCATCGGCATCTGCTTCAAGCATTTCCGGATTTGCCAACCACGCTTCCATCGCTTTTACCCGATTTTCTAACGCCGTTGCATCTTGATAGCCTTCGGCGATCATCCATTTTAATAACGTAATATTGGAGGTCAGGTATTCGGTTACTGAGCTTTGATTGAGTTTCACTGTACAAGCCGCGGCTGAACGCTCTGCGGTTGCATCGGCAAGTTCAAATGCCTGCTCTGCCGTGAGGGTTTCTACCCCTTCAATTTCAATAATACGACCAGAGAACACATTTTTCTTATTCGCTTTTTCAACGGTTAATAAACCTTGCTGAATAGCGTAATAAGGAATAGCGTGTACCAAATCACGCAAAGTAATGCCTTTTTGCATTTTGCCGGTAAAGCGAACTAACACCGACTCCGGCATATCCAACGGCATAATGCCGGTTGCCGCAGCGAATGCCACCAACCCTGAACCTGCCGGGAATGAAATCCCAATCGGGAAGCGAGTGTGCGAATCGCCGCCAGTGCCCACCGTGAATGGCAAGAGCATACGATTTAACCACGAGTGAATCACGCCATCGCCCGGTTTTAAGGCAATACCACCACGACTTGTAAAGAAGTCAGGCAGTGTTTTGTGGGTAACCACATCGCTTGGTTTTGGATAAGGTGCAGTATGGCAGAAAGATTGCATAACCAGCGGTGCAGAGAATTTCAAGCAAGCTAAATCTTTAAGTTCATCACGGGTCATTGTGCCTGTGGTATCTTGCGAACCAACCGAAGTCATCTGCGGTTCACAATATTGCCCCGGGCGTACGCCTTTCACACCACATGCTTTCCCCACCATTTTTTGTGCGAGAGTGTAGCCTTTGTCGCTATCAGCAACCAAATCAGGTTTAACAAACACATCGCTTTCGCCCAGTCCTAATTCAGCACGTGCTTTAGCCGTTAAACTACGTCCGATAATCAGCGAAATACGCCCACCTGCTCGCACTTCATCAAGTAAAGCGGTCGTTTTATATTGGAAATTTGCAATCACTTCATCACTATCGTGTTTGCAAACTTTGCCTGCATAAGGATAGAGATCGATTACATCGCCCATTTGCAATTGAGTAACGTCTAACTCAATGGGTAAAGCACCCGAGTCTTCCGCTGTGTTAAAGAAAATCGGTGCAATTTTACCGCCCAAAATAAAGCCGCCCGTGCGTTTATTTGGGATATAAGGAATGTCCTCGCCAATATGCCACAGCACCGAGTTCGCCGCAGATTTTCGAGATGAGCCCGTGCCAACAACATCGCCTACATAAACCAACGGAAAGCCTTTTTCTTTCAACGATTGAATTTGTTTGAGTGGGCCTTTTACACCGGCTTCATCAGGCTCAATACCTTCACGAGGCATTTTTAACATTGCGTTAGCGTGAAGTGGAATATCGGAACGACACCAAGCATCTTGCGCCGGCGAGAGGTCATCGGTATTGGTTTCACCAGCAACTTTAAACACCGTGAGTGTAATTTTTTCCGAGAGTTGAGGGCGAGAAGTAAACCATTCGGCATTTGCCCAAGATTGAAGTACTTGTTTGGCAAACGAATTGCCTTGTTTAGCCTTTGCTGCGATTTCATTAAAGTTGTCAAAAATAAGCAGAGTATGAGAAAGGGCTTTGGCTGCAAGCGGTGCTAATTTGTCATTTTCTAGCAAATCAATCAGAGGCTGGACATTATAACCCCCGCTCATTGTACCGAGTAGTTGCGTGGCTTTTTCCGGCGAAATCAACGGGCTTGTTTCCGCCCCTTTTGCAATTTGTGCAAGGAATTCTGCCTTCACTTTTGCCGCATCATCAACACCAGCCGGCACTCTTGTTTCAAACAAAGCCAATAATTCAGCTTCTTTACCTTCAATCGGCTTTTTCAATAAAGCGATTAATTGCTCTGTTTGTGATAAATCTAATGCCTTTGGGACGATACCTAGTGCCGCACGTTCTGCAACCTGTGATTGATATTCAGCTAAGAAATTAGACATAATAGATACTCCGTTATAGAATAAAAGGACTTTGTCTTCTAGTTTAGAAAATAAATCAAAACATATATATGACTAGATGAGATAAACACTAATCCCTTTAAAAAGGGAAGTCAATCAATTTTTAAGGATAAAGACGAATGTTTAACTATGATCAAAAATTTGCCGAAATGAGCAAAATGCCACGTTACATGCAAATAAAATACGAGCTCCAACAATTTTTAGCGGACAATAATTGGGGCTTTGATCATCCTGTTCCAAGTGAACAAGAATTATCGACAACTTATAATGCATCTATTGGCACAGTCCGCAAAGCCGTTGAATGTTTAGTTGAAGAGGGGGTTTTAATTAAACATCAAGGTAAAGGTACCTTTTTAAAACGCCCGGCTTTTATTCAATCTTCAATGACACGCTTCTATTTACGCCGTGATAAAAACGGTAAGTCAGAAATTCCAACCAGCCAAATCAAGAAGATTGGTATTGCAGAGGCAAATCCGCTTATCAATCAACTACTTGGGTTATTGCCTGAAGAAAAATTAATTTACATTGAGCGTGTGCGACTAAATGATAATATCGTCATTATTAGCGATAAAATTTGGCTTTCTTACGAAAAATTTGCCGGTTTACTGACACTTTCCGTAGAACAATTTGAGAATTTACTTTATCCGTTCTACTTTAAACAGTGTGGGCAACTTATTGTTTCAGCTAAAGAACAGATGACGATTTTGCCTGAATATCAAGATCCTTATCTGACTAATAATCAACCAGAAGCGGTGGTAAAAATCTGTCGTACAGCGAAGGGATTAGATGGAAGCATTATCGAATACCGTGAAACTTATGGTTTAGCCAAAGATTTTTATTACGAGACGATCATCACCTAGCTCACAACTCTTGCCAATAATTTATTTTACTTAATGAAAAAATAAGCTGATTACGGTCAGCTTATTTTTTTATGATCTAACTCAAATTTTGAGCATTTCTTCATTGATAACCCAAATTCATTTAGTTATATATATGAGTAGATATTTTGAACTAAAATGAGGTATCAATCATGAATCCGAAAAAACTACTCAACATTGCCATAGTGCTCGCCTGCCCTATTGCAACCTATCTCTTTGCTGCACCAGAAGGAATGTCCAATATTGGTTGGCATTTATTAGGTGTTTATATTGGCACTATTCTTGCACTTATTCTTAAAGTTTACCCTGCCCCTGTTTTACTTCTTTCTGCTGTTGCGATTTCTGCGGTCATTATCGGCAATACACCGGCAGAAACATTAGCAGACGGCACGAAAATAGCCCTAAAACAAGGAGCGGTTTTAGATGGCTATAAATCCGGTACAACGTGGCTGATCTTTGCCGCATTTGCAATGAGTGGTGCCTTTGTGAGTACAGGATTAGGCAAACGCATTGCCTATAAAATGATTGGTGCTTTTGGTAAATCGACTTTACGTATCGGCTATATCAATGCCGTTTTAGATTTGTTGATTTCGCCGGCAATGCCTTCAACAACGGCTCGAGGTGGTGGTATTTTAGCACCCATTATGGCTTCTACTGCACAATCTCTCAGCTCTGAACCGGGTCCAACCGCACGTAAAGCAGGGCACTACTTATTGCTCAACACCTATATGGTTGTTAAAACAACGGGCTACATAACCTTAACAGGTATGGCTCCGAATGCGGTTGCCCTTGAGTTAATGCGACCAATTATGGGGATCAACTACGATTGGACACAATGGTTTTTAGCCGCTTGTGTACCCGGACTTATCTCATTGATTTTAATGCCATTGGTTGCTTATGTATTATATAAACCAGAGCTGAAAGAGGTAAACAACAAAGAGATCGCTCAAAAAGGCTTAGATGAAATGGGTCCAATGAGCACCAAAGAAAAAATCCTTGCTGGTTTATTTGTGGCTGCGATTATCGGTTGGGTATTCTCTAAAGCATTAGGCGTAACCGAATCAACCGTTGCTATTTGTGCAATGGCATCTATTTTAGTTACCTCCGTACTTACGTGGGAAGATATGCTTAAAAACAAAGGCGGCTGGACAACCTTTACTTGGTATGGTGGCTTACTCGGTTTAGCGACTGTCCTAAGCCAAGCGAAATTCTTTGACTGGCTTTCAAAAACAATGGGCGATATGCTTTCAGGTAGCGAAATGAATGCAACGGCAGTAACGGTTTTAATTCTCGCCCTAAGTGTTGCCGTGCGTTATTTATTCGCATCTGGCGGTGCTTATGTTGCCGCAATGGTGCCGGTATTCTCTGCCGTGGGTATGGCAGCTGGTGCAGATCCTGTTCTTCTTTCACTAGGTCTCTTATTCTCAAACAGCTACGGTAGTATGGTTACCCATTACGGTTCTGCACCGGCAGCCGTTATTTACGGCTTAGGCTATCACGATTTAAAATCTTTCTGGATTGTCGGCGGTATTTGTGCCGTTGTTACATTGATCATCCATTGCACCATTGGTTTTGCGTGGTGGTCAATGCTCCAAAGTATGGGTATGATTGGTTAATTTCTTCAAAAAAATGACCGCTTGTGAAAGGTAAGCGGTCTGATTTCAACAAAATTTTACAAGAGGCAAATATGAAAAAAATTCCTTGTATGATCATTCGTGGCGGTACGTCAAAAGGCTTATATTTTCTAAAAGAAGATTTACCGACCGATATTGCAGAACGTGATCAATTCTTAATGACCGTGATGGGCTCAGGCGATCCGACACAAATCAACGGCTTAGGCGGTGCAACAAGTGTTACCAGTAAAGTCGCCATTGTGTCTAAATCCGAAAAAGAAGGAGTTGATTTAGATTATCTTTTTGCTCAGGTGGGGATTGATCAGAAAATTGTGGATACCGCCCCTTCGTGTGGAAATATTCTGTCAGGCATTATCTGCTTTGCGAGTGAAAAAGGCTTAATCCAGTTACAAGATGGCATTACATCTGTGGTGGTAAACAACGTAAATACCAACAGCATTATTGAAGTTTCGGCAGAAAGCCCTAACAAGCAATTAAAATATGATGGCACAGCTGAGGTTTCCGGTGTTCCCGGCTCAGGCTCGCCGGTAAACCTCAATTTCAGCCAAATTGAAGGGGCAAAAACCGGTAAAGTGTTCCCCACCGGCAACAAACAAGACCATATCAACGGCTATAACGTAACCTGTATTGATGTCGCAATGCCAATGGTGCTTTTCTCCGCCACAGATTTAGGTTTAACCGGCAAAGAAACCAAAGCAGAATTAGACCAAAATACCGCCTTATTTGAGATTATCGAACCGATCCGCCGCAAAGCGGGCGAAATGATGGGCTTAGGCGATGTTTCTCAAAAAGTCATTCCGAAAATTGGTGTGCTTTCAACCCCAGCCGGTAAAGGCAACATTACTTCACGCTATTTTGTGCCGGATAAATGCCACGCCAGCCACGCCGTAACAGGCTCGATTTGTGTTGCCGCAGCGTGCAATATTGAAGGAACCGTTGCTCACGCACTTTATAAAGATACAGGTTCGGTTGTTACCATTGAACACCCGTCCGGTTTTATTAGTGTCGATATGATTTGTGAAAAAACCACAGATAGCTACAAATTCAGCCGAGCCGCATTGGTTCGAACTGCTCGTCCATTGATGATGGGCGAAGTGTATTATGATGAAAATTTATAGCAGCCTTTAAAAGACAAGCGGTCAAATTTATTTTGACCGCTTCAGATAATTTCTAAGATTATTTCTTGATAATTTGTTTTACATCAATTTCAGTTTTATTCCACTCATTATCAACTTTGCCTCGGATCTGGATAGTATCTTCCGGTTTAATATCTTGTCCATTCCAAGCTTTTTTACTCACTTCAATTTTAATTTCGCCTGTACTGTCTTTAAAAAGAAATTCATCATCGTCTAATTGTTTAACAATATTCCCTTCAATCATTGCCGGTGTTTTATCACTTGCCTTTAAAGCATCATTTACTGTTTTAACAGCAATATTTTCATCAAAAAAGCCTTGAGAGGGAGAATGATTTTTCCCATCATTAAAGCCATTTGCCATTGTTGCTGCTGAGAATGCAAATAAAGAAGTTAAAACTAATAATTTTTTCATAAATAAATTCTCCGAATATTAAAATTACATTTTATATAACAAAGCATTTGCTTTGTTGGTTGGTATTAAATCAAGCAAATCTTAAATTTTTCTTAAGATAATTTAAATTTTTCACTTTTCCATCAAATATTTTATTTAATGGAAAATTTCTTTAAATATATTATGCTTTTAATTTCATTGCACACCCCTCTAAGCGATCTGCTAAAATAATTCTTGTTTTTTTCAAACGATGTCCTAATTTATCTTTTAAAAAGCTCAATACTTTTTGCGTATATGTTACAGCTTGATGATCGCTACCTAAACTCTCTTTAGCCGCAATCAATTTTGCTTCCATTTCCTCTTTAGCAAAGAGTACTTTTGCTTTTCTCGCATTTAATTGCGCATTTGCAACTTCTTCTAAGAGATGCTGGAAGTCTGTGGTTAATTTTTCAATATCGCCATCTTCTTGCGTTAATGAGGCTTCGAAATCCGCAAGTTCCTGATTTAAATCTAACGGCATCTCTAAATCACTTAATAAAGTTTTATTTTCTTTTATTTGGTTCTCTAGTATTTCCTTACTATTATTGAGTTTTGCCATAAATTCTTCTGCATAAGCCAATTTAGTTTCAAGCCCTTCTTTCATATTTTGGCTGCTCTGCATCGCCATCTGATTTAATTCAGAGATTTTTTCCTCTACGAATTTCTTAATTTCTTGTTGTTCCATATAAACTCCTTAATCAATAATTTTTGTCATATTATTGTTCTATATCGAACGATAATAATCCTTTTATTAAATATAACCTCAATATAAGGTTTTTATGATATAACGAAAGATGTATTCCCTTTCGTTGATACGTATTAAAACAAAAAAATCTTAAAAATTTATTAAGAAAATAATTTTTTTCAAAAAATTTTATAAAAAAAGCGACCATATAAAATGATCGCTTATTAAGTATAGAATTCAAAATTAAATCATATATTCAATCAACTCATCTTGCACAAAGAAATTAAGCAGTTGAGGTTGAAGATAAACGGTATCGCCAAGCTGGAAAGCTTCTTGCTCAAATTGACTATAACTCATTGAGACTTCGATTGTGCCTTCCTTTTGATTAATCACTTCCAAAAATACGGTAGGTCCTGCGGTGTGTATTCGAGAAATCGTGCCTCGAAGGCTATTTTCAACCACACGTTTTGTCACAAAAATTTCGTGAGGGCGAACATAAACCACTACATCATTTGCTTGTCGGCAGTTTTCCACCTCTTTTTTGAAGCTATCAATATGCAATATGCCGCCTAAAATGTAGCCGTGCAATAAATTTACATCGCCGAGAAAATCCGCCACGAATGCGGTTTGCGGTTGTTTGTAAACTTGCTCCGGTGTGCCGATTTGCTCGATTTTTCCTTTATTCATCAGAATGATTTTATCGGCAACTTCAAGGGCTTCATCTTGATCGTGTGTCACAAAAATACTGGTAACATTGATTTCGTGATGAAAATCACGCAGCCAACGGCGTAAATCTTTTCTCACTTTAGCGTCCAATGCCCCAAAAGGTTCATCAAGCAGTAAAACTTTAGGCTCTGTTGCAATGGCTCGCGCAAGGGCTACTCGTTGGCGTTGTCCGCCGGAAAGTTGGTCAGGATAACGGTTGCCAATATGTTCCAACTGAATAAGCGTTAAAAGATTTTTCACTTTCGCTTGAATTTCCGCATCAGATAATCGCTCGCTTTTCGGCTTCATTCTCAAACCAAAAGCAATGTTATCGGCAATCGTCATATGGCGGAACAACGCATAATGTTGGAAAACAAAGCCAATATCACGCTCTTTTGCCGAAAGTTGCGTAACATTGTTATCGTCAAACAAAATTTGACCGCTTGTTGCTTGTTCCAGCCCGGCAATAATGCGCAGTAAGGTTGTTTTACCACAACCGGAGGGCCCTAGCAGTGCGGTAAGCTCGCCATTGGGTATGGTTAGATTAATGTCGTGAAGTGCTTGAAATTGCTCAAACGTTTTATTGATATTTTTTACGGTAATCGCCATTTTTTCCTCACTTAAACGGATTGTCTGGCTAATTTGCTTTCCGTCCACTGTCTTATCAACAGTAAAATCAGCGATAGCCCTAATAATAAAATTGCCACCGAAAAGGCTGCAACGATATTGTATTCGTTATATAAAATCTCAATTTGAAGCGGCAGTGTGTTGGTATAACCTCGAATATGACCGGAAACTACCGAAACCGCACCAAATTCCCCCAATGCTCGCGCGGTACACAACACAACGCCGTGTAATAATGCCCATTTTATGTTCGGTAAGGTAACGTAATAAAAAATCTGCCAGCCATTTGCGCCCAACACCGCAGCGGCTTCTTCCTCAACAATCCCCTGACTTTCCATAATCGGGATCAACTCTCTGGCAACAAAAGGCACAGAAACAAATAATGTCGCCAAAATAATGCCGGGAATAGCATAAATAATTTGAAAATCGACCGCTTGTAAATGCGGATAAAGCCAACTTTGCGCCCCAAATAACAGCACGTAAATCAAGCCAGCAACCACAGGCGAAATAGAAAACGGCAAATCAATGAGCGTTAATAGTAGCTGTCTGCCCCTAAATTGATATTTCGTTACCGCCCACGCTGCCGCAATACCGAAAATAACATTTAGCGGCACCGCAATACCTGCGGCGAGCAATGTGAGTTTCAACGCTGAAATCGTGTCTTCTTCGCTAATCGCTTGCCAAAAGAAGCCCCATCCCTTCGCTAAACCTTGGGAAAGCACCACAAGTAGTGGCAACACCAAGAAGACAAAGAATAGAATTACCGCCAAACTGATTAATCCTTTTTCGGCAAGCGGTCGTTTTTGAGATTGAATTTGCATATTTCCTCCGCTTATTTTGTTGTTCGTTTGGCGAAATAACGCTGAATTTGGTTAATCGCAAAAATGAGCAAAAAGGAGATAATTAACATCAATGCACCAATGGTTGCTGCGCCGATATAATCGTACTGGTCAAGTTTGGACATAATAACCAAAGGCAAAATCTCCGTCCGAAATGGCAGGTTGCCCGAAATAAACACCACCGAGCCATATTCCCCAATCCCTCGAGCAAAAGCTAAAGTAAAACCGGTAATCCAAGCGGGTAAAATAGCTGGGAAAATCACATAACGGAAGATTTGAAATGGCGAAGCACCCAGCATCGCTGCCGCTTCTTCAACATCTTTGGGTAAATCTTCTAGCACAGGTTGTAAAGTCCGCACCACAAAAGGCAAGGTAACAAATAACAATGCCAAAGTAATACCAAGCGAACTGTAAGCAATTTTGGTGTCAAAAAACTGCCCGATGATGCCGTTACGAGAGTAGATTGCCGTTAGTGCAATGCCGGCGACCGCTGTCGGTAACGCAAACGGCATATCAATAAAGGTATCCATTAAACGCTTGCCCCAGAATTGATAACGCACCAACACCCAAGCCAATAATAAGCCGATAAAACTATTCAGTATGGCGGCGCCCAGTGCGGTTTTCAGCGACAAACCAAGTGCCAATAAAAGCTGCCGACTGGTAATCAATTTCACAAATTGCTCTACCGAAATCTGTGCCGAAAAGAGAAAAAGACCAGCGAGAGGAATTAACACGACAAGGCTTAAAAAAGTGATCGTATAGCCTAACGAAAGGTTAAATCCGGGGATAATTCGGGACTGTTGCATAACGTTTCCTCCTGCCTTATTCATAAATTTTGGCAAGGATTTGATCAAAAATCCCCCCATCGTCAAAGAAACGAGGCTGTACGATGTGCCAACCACCGCCAAAAACCTGCTCCAATTTCAGCAATTTTAAATCAGGAAATTGTGTGCGAAATTCTGCCAAAATATGACCGCTTGTCGGGCGATAATAATTTTTCGCCACGATACGCTGGGCTTCATCACTATAAAGATAACGTAAATAGGCTTCGGCTTCTTGACGGGTACCTTTTTTATCCACCACCTGATCGACGACTGCCACCGGCGGTTCTGCTAGGATAGAAACCGTAGGCGTAACAATTTCAAATTCGCTACCGCCCTCTTCCTGTAAGGCTAAATGCGCTTCATTTTCCCACGTCAGTAAAACATCGCCCAAACCACGCTGAATAAAGCTCATCGTAGAACCTCTCGCCCCCGTATCGAGTACCGGTGCTTGTCGATACACTTGGGTTACAAAATCCAGCGCTTTTTCATCACTGCCCCAACGATCTTTCGCATAAGCCCAAGCCGCTAAGAAATTCCAACGTGCACCGCCCGATGTTTTCGGATTTGGCGTAATAACTTCAATCTGATCATCACGTACTAAATCCGCCCAATCGTAGATTTTTTTCGGGTTGCCTTTACGCACCAAAAAGACAATCGTTGAAACATAAGGCGTACTGTGATTAGCCAAACGTTGTTGCCATTTTGGATCGATCAGTTGCTGATGTTTATTCAAAGCATCAATATCGCCACCTAATGCGAGCGTAACCACATCAGCCTGCAAGCCGTCAATGACCGCACGGGCTTGCTTGCCTGAACCACCGTGTGATGTCTTCACATTGATTTTTTCGCCTGTTTGTTGAGCCCAGTATTGCGTAAATAATTGGTTATATTCTTTATAAAGCTCACGAGTAGGATCGTAAGAAACATTCAACAAATCCTTCGCCTGAATATGACCAGCAAATAAGCCAAGCCCTAGCAAATAAGCGGTCATTTTTTGCCATTTTTTTACTTGTCGTTTCATTTTCTTCTGATGATGTTTGCAAATTTACGTCAAAATCTAACCGCTTAACGACAAATCAAAAAGACCAGAAACTTTCTTTATATGCTTTTTTAGAATAAGAAACCGTAAAATAGGAAGAAACGGCTATGTATCGCTTGAATTCTCGTGCTTTGCCATTCTTATTCCAAAAAAGAATATGCTATGTAGTGTTATTATTTTTAAGAATAACAAAATTCACTTATAACTAACGGGCATTTTAGTTTTCAAGCGGTGGAAAAAAATGAACTATTTACCAATTTTTGTGGATTTAAAAAATCGTCCGGTTCTTGTTGTAGGGGGCGGACACGTTGCATTACGAAAAATTGAAGCGTTGTTAAAAGCGCAAGCGAAAGTAAAAGTGGTGGCGGAAAAATTACATAGCTCGGTACAGGCTTTAGTTGATGAACAGAAAGTTGAATGGCTGGCAACACATTTCAAAGATGAGCAGGTTAATCAAGCTTACCTTGTGATTGCCGCAACCGATGACAATGCACTCAATCAACAAGTGTTTAACGCGGCGGAAGCTCAACAGCGTTTAGCGAATGTAGTGGACGATCAACCTCGTTGTAGTTATATTTTCCCTTCTATTATTGACCGCTCTCCCGTGCAAATTGCAATTTCAAGTGGTGGCGCAGCGCCTGTGCTTATTCGCTTACTTCGAGAAAAACTTGAAGCATTAATTCCACAAAATATTGGCTTGATGGCAACCCTTGCAACCCAATGGCGTAATGCAGTAAAAGCCAAATTTCCTCAATTAACGCAACGCCGCCGTTTTTGGGAAAAACTTTTTACCCATCAAGGTTTCCAACGCTTAACCGAAACACATCAAATTGAACAGGCTGAGGCACTCTTTCAGCAAGAATTAAAAGCAGATAATCCGATTATCGGCGAGGTGTCGTTAGTAGGCGCAGGGCCGGGCGATGCAGGGCTATTAACATTAAAGGGGTTACAAACTATTCAACAAGCAGATGTTGTGCTTTACGATGCGTTAGTGTCTGATCCTATTTTAGAGCTAGTTCGCCGTGATGCCGATAAAATTTTTGTCGGCAAGCGAGCCGGTAAACATAGCGTGAAGCAAGAGGAAACAAACCAACTGTTAGTGAAATATGCGAAACAAGGTAAGCGTGTTGTGCGTTTGAAAGGTGGCGATCCTTTTGTCTTTGGGCGAGGCGGCGAAGAGCTGGAAGTCTTAAAAAGTGAGCATATTCCTTTCACGGTTGTGCCGGGAATTACTGCTGCATTAGGCGCAACCGCTTATGCCGGTATTCCACTGATTCATCGAGATTATGCTCAAACCGCAATGTTTATTACCGGTCATTTAAAGCCTGATGGCGACAAATTAAAATGGGAAACGCTTGCACAAGGCAATCAAACGCTTGTTGTTTATATGGGTACGATTAAAGCGCACGAATTGGCGAGCGAATTGCAAAAACACGGTAAACCGAGCGATACGCCTGTGGCAATTATTAGTCATGGCACCTTACCAAATCAAAAAGTACAAACCGGCGTATTAAGCGAATTAGCCACGCTTGCCGAAAATGCAGAAACGCCGGCATTGATTGTAATTGGCGAGGTCGTGAAACTCCAAAGTGAATTAGCGTGGTTTGGCACACAAGCACAGCAATTTATTTCAACCCAAGAAACTCTTTGGAAACAAGCTGCCTAACATAATACAGTTAAGATCAAATAAAAAATAGGGCGAATATCGCCCTATTTTCCCCTATTTATCTGTTCGCTCTCCAACTAGAACTCCCTGCCAATGATTTGCATCATGCGATTCTCCCACAATGTATTTTGGAATTTCATTTTTATCTGGAGCAACAAATTCTAATTTCATATTTCCTTTATCGCCCTTAACTAATTGAGCATCTGAGCTACTGATCAAAGTTTTATCTGTCGTTGTTATCACAATATCCTGAATATTACCATTAGGGCTAGGCTTAATATCAAAGGTAACTTGTTTATCTTCCCCAGTTTGTTCGGTAATACTTCCTTGGGTAAGTTTACCATCTACAAAGGTAATATCTACATCACCAAATTTCTTAATATTTGAAGCTTTTCCACCTAAAGATTTGATATTATATAAAAAGCCATTCTCTTTTTGATAACGAGCACTAAGTTTAGCAAGTTTATCAACATCATTAACAATACTATCTTTATCTTTGATGGCATAGAACAATGTTGAGGCATAGTCTGCCGAGCGATTAGTTACGCTATTGCTGTAATATCCATAATAAATTTCGTCATTTACACGATAAAATTCGTAATTTTTCCCCTCGCTTCTTTCTACATTTGGCTTAGCACTGTCAACAAGCGCTAATGTTTTCTCAACTTTTTGCAAATCTGGTTCATTTGCAAAACTGTCTTCTTTTCCTTTAATATCATAAACCGTAACTGTGCCTTTTTGAGTATCAAAAACAATATTATGATCTGTTCCACCATAAGACCAAGTCGTTTTAAGTGGCTGTGTTGGTGTTTCTGATCCGTCTGGCATTACTTGTGGCTGCTCTTGCGGTTTGCTCTCTGGCACCAATTGCGGCTGCTCTTGCGATTTATTATCTGGTACCACTTGCGGTTGCTCTTGCGGTTTATTCTCTGGTACCACTTGCGGCTGCTCTTGTGATTTATTCTCTGGCACCACTTGTGGCTGTTCTTGCGGTTTATTCTCCGGAACTACTTGCGGCTGCTCTTGCGGTTTATTCTCTGGCACCACTTGTGGCTGTTCTTGCGGTTTATTCTCCGGAACCACTTGCGGCTGTTCTTGCGGTTTATTCTCCGGAACCACTTGCGGCTGCTCTTGAGATTTATTCTCTGGCATCACTGGTGACTGCTCTTGTGGCTTTCTACTTGGTGTAGATTGAGATTTTTCTTCCTCTTTTTTATCCACTGGAGATGTTGCTATTACCTTAGCCTGTTCCTTAGGAGGGGTAGATGATTGATTATTTCCTCCACCTGAACAAGCGACTACCAATGTAGATAGACATAAAACAGGTAAAGTAGTGTTAATAACTTTTTTCATTAGGTTCTCCTTAAAATGTTTTATTAAAATTGAGAAAAACTTGATGCCTATCATAATTGTCAAATAAATTATTACTTTTTATCCGCTGATAAGACCAAGTGATTTTAGGGGTAATCCCCCAAAAATGAATGCCACGATGCCAAATCGTAGCACTAATACCATACTCACGATTTTTTTGTTTTTCTTTATAAAATTTAGGTAAGAAAGCATCAGGAGAAGCAAGTGGTGCTGCATAATTTCTCCTTGCATAATAAACAGACAGACGGCTTGAAATACCTTTCGGCCACTCTTGTCCCCAACCAAGTTTCAAACTGTAACGGATATATTGGGCTGCCTTTTGTTGAGCTGTTTTTCGATAAAGATCTATACCACCAAACCAATATTGTTTACCGCTCGGTAGGTAATGTAATAGCATTGTAGCATATTGGCTTTGCCCATTAAGATTTTTCCGTTGTATATAATTGAGTTTTGCATATTCAAAGATACTGTTTATCTTCCAGTGTGGAGAAAGCTGTATTTCACTGTTTACTCGGCTTCCTAATGTAATAGAATGCCGGTGTAGTGTACCTTGTATTGATCCTCGTGGACCTCCAGCGTACCAAGATTGTTCAACAAAAGGTGTCAAACTAATTTCATATTGATGATTTTGATAGCCTATCCCTAACCCTGACCTAATTTGTATTTCATTGTATTTTTTATTATCCCAGTAATATTTTCCATGGCTTTCTAGTGAAAAAGCCGTAAAAAAACCGCGAGATAAAGCCCATTTTTTACTTGCTAAGAAAAAATAATTAATACCTTGAGCATTTTCTGGTTGTTCTGTTGATTTCCAAAAACCACTCTGTGTTCCTAACTTTGGTGCATTATTGATATTATCTTCATTGAGATAAGTAAAACCACCATTAATTTCCCAATAATTCTGCCGCTTTAACAATTCTTGATAAGATGCAATGAGCCGCGTAAACTGTTCTGTGGGTGAAGATGCTACTAATTTCTCAAACTGCTCTTGAGCTGCAACATATTGTTTATCGCCAAACAAAGCAATAGCCAATTGCAAACGTACAGTAAAAAGTTGAGGATTTTCACTTATTAGACCACGATAGAGGCGGATAGCTGTCGAAAAATCTCTTTCCGTTACAGCTACCACTGCTTTTGCCCATTGCAATAAAAATTCATTTGGTTGAGAAAGACGCTGATAAACCGGTAATAATAAAATGACCGCTTGTTGATGATTAGATTGTAACGATGAAATTAGTAAATGCGTTAATAATTCCGGCTGATACATCAATTGCTCAACATGCAAAGTATTATGAGAGATTATTCCAACAGCGGGAATTACGTCTGTATCTTGTATTTTGATTGGTTCAGGCTGTACAAATAAGAAATCCTCATTAGGCAATTTTTCACGTAATGGCGCAAAATAAGTAGGTTGGGACTGGACCTCCGTAAAAGCGGACGACAAAGATGAACAACATAGTAGTAATCCACCAACAGTAAAACTATACTTTCTTTTTTTCATCATAACTTATTCTTTTTCTTACATTCCCTAAAAGAATTATAGAAAATAAAGATAGGATACTCAACCAAAGATATATTATTGATATTTCGAATATTTTAGTTAATACCGTAAATAGTCAATACGCCTATTACGTTAGATAACCCTTTTTCTATTAATATAAAGAATCAAAGCTTCCAAGAATATTTTTATCCACCCAGAGAAAATTTAACCTATCAATATCTTTAACTTATCTAATACCATATCAGGCTGAATATCAATCAGACTTTGATGGTAACCATCTTGACCTTCGCCTTTACGGATTTTGATTAAACCGCCCTCAATCAGGCGGATAATTACCGCAGATTTAGACAACGGTGGCGTATATTGTGGGCTTGTTGGTCCATAGAGTGCGACAAGCGGTCGGTTTAACGCGGCTGCAATATGCATTAAACCGGAATCGTTGCTCACAATCGCTTTACAATCTGCAATAAGATCGACTGCCTGATTAAGATCAGTTTGCCCAGCCAAATTGATACAATAACGTTGTAAATGTTCAGGCAGGCTATTGCGGATTTGCTCTCCCACTTCTTCATCTTTTTTCGAGCCAAATAAACGCACAGAATAACCTTGCTCAATCAGTTTTTGGGCAAGCGTTGCATAATGATAGTGTGGGTAACGCTTCGCCGGTCCAAACTCTGCACCGGGACAAAAACCGATAGCCTCACGATTTTCCGCATATTCAAATTGTTTCACAAAATGCTGTTTTGTTGCAGCAATTTGTTCACTATCGACTTGCAAATAAGGGTAAGCAATGGGTAGCTGCTCTGCGGCTGGAATTTGACCTTGTTCAAAAGCAAGCGCTACATAACGTTGTACCATCATAGGATAGTCGTTTTTATTGTTGCGTAAATCATTAAGCAACCCGTAACGCATTTCGCCTTTCCAACCACGGCGTTGTGGAATTTTCGCAAAAAATGGAATAAACGCTGACTTTAGCGAATTTGGCAACACAATCGCCATATCATACTGATTTCGCAAATTTTTCCCTAAATCATACCGCTTACATAAAGCAAATGAGCCATGCCCGATTGGCATAGAAATCGCCTTACGAACCTCAGGCATTCGAGAAAGCAACGAGCGACACCAATCGGGTGCCATCACATCAATTTGACAATCAGGATAGTTTGCCTTGAGTTGTTGGTAAAGGGCGTGAGACATCATCATATCTCCAACCCAAGAAGGCGCAATCACTAAAATATTCATGCGTAAAAAAATCCTCAAATTTAACCGCTTATTCTGGTTGTTTTACACAACCTTCTGCTAACACATTCTTTTTATTATCATAAAGCTCAGCTTTACCATTGAGTGGCATCCACCAAACCCAACGAATATTACTATACTTTTTCCCGTTTCTAGTCACTGTCGGTGAAAGTGTATGGGTAGTACCGGCAAAACTCACATTTATCGCATTTAGTTTTGCATTTTTACCATTTTTTATTTGTGAAGACCTTACCTGTACTTCTTTGTCCTTTTTACAGATAAAACGTGTTACCGATTGTTTTTTTACTACGCTCACTTTTGTCTGTTTCGGTAATGCCTTTATCTCATCTGTTTGTTTCATCGCATTTTGCTGTATTTGTTGCATTTGCTCCACCGGAGAAGGTGTGAGTTCAGAGCAAGCACTTAATGTAAATAGTGAGCCTAGTACAATGGCATATATTCTCTTTTTTAGGAAAAACATAACAACCTCTATATAAAAAAAGCAACGTTTACGGCGTTGCTTTTTACATGATTATTTAAAGCGATAACTACCGTCTGCTTGACGAATGAATTTACCACCTGAGCCGATGCTCATTTCTACAACTCGGTTATTTTTATCTAAGCGTACAGTTACTTTCTCATTAACCTTCAAGTTACTAACTACACTGTTTACTTTACTCATCGCATTCACATCTGAAATATTCAGATTATTATCACGGAATACTTGCATTAATGATGTACTTTTCGGCACAGTCATTGTTTTACTTGAAACAACCGCTGACGTTGTTTGTGCAGCAGCTGGAGCTACTTTTGCTGTTGACTTCGCAGTTTGAGCAACTTTTCCTTCTTCAACACTTTTCACAAACTGATCCATTTGTGCATTTTGCGCTTTTTTCGCGTTATATTCTGCCGCAGTGATTGCTTTTACTTTAGGTTGCGTTTCTGTTTTTTGTGCTTTTTGCTGAGTTTGTTGTTGAGGGCGGACTTTCTCGACCTTACGAACTTCTTGTTTACGTACTTCTTGGCGAACTTTCTCCGGTTGATATACAACACTTGAACCTGTTTGAGGTTTTACCGTATCAACAACCGGTGTTGATACTTGGGGTTCTGTTACCGTTGTCACCGTTTGAGTGCCTTCTTGAACTGGCTGCGCAGAGTTATTTTGCTCAATAGGTTGTGTTGATACGTTTTGCTCTACCGGTTGTACTGGTTGAGCAGTATTTGCTTCAACTGAAGGTTGAACAGTTTGAGTAGGCTCTGTTGTCGTTGTACCTTGCGTTGTTTGAGTTTGAAGTTGCGCTTGTGCTTTTGCTTGCGCTTCTGCTTCAAGACGCTGAGCTTCTGCTTCATCCACCGGACGGAATTCAATCGGTAAACTACCACCTTGTTGAGACTGTAATTCTTCTACTGTATCCGGTGTGCTTGGTTTTAACCAGAAGAAAACGCCGCCTAAAATTGCAGCTAATACTGCAACTAAACCTAAACGGCGATTCTTCGTAGATTTTTCTTTAGATGACACAGGTGCTGCTTTCTCCGTTGATGATGTAGCTGTTGCCGATGTTGCTGGAATCACTCTGTCTGCTGCATTTAACGCAACCTTTACAGTGTCTTGAGCGACCGATTTTGCTGCCTCTGCTGTATTTTTTACATTAGATTCAACTTTTGTTGTTTCTTCTGTTACAGGCGAAAAAGCAAAACTTGAAGGTTGTGCCTTCATTGCTTCTGCTTTAGGTGTTTCAGATTTAGGCGTTTCAACCTTAACAGCTTCAGGCGCAGCATCTACTGACACAGCTGGTTTAATCACAGGAGTAAATGTGTGCCCAGGTGTATGATTCATTCGTAATGAAGGAACAACCGTTTTTTTCTCAACTTCTGTATTTTTTTCAGAATTTGTTACGTTACTTTCACCAAATGTCGGTTCTTGACGAAAATTCTTTTGAGTCATATTCAATTCCATTAAGTTAATTCAAAAAATTATTTCTATTTTAAAGTATTTCTCTCTTATCGGCACGAATTTTACGAAAATTTATATTTTTAATCGATTTAAGTATCCCTTTTCATTTTTGCAATGTTTAATTTAATCCCATAAAAATGTTTCTCTCCTCTTTTTTTGCGATCTCTTTCGAAAATTTCATTTTTGCTCGTTGCCGAAATTTCTATCACTCGCTATCTTGCTCTGGAAATTTACATTTCACTCATTCTTTTACTATTCTTTAAGAGGTATTTTATGAAAAAAATGAACGTACTTGCCATTACTTTAGGCCTGTTAAGTGGCTCGGTTTTTGCGCAACAACCAGCATTAGTTGAACAACCATTGCAAACACAAACTCAAGAGGTTGTGCAACAACCTGCCGTTCAGCAAGCTACAAATACTGTAGTTTCTACACCAGCTAGCACTACTCAGCAAGTTCAACAAGTCGTCAATCCAAATCTTGTCAACATCAATGTTGCATCAGCGGCAGAAATTCAAGATAAATTAGTTGGAATTGGAGCAAAAAAAGCACAAGCCATTGTCGATTACCGCACTAAAAATGGTGCATTCTCTAGCATTGAGCAACTAAAAGAAGTGTCTGGTATTGGTAGTGCAACACTAGATAAAAATCGTGAACGTATTGTTTTACAATAATTGACACTATTTGCTGGGTTGGCATATTTCTCTATGTTTATCCTCTATCAAAATATAGAGCACCAACCCAGCCTCTTTTCCCTGAATTTGCTTTTCTGTTATACTTCAATAAATTTATTTTTTGAAAGGATAAAAAATGACACTAAAAGCTTATTCAGTTCCAACTTATGGACAACGAGTAAAAATTGCACTTCACTACCTCTTGCCTCAGCTTACTATTACCCGAGCAGCAGGTTGGTTAGCAGAACAAAAATGGGGAGCTGTAACCCATTTTATTATTAAACTTTTTGCTAAACAGTATAAAGTAAACCTTGCTGAAGCAGAAAAAAGTCAGCCATCTGATTATGCAACATTTAATGAATTCTTTATCCGCCCATTAAAAGCAGGGGCAAGACCGATTGTTGAAGATGAAAAATCACTCGCATTACCTGCGGATGGCCGTGTAAGTGAATTTGGTCGTATTAATGATGACCGTTTAATTCAAGCAAAAGGGCACTATTTCAACCTAGATACGCTACTGGCTAATGATACGGAAATGGCGGCAAAATTTAAAAATGGCGATTTTATTACAACTTATTTATCGCCAAGCGACTACCACCGTGTCCATATGCCATGTGATGCGACACTACGTAAAATGATCTATGTTCCGGGGGAATTATTTTCTGTAAATCCTTTTTTAGCTGAACATATCCCTTATTTATTTGCACGTAATGAGCGTGTCATTTGTGAGTTTGAAACTGCTTTTGGTCCAATGGTTCAAATCCTCGTAGGAGCAACAGTTACTGCAAGTATGCGTACTGTATGGGCTGGTGTAATCAATCCACCTCGTCCAAATGAAGTTGTAGAATACCATTATGAGACTGAAGGTGAAAAAGCAATTCATCTGAAAAAAGGTCAAGAAATGGGGGCATTTCTTTTAGGTTCTACTGTAATCAACCTTTTCCCAAAAGATACCATTACATTCCCTGAAAACATTCAAACAGGCGCAGTAACCCGAATGGGAGAAACGCTTGGTACACTTAAATAGATAGACCATTAAATTGGGTTTAAGGATAAACAAAAGCCACTTGCCATATAACAAGTGGCTTTGTTATTAAGGGGTAATGACGCATAGTAGACAAAAGGCTCATCTTTCGATGAGCCCTCTTTCGCTTTTATTGCGTCAAATAATCAATTCAATATCGGGTAGCCAGATTGCATTACTGCAACCTAGCCCCCTAAGAACTGTACAAGCAAATCTCTCTGCATACAGCTCAAGCCTTTCTATTAACTACATTGTAGTCGGCTTCACCACTTTCAAATTTAAAGCGTGAATTTTCGTATGACACGTTGGGTGTACCAAACATCGGTTGCTCAAACTATCTGAACCACCTAGTACTTTATAGGTAATGTGATGGTCGTGCCACCCTGTTTCTTTGGTAATCATACCTTGACATAACGCACATTTTCCTTTCTGTTCTTTGAATAAAGCTCGCCATTGTTGTCTATGAGATTGCTCTTCATAAAGTCTGCGTTGGTTTAAAACTTCTTTATACAATTCCCATTCAGGTAAAAACGGATTGTAATCTGTCTTTATTTTCTTATGTCGTTTTATCTTAGTATCACTACAATAAAGCAGGTCAAGCGGATATTGCTCGCCTTTTTCATTGATGTCTACTGTGCCAAACACCCAATTCCGAGTTGCCGTAGTACAAAAGTATTTCTCTTTTATCCAACGCGTCCCTTTATTTGAATGACGACGGCGACACCATTTCCATAAGACTTGCCAAATCAACATATCCATTCGATTATAGGTCGCTTTTGCTACACTATGTCTATGGTAGTTTGCCCACCCCTTGAGCATTGGGTTTAATACTTTAATCACATCGGACTGCTTGGCAGTACGCATTTCGGTCAATACTTTTTTCACTTTTCGGTAAAATGTTTCCACATTTTTCTTACTTGGTTTGATAAGTACTTTCCGCTTAAACCGTCGCACTGTCCAGCCTAAAAAGTCAAACCCTTGCTCAATGTGTACGATGTGAGTTTTTGTTTCTGATAGCGTTAAACCACGCTCTGCCAAGAAACCTTTAACTAATGGGATAACCTTCTCTTCCAGTATTTCTTGCGAACTTCCCGAAATAATAAAATCATCCGCATATCGCACCATATAGGTTTTGTTACGGATTATCTGTCTGCTTTGCTTTTTACCAAAATGCTCGGCAAGCAAAGTTTCCAATCCATCTAGTGCCATATTCGCTAAAGTTGGCGAAATGATTCCCCCTTGCGGAGTCCCTTCTTTCGTTGCCTTTAACTGTCCAAACTCAACCACGCCTGATTTTAGCCACTTCCGCAATATCCGTTTGTTCATTGGGATATGCTGAATAAGCCAATCGTGGCTTATGTGGTCAAAGCATCCCTGTATATCTGCATCAAGTACCCATTCTGCTGATTTCTTTTCTCCCCTTAAAGAGAAAATGCTGTGTATATGGTTAATCGCATCAGCTGTTGAACGGCTTATTCGAAATCCATAAGAGCTTTTATCAGCCAAGGTTTCTGCAACAGGTTGCAATCCCAACAGGTGCAAAGCTTGCATAGCTCTATCTTTCATCGTCGGAATACCCAGTGGGCGTTTCTTTCCATTTGCTTTGGGTATAAACACTCGCTTTAATGGGCTTGGCTTATACTTTTTGCCTGAAAGTTCACTAATTGCTTGCCATTTCAATTTGGGGGTATCCCAAATTGTTTTATCAACACCTGCGGTTCGTTTGCCTTTATTTTCAGTTACTCGTCGTACTGCTAATGCCTTCGCATAAAACGAGTGGGTCAGCATTCGTTGTAGGTTTTTAACCCTACGCCAATCGCCTTCCTGTGTTGCCTTCGCAATCCGCACCTGCATCCCTTTCACATACCTATTTACCTTATACCAGTCGATATAATGCCATTGTGATATGTGTGAGATCGTTGGAGCTGGACTGCCTACTAATTTCTTAGTATGATGAGTTTGCTCTTTCATACCTATCTCCATAAAGAGATAAGTCTTCTTGGTAATAGAATAGCTTCTCTAGCAGTTTGTGGACGTACAAGAGTTGCTATTGCGACCAATAGACTTACACTCTTGTTATCTGTGTGAGATAAAGAGTGCTTGCGTTGGTTTATTTGATTATTGCTAATCAGCAAGCCAACGCTCGCTTTCTTCTTCTCGGTTAAAACGACTAAGGAATTGTCAGACATCTTGCGATGAAAGACCAGTTAGAAGTCTGCACCCTTTCGGGTTAGGTCATCTCTCATACCCTATTTGCACCATTACAGCACAACATTCGCTTTCTCTAACCTCTTCTACCTACATTTCCAACAGTATCACTTACGCTTTACCTGCCTTTTAGGCGAAAATATAGGCTTACCAAGTTCCATTATTACCACACGAGTGGGGAAGATACAGTCTGTTCTCCGACAGTGTTACGGTAACGTATTCCCACAAATAAAAGGAATAACCCACTGCATACCTTTTGGTTAGAGCCAATAACTACCGTAGGCTCTTCAAATCTAACGAAGTTTATCAACTGTTCACTTACATTTATCTTTCCACTCAACCTAGCCACTCAACATTATGTAGTTTAATGCTTTCTTATTGTCTTCTCACGATTTCAATAACCCTTGCGGGGTGTACATTGTCAGGAAGCTCCGTACACTACCGTTGCCAGTGATGCACTATCCCTAGGTTACTGCTAGTTACATAACAGGTTACACTCATCAATGTTGTTGTACTGCATATATCTTCAACGCTATTGATTGTAACAATGGTAATAACAGCTTACGCATACTTACTAAGTTGTAATAAATAAGCCCTTACTGTTGCTTTAAAACTTAGCTTTTATCATTAAGAATAACATTGTAAATCGACCACTTTTCATTAGATAGATCAAACCTATGCTACTGTATGTAGACATTCTGTCTATTTATCACATAGCGAAGTAAGATGGGTTAATGAAAGTTTAGGTAAATTTGAACCGAACAACAGCCGTGCTGTTACCGCAAGCCATTCACGGGTGGTTATTATTCTCAAACCACAATGGGTGCTTCCTATTCGGAACGTCCCTTTGTTAAGATAAGTCGTAAAGGATACATTCAATCATAAGGAATTCCACTTTCTTATGGTCGGTTTTTCTCAGAATGCCGAAAACCTTTGGGTCTTTATTTATAGTAGGTTGGATAACTAGTCTTTATGGACGATATGACATTTAGGTCTGACCCAAGCCACTCTACATAATGCAGGCGACTAACGGTAGTCTTATCTTTCGATAACGGGTCTTGCTTTCTTACTCTTCTTAGCTTCTGAAGAAAGAAATTAAGTACATCAGAGTGAAGACCATACCTTATTACCGCATAAAGTTGGACATTATCTTCCCCAACTTAGAACCAAGTCTTGAGCAACGCTCCGTTCTTGGTCTGCCTACCCATCAAGCTCACAGAGCTATCAGAATAGTCGAAAGCAAGTGGCACGAAGACCACTTGCTTTCAACAATAACTCCTTGATATATAAGGAGTTATTGCCATAAGCACGACAACTTGTCGCACTATTTGATGATTTTCGCTACAACGCCCGCACCTACTGTACGACCACCTTCACGAATCGCAAAACGTAAACCTTCGTCCATCGCGATTGGGTGGATTAAGCTTACTGTCATTTTGATGTTATCGCCTGGCATTACCATTTCCACGCCTTCCGGTAACTCGATTGTACCTGTTACGTCAGTTGTACGGAAATAGAATTGTGGACGGTAACCTTTGAAGAATGGAGTATGACGACCACCTTCTTCTTTTGATAATACGTAAACTTCTGATTCGAAGTCTGTGTGTGGTGTGATTGTACCTGGTTTCGCTAATACTTGACCACGTTCGATTTCTTCACGTTTTGTACCACGTAATAACGCACCTACGTTCTCACCCGCACGACCTTCGTCTAATAATTTACGGAACATCTCAACACCAGTTACTGTTGTTTTCGTCGTTTCTTTGATACCTACGATTTCAACTTCTTCACCTGATTTGATGATACCACGCTCAACACGACCTGTTACTACTGTACCACGACCTGAAATTGAGAATACGTCTTCGATTGGTAATAAGAATGGTTTATCAATCGCACGCTCTGGCTCTGGGATGTATGTATCTAAGTGGTTTGCTAACTCAAGAATTTTCTCTTCCCACTCCGCTACGCCGTTTAACGCTTGTAACGCTGAACCACGTACGATTGGTGTATCATCACCTGGGAAATCATATTGTGAAAGAAGTTCACGAACTTCCATCTCAACTAATTCTAATAACTCTTCGTCATCTACCATGTCGCATTTGTTTAAGAATACGATGATGTATGGTACACCTACTTGGCGACCTAATAAGATGTGTTCACGAGTTTGTGGCATTGGGCCATCTGTCGCTGCTACTACTAAGATAGCACCGTCCATTTGTGCCGCACCCGTGATCATGTTTTTAACATAGTCCGCGTGTCCTGGGCAGTCAACGTGTGCGTAGTGACGTGTTGCTGTATCGTACTCAACGTGTGAAGTGTTGATGGTGATACCACGCGCTTTTTCTTCTGGCGCGTTATCGATTTGGTCGAATGCACGAGCTGCACCACCGAAGTGTTTCGCTAATACAGTTGTGATCGCTGCTGTTAAAGTTGTTTTACCATGGTCAACGTGACCGATTGTACCCACGTTTACATGGGGTTTTGTACGTTCAAATTTTTCTTTAGACACTTTGATAGCTTCCTAAAAAATGAGCCACAACCCTATTGCTATGGCTCAGGTTTAACATAAATTATTTAGCTTTACGCGCTTCAATGATTGCATCAGCAACGTTTTTCGGAGCTTCAGCATATTTTAATGGTTCCATTGAGTATGATGCACGACCTTGAGTTTGTGAACGTAAGTCTGTTGCATAACCAAACATTTCTGAAAGTGGAACTTCAGCATTGATTTTAACAACGAACTCGTTCGCTTCTTGACCGTTTACCATTGCACGACGACGGCTTAAGTCACCGATTACATCACCCACGTAGTCTGGTGGAGTTTCTACTTCAACTTTCATGATTGGCTCAAGTAGAACTGGGTTTGCTTTAGCGAACGCTGCTTTAAACGCTAATGACGCTGCTAATTTGAACGCTAATTCTGATGAGTCAACATCATGGTATGAACCGAAGTGTAAACGAACACCGATATCAACTACAGGATAACCTGCTAATGGACCAGATTTAAGTTGTTCTTGGATACCTTTATCAACCGCAGGGATATATTCACCAGGGATTACACCACCTTTGATTTCGTTCACGAACTCGTATCCAGGACCTTCTGCGTCTAATGGGTATAAGTCGATAACAACATGACCGTATTGACCACGACCACCTGATTGTTTCGCATGTTTACCTTCAACATCATTAACGCGTGTACGGATTGTTTCACGGTAAGATACTTGTGGTTTACCGATGTTTGCTTCCACTTTGAACTCACGTTTCATACGGTCAACGATGATATCTAAGTGTAACTCACCCATACCTGAAATGATGGTTTCGCCTGACTCTTCATCTGTGTGAACACGGAATGAAGGGTCTTCTTGTGCTAAACGACCTAACGCTAAGCCCATTTTCTCTTGGTCAGCTTTAGTTTTTGGTTCTACTGCAACAGAGATTACTGGCTCTGGGAATTCCATACGCTCAAGGATGATTGGTGCATCTTGTGCACATAATGTATCACCTGTACCAACATCTTTTAAGCCGATTGCCGCAGCGATATCGCCCGCACGAACTTCTTTGATCTCTTCACGTTTGTTTGCGTGCATCTGTACGATACGACCGAAACGTTCACGTTTTTGTTTTACAGAGTTATAAACTGTATCGCCAGAGTTAATTACACCTGAGTACACACGGAAGAAGGTTAAGTTACCTACGAATGGGTCAGTTGCAATTTTGAATGCTAATGAAGCAAATGGCTCATCATCGCTTGCGTGACGCTCACCTTCTGTTTCATCTTCGTTGATACCTTTGATCGCTGGGATATCTGTTGGTGCCGGTAAGTAATCGATTACCGCATCAAGCATTGCTTGAACACCTTTGTTTTTGAATGCAGAACCACAGCAAACAGG
This sequence comes from Actinobacillus porcitonsillarum, assembly GCF_003101015.1. Taxonomy (NCBI): domain Bacteria; kingdom Pseudomonadati; phylum Pseudomonadota; class Gammaproteobacteria; order Pasteurellales; family Pasteurellaceae; genus Actinobacillus; species Actinobacillus porcitonsillarum. Next base: position 750,038 of record NZ_CP029206.1, on the reverse strand, counting down.
GATTACTTCGCCTGCTAATACACGTTGACGTAATGCTGTTTTGATCTCTTCTTCAGATAATTCTTCGCCTGAGAAGAATTTTTCCATTAACTCTTCTGATGCTTCAGCTGCTGCTTCAACAAGGTTGTTACGCCATTCTTCACACGCTTCTACCATATCTGCTGGGATATCTTCGTATGTGAATGTCATACCTTGGTCAGCTTCGTTCCAGTTGATTGCTTTCATTTTGATTAAATCAACTACACCTTTGAAGTTTTCTTCAGAACCGATTGGAAGTTGAAGAGGAACTGAGTTACCACCTAAACGTGTTTTGATTTGCTCAACAACACGTAAGAAGTTTGCACCTGTACGGTCCATTTTGTTTACGAACGCAATACGTGGTACTTTATATTTGTTAGCTTGGCGCCATACTGTTTCAGACTGTGGTTGAACGCCACCTACCGCACAGTAAACCATTACCGCACCATCAAGTACACGCATTGAACGTTCTACTTCGATTGTGAAGTCTACGTGTCCCGGAGTATCGATAACGTTAATACGGTGTTGTGGATATTGTTGTGACATACCTGACCAGAATGCTGTTGTTGCAGCAGATGTGATCGTGATACCACGTTCTTGTTCTTGTTCCATCCAGTCCATTGTTGCTGCACCATCGTGTACTTCACCGATTTTGTGACTTACGCCTGTATAGAAAAGGATACGCTCTGTTGTTGTTGTTTTACCCGCATCGATATGCGCACTGATACCGATGTTACGGTAAAGTGAAATAGGGGTTGTACGAGCCATTATTATTACCTTATTTGGAATCTAATATGAATTTATAGCAATAGGCTTCATCACAACCATTGAGATGAAGCCTCTTATATGAGTAACTAACCGATTACCAACGGAAGTGAGCAAACGCTTTGTTAGCTTCAGCCATACGATGAACGTCTTCACGTTTTTTCACTGCTGAGCCTTTGTTGTCTGCTGCATCTGATAATTCGTTTGCTAAACGTAATGCCATTGATTTGTCACCACGTTTACGAGCTGCTTCAACGATCCAACGCATTGCTAAAGCGTTACGACGAGCTGGACGAACTTCTACTGGTACTTGGTAAGTAGAACCACCAACACGGCGAGATTTAACTTCAACAGTTGGACGTACGTTTTCAAGTGCAACTTCGAAAGCTTCTAACGCTTCTTTACCAGAACGTTGAGCTAATGTTTCTAATGCACCGTAAACGATAGCTTCTGCAGTAGATTTTTTACCATCTACCATTAAAACATTAATAAATTTTGCAAGTAATTCAGAACCGAACTTTGGATCTGGAAGAATTTTGCGAGGTTCAATACGACGACGACGTGGCATTGTAAATACTCCGTTTATATTATTCAGGATATTCCAAAACTCATCTACTGTGACGAAATAATCACGATTGACTGGAGTTTATGGTATAAATTTAAAAATTTAGACGTTTGGCCTTACTTAGCGGAGATCCATTAAGCTTTAGGACGTTTAACGCCGTATTTAGAACGACCTTGTTTACGGTCTTTAACGCCTGCACAGTCAAGTGCACCACGTACAGTGTGATAACGCACACCCGGTAAGTCTTTAACACGACCACCACGGATTAATACAACACTGTGTTCTTGAAGGTTGTGACCTTCACCACCGATATAAGAAGTTACCTCAAAACCGTTTGTTAAGCGGATACGACATACTTTACGTAACGCTGAGTTTGGTTTTTTAGGAGTTGTAGTATATACACGAGTACATACACCACGTTTCTGCGGGCAAGCCTCTAATGCAGGAACGTTGCTTTTTACAACCTTTTTCACACGCGGTTTGCGTACTAGCTGGTTGATAGTTGCCATTAATAAAGCTCCAGTTAAAATTATTAAAAATAAGATTAAAATAGCCTTTCAGACTTGAAAGGACAGTAAATTTTAGATTGATAACGATCAAATGTCAAGCATCCGATAAAACGCTTATTGATTAACGAATGATCAAATCTTCCAATGTTTGCAAAACCCGATAGGGCATTAAGTTATCCATATTTTGCCCTTTTAAATAGTGCTGATTTTTACCATAAGCGCCTATCAATTTAGGGTCGGTTGCACCGTATAAAATCACATTTGGTTTATCAAGTGCTGCAGTTAAATGGCTCAACCCCGTGTCCACCGACACTACTACTTTGGCTCCTGCAAGCTGTTCGGCTAATGCCGATAATGACATTTTCGGTAAAACCACAATGTTAGGCGAAATTTTTGCTAAACGTTCTGCACGGGCTTTTTCGGTTTCATTTCCCCAAGGTAAGCGAACTTCTAACTCTCGCATACTCAATTTTTGTAACAATTCCGTCCAATAGGCTTCTTTCCAGTGTTTATCCTCTCTTGTTGTGGCATGAATGGCGACAATGTAAGCGGTTGAATTCTCGGATTTTTTTGCAAAATGTGAAGCAATACCATAATCACCGATGTCTTGGGGTCTTTCATACCCTAAAGCCATGGCAAATAAAGTCCGAATTCGCTCAACGGCGTGTTGCTGATAAGGAATATCAAAGGTTTTATCGTAAAATAAGCTACTCAATCCCTCACGAGCCGAATGTTTGTCGTACCCATATTTCACGCCTTGCGCCAGTTTCGTAACCAACACAGCACTTTTAATCAGCCCTTGTGCATCAATAACCGCATCATATTTTTCTGCTTTTAACGCTGTGTGGAATTGCTGCCACTCTCGCCACGTTTGAGCAGAAAAGAGGTTCTTGCGCCAACGGCGGATTGCTACCGGAATTACACGATTTACCGCAGAATGCCAGCGAGGAATTTCCGCAAAGTTTTCTTCCACCACCCAATCAAACTGAATATTGGGAATTGCCTTTTGTGCATCGGTTAAAGCCGGCAAAGTGTGAATCACATCGCCCATTGAGGAGGTTTTTACAACCAAAACTTTCATCAAATTTATCTTCAAATTTTTGTACTTGGTACAACAGATTAACGATCGATCTTACTTCGCATCAGCTCAATCAAATCGGTCATTTCTTGCGTTGGTGCCGGAAGTTGGTGCATAACCCAACGGAATAATTCCGGATCGGGATAAGTCAGCATTTCAGCAAATGTTTGCTGTTGAGCAGCCGTTAAGCTATCAAAATGATTTTGATAAAACGGCATAATCATTTTATCTAATTCACGCATCCCTCTACGGCACGCCCATTCCAATTTAAAGCGGTTAATTTCTGCCATTTTTTTACCTATTTTACTTCGTTAATCCGTAATTCTTTCGGCACTTCAAAGAACATATTTTCTTCTAAGCCTTCCAAGTTTGCGACTTCGGTTACGCCCAGTGTTTTTAAGTGGCTAATAACCGATTGCACCAATACTTCCGGTGCAGAAGCACCGGCGGTAATGCCAATCGTTTCAACGCCATCTAACCAATTTGGGTCAATATCTTCAGCCCCATCAATCAGCTGTGATTTCACGCCCATACGGCTCGCCAATTCCGCCAAACGGTTAGAATTAGACGAATTTTTAGAACCAATCACCAAGACTAATTGCGACTGTTTTGCCAACTCTCTTACGGCTTGTTGGCGATTAGTTGTCGCATAACAAATGTCATTTTTACGAGGACCTTGAATTGCCGGATATTTTTCTTTTAATGCCTCAATCACACCGCTTGTATCATCAATGGAGAGTGTTGTTTGCGTCATAAAGGTTAATTCATCATCATTTGAAACCGGTAAATTCGCAATATCTTCCACCGATTCCACTAAATAAATGCCACCTTCTTTGTTGTCATACTGCCCCATTGTGCCTAGCACTTCAGGGTGTCCTTCGTGTCCGATTAAAATCGCTTTTGTCCCTTTTTTGCTGGCACGTGCAACTTGCATATGCACTTTCGTTACCAACGGACAAGTTGCATCAAACACCTTTAATGCACGGCGTTTAGCTTCTTGGCGAACAGCTTGAGAAACACCGTGAGCCGAAAAAATTACAATAGAGTCGTCCGGCACTTCGTCTAATTCTTCAACAAAGATTGCCCCTTTCGCTTTTAAACCGTCCACCACAAAACGGTTATGCACCACTTCGTGGCGAACATAAATCGGCGCACCATGAATTTCTAAGGCTAATTCTACAATCGAAATCGCACGATCAACACCGGCACAAAATCCTCTCGGATTGGCTAATAAAATCTTCATCTAATCACTCTTTTTCTTCTTCGCTTCGATTAATGAAGCAATCACTAACAATCCTGCACCCACCGAAATGGCAATATCTGCCACATTAAAGGTCGCAAAATGATAGCCGTCCCAATTCCAGTAAAAATCTAAAAAGTCCACCACATAGCCTTGGCAAACATTTAATTTGTTATAAGGCTCGTTAGGGATAATGTTAAATAAACTGCACTTATCAACAGCACGGTCTATCGCATTGCCCATCGCCCCACCAATGATCAGCGCATATGCAGCATTTTCCCATTTTTTGACCGCTTGATCGCCCTTATTACGATATAACATCACAACCAAAGCGCAAGAAATCACAATCGCTAAGCCTAAAAAGAAATAGGTTTGCCAGCCATCGTGATTGGCAAGAAAACTAAATGCTGCGCCATAATTACGGGCATAAGTTAAATTAAAAATAGGCAATACATTTACCGTTTCGTAAAGTTGGAAATGATTGATAACGACATATTTTGTCCACAAATCAACCACAATAACCACCAAACTTAACCAAAGCCACGCTAATCCTGTTTTTTTGACAAATGTATTAACCATTAAAGTGCGTCCTCATTCTCTTCGCCGGTACGAATACGGATCGCACGCTCCACATCATAGACAAAGATTTTTCCATCGCCGATTTTGCCTGTTTGTGCAACATCAATGATCGCTTCAATACAGTCGTCCACTTGCTCATCAGCAACCACAACTTCTACTTTGACTTTCGGTAAGAAATCAATGGCATATTCCGCCCCACGATAAAGCTCGGTATGCCCTTTTTGTCTGCCAAAACCTTTAACTTCACTTACCGTCATACCGGTAATACCCGCATCGGTTAATGCTTCACGCACATCATCTAACTTAAAAGGTTTAATAATTGCTTCGATTTTTTTCATTTTTGTTTTCCTGTTATATTCAGAATGGAAGCATTATAACATTTGCTCATCTGAAATTGCCGTAAAAATAAAAAAACGTAGTAAGAAAAGCCTCACTACGTTTTTTCTGTCTATTGGAATTTAAGCAAGTTCCAAAATCATACCGGCGGCAACCGTATGATAAGTTGCTTCATCAATTAAGATAAATGAACCCGTTGCTTGATTTTGGGCATACGTCGTTGCGGTAATCGGTTTTTGGAGTGACATCGTTACCTCGCCAATGTCATTGAGTTGTAAAGTTTGTGCCTCAGTTGAGTTGGTTAAGGTTTTCACATCTAATACGTGATCGACATTCGTAACTTTTGCAAAAACGGTTTGAGTGGTATGTTTAAGCAAGTATTTACGAGCCGGATTTAAGGCACGTTGGTCAAACCAACACAAGGTCGCTTTAAGCTGTTTTGTGGCTTGAATAGCCGCATTTTCTGCAACAAAAGTATCGCCTCGAGAAATATCAATATCATCTTTTAAACGGAGTGTTACCTGCTCGCCTGCGCTTGCTTTTGCCACAATGCCATTCGGACTGATAATCTCAACAATCGTAGAGCGGTAGCCATTTGGCTCAATACGAACAACATCGCCCACCGCAATAGAACCTGCTTCAATACGCCCTTGATAACCACGGAAATCATCTGCCTTATCCTGATCCAAACGACTTACCAGTTGCACAGGGAAATGAAAATCTTCGGCTTTATCCGAAATACTTTCATTACTCGGTAAATTTTCTAAAATCGTTAAAAGAGGCTCGCCTTGATACCACGGTGTACGCTCACTTTTGTAAACCAAGTTGTCGCCGTGTAAAGCTGAAACCGGCACAAATCGCACATCAGAAAGCCCTAATTGTTGCGCTAATTTCTGATAAGCGGTCGAAATTGCCTCAAATTTTGCAACATCAAAGCCCAACAAATCAATTTTATTGACTGCCACAATAATATGCGGTGTACCTAAATGTTTTAATATCGCTGAATGACGTTTGGTTTGAGGTAACAATTCCACCTCATTACCGGAAAAATCCAACTGCGAAGCATCAATAAGCACAACAGCAGCGTGAGCCGTAGAAGCACCGGTAACCATATTACGGGTATATTGCTCGTGCCCTGGGGTATCCGCAATAATGAATTTTCGTTTTGCAGTTGAGAAATAGCGATACGCTACATCAATCGTAATGCCTTGTTCACGTTCGGCTTCTAAACCGTCCGTTAAAACAGAGAAATCAATCACTTCATTATTATTTTTTGCTTTATTGAGGCTTAATAATTGATCGCTGAGTAATGCTTTGCTGTCGTAAAGTAAGCGACCGATAAGGGTACTTTTGCCGTCATCAACACTGCCGGCGGTAATAAATCTTAGTGGTGCATATTGGTTTAACTGGCTCATATTTTGTTCCTTTCTTATCATTATTCGGCACATTTGTATTTTTTTACTCTCGCCCCTTGTGGGAGAGAGACAGCCAAAGGCTTCGTTTAGAAGCCGTTGGCAGAGAGAGGGGAATTTGTAAAATAGCGTGGAAATCTGACCGCTTCCCCTCTCCCGAATTTCAATGCTAAACGCATTGAAATTGTCCCTCTCCCACAAGGGGCGAGGGTTACGTTGTGTATAAATTAAAAATACCCTTGTTTTTTACGCTGTTCCATTGCGGCTTCGCTTGCTCGGTCGTCCATACGGGTTGCGGAACGCTCTGAAATTTCGGCAACGGCGGTTTCTTTAATAATATCCAATGGCGTTTTAGCTTCGCTGGCAACTGGGCAAGTACAGCTAATATCGCCTACTGTTCTAAAGCGTACCGATACCGTTTTGCTTTCCTCATTTACTTGTTTCGGTGTCAATGGCGTAACCGGCACTAATAAGCCATTGCGTTCGACCACTTCACGCTCGTGTGCGTAATAAATGGGTGGTAACTCCAATTTTTCTCGCTCGATGTATTGCCAAATATCCAATTCCGTCCAGTTAGAAATCGGGAAAACTCGCATATTTTCGCCTTTGTGGAGTTTTGCATTATATAGCGACCACAATTCCGGACGTTGTGCTTTCGGATCCCATTGCCCAAATTCATCACGGAAGGAGAAAATACGCTCTTTTGCCCGAGCCTTTTCTTCATCACGTCTTGCGCCGCCCATCAAAGCATCAAAGCCATTAGCTTCAATCGTTTCCAATAAAGTCACCGCTTGTGCGGCATTGCGTGAGTCGGTTTCTTTGCGTAGCACCACCGTGCCTTTTTCAATGGAATCTTCAACGTGCCCTACCACCAATTTTGCATTCAATTTTTTCACTTGCTCATCTCGAAATTGAATAACTTCCGGATAGTTATGCCCCGTATCAATATGCACCAGCGGAAACGGCAAGACCAACTCTCTACCTTCTAATTGGAAAGCCTTGCGAGCCAGCGCAAGTAAAACCACTGAGTCTTTACCGCTGGAAAACAGCAACGCCGGATTGCTACATTCCGCCACGACTTCACGAATAATATAAATGGATTCGGCTTCTAGCCAATCTAAATGCCCGTTTTCAATTTGATGTTGTGTTGTCATATGTTGTTCCTTATGCTTTACCGGCGATTATTTATGTAATCCACACTCTTTACTGTCTTTGTTTTCCCACCACCAACGTCCGGCGCGAATATCCTCGTCTTTTTTGACCGGTTTAGTGCAAGGCTCGCAACCAATGCTTGGATAGCCTTGTTTATAGAGGGCGTTGTACGGAATTTGATGTTTTAAGATATACGCCCAAACTTCACGCTCCGACCAATCAAAAATCGGGTTATATTTATCGATTGCTCGGCTCTGATCTTGCTCGTGAAAGGCTAACGCTGTTCGTGTTACCGATTGTTCACGGCGTTGCCCTGTGAGCCAAGCATCAGCATCTTTTAACGCTCGGTTTAGCGGTTCGATTTTGCGAATAAAACAACATTCTCGGCGCAGTTCCACGCTTTCATAAAAAGCAAATGCACCTTTTTGTCGATCATATTGCGCCGCTTTTTCCGGCTCGGGAAAATAGAGCTGAAAATCCAACTGTGGGTAACGGTTTTTGACCTCATCAACCAACGCAAGCGTTTCGGCATTGAGCCGCCCTGTTTCCAGGGTAAACACGCCAATCCGAACACCGGCTTTTGCAATCACATCTGTAATCACCATATCTTCCACCGCCAAACTACTCGCCAATTTCACATTCTGATGTGAACTCGCAATATGCCGAATACGCTCAAATAAAGCGGTCTCTTTTTCAGCAAGATTTGCAAAATCTCGCTCTGTCGGTGTCGGGATTTCCCAAAACTCAGGTTTTAAAAAGTGCATCGTTAATTCCTCAACATAAATCACTTGATGTCGAAAGTGTGGTATTTATAGACTGATTTTTTATAGCTGAAAAATAAAAAGGAAATATGTTTTAGAGCTTTTTGGAATAAGAAGGGGTAAATTTGAACAAAATCAAAATTTTGAGATGAAGATAGGCTGTGAAAACGTTTTTTATACTTTCAAGGAATATCACGGAAATTTTCGTTATGAAAAAGTAGGGACACACTGCGTGTGTCCCTTTTATGAGTAAAAATAATAGATTTAAGCCAAATCAAACAATAAAAACTCAACATCACTCTGGGTTTCAATATTGGCTAACGTTTCTTGGCTAATCGCAACACCATCACTGGTTTCAACCGTTTGACCATTCAGCGTAAAGCTGCCTTTAACCACTTGAAGCCAATAGTTGCGCTCAGCATTTAGCACAAGGGCTTCTTGATGATTTGCTTTAAATTGATAACGCCAAAGTTTCATATCTTGATAAACCTTGAACGAACCGTCTTCGGCATTTGGCGATAAAATCAATGTTGCCCCCTCTTTATCGGCAAAGGCTTTTTGATCGTAACGAGGTTGAATGTTACGCTCATTCGGCATAATCCAAATTTGATAAAAATGCAGATTTTCTTCATTGCTTGGGTTATATTCCGAATGAGTGATCCCCGTGCCTGCCGACATAATTTGGAATTCGCCGGCTTTCAGCTCTTCCACATTACCCATACTGTCTTTATGTGCAATCGTGCCATCTAAAACATAGGAGAGAATTTCCATATTGTCGTGAGGGTGCGTACCAAAACCAAATCCGGCTTTTACTCTGTCTTCATTGATGACACGTAAATCCGAAAATCCCATAAATTTTGGATCGTAATAGCCCGCAAAAGAGAAAGTATGATAGCTGTCTAACCAACCATGATTTGCGTGTCCACGTTCATTTGCTTTTCTAATGTATAACATAATCTGTTCCTTATTTTGATGAATAATATAAACGCCGTTGCGTTTTGATGTGGGTATTATAGAGTTTCTAGAAAAGAGATAAACACTACTTTAGTTAAATCACTCTTTACTTAAAGTGAATAATTTAAGGGGGTAAGGAGGGAGGAATGAGAGCTATGTTGTCGTTGCGCAAGGAAAAGGGCATAGATTTTAACATCTACACCCTTTTTCTTTTAATTTTTATAGCTATCCCTTGCTGTACTCATATTAGTTCTTCCGTGTGGCAAAGAATTTCCATCGCCTAGCACAATTGAATAATCTAACTCTCTATTACCAATAGCTTTGTCAATTCTATCTCTTAAATCAGCAAGATTTTTATTATCTGCTAGTTTTCTTTCGTATGGGTAGTTATCTACTTGCACATTTGATGGTGCTCTAATCACAACAGTTACCCCTTCTTTTTCAAAGATTTGTTTTTCAAGTTCAGCTACACTGCACGTTTTCTTTTCTGTTTTTTCTACCATATTTAACCCTTTTGTTTCGTTATTATTTACTTAAATATTATACTATTAACCTACAAATGTCAAGTTATTTATGTCGTTATTTACATGTTATTTATTTTCTATTTTATGGTTATATTGATTTTATTTTATGTTTATATGCGATATTTCTACCACCTTTCACAATACTCTGTTCCCTTGAAAAGGGGCCACAAGTACCAACGTAAACAAGGGTTAGAGAATTCAATGTACTAAATATAAGTCATTGATTTTTTATCTAAGCATTACAAAACACTTTGTGCAAAAAGAAACACATAAAAAACCTACTTTAAACATCTTTAAAGTAGGTTTTAAATTACGCAAAAATTTTCTCGCTTGCCACTTGTGCTAAAAAACTGCTACGAGTTTTATAATTTGGGTGACTTGCAACAAATTCATCAATACGGCGAATAAGTAACGAAGGCAAAGTTACATTGATTTTTTCTGACTTACCTAATAAATGAGTAATATCAACTTCAACCAGTGCTAAGGTTAATCCCGAAAGCTCTGGATTATTTTTATGTACTTCTAATGATTTCGCCTTGGGAATTTCTTCACCATCTTCGACCAATCCTTCTAAATGGAACTCAATAGCTTCTTTGGCATTTTGAAATGCCTCTTCTAATGTATCACCAGCAGAAAAACAACCTGGAATATCTGGTACGATAACACCATAAGCCTGTTGTTCATCACCTTGTTCGATTGCAATTGGATAAAGCATACTATTTCCTCTTTTTAATGTTCGTTATAGTATTAAAGGGGGCTATGCTAACCCAGCCTGTTTTAATATAGATTTAACAGTTTTTATTGGTAAGTCTTTTTTTGGATGCGGGAGTGTTACTCTCCCTTTCTTTTCATTATGCTTGAATTGGTGATGACTACCTTTTACATCTACAACATACCAGCCATCATCTTCTAGCATTTTCTTTAACGTTCGACTATCCATAGTACCCCTTAATCACTCATTATAGAGTTATTATAACTCCATTTTTAAACAAACAAAAGAGTTATTGGAGTTATTTCTTCCTGACACATTATTTACTAACCAACGCACTACGCAAGCGTCCTTGATGTTTGGCAAGGAGTTGCTCGGCGGCGGTTTTATCTAGCTGTGAGAGGATCATCATAATCGCTAATTTAGCGTTATTTTCTGCGACTTTGAGCGTTTGTTCCGCTTCTACTTGAGAGCAATCGGTCGCTTCCATCACGATTTTAATCGCTCGGGCTTTAAGCTTTTCATTGCTTGCTTGCACGTCCACCATCAGGTTTTGGTAACACTTGCCAATTCGTACCATAGCAGCAGTGGTCAGCATATTCAGCACCAATTTTTGTGCTGTGCCCGATTTCATACGGCTTGAGCCCGTCAGCACTTCTGCCCCAACAACCGTTTCAATCGCAATATCGGCAATTTGCGCCATTGCTGATTGAGGATTGCTGGCAATCGCAACCGTTGTGGCGCCCAGTGAACGGGCATACTCTAATGCCCCAATCACATAAGGCGTTCTGCCACTGGCAGCAATGCCGACCAATACATCTTTTTCATTAAAATTGACCGCTTGTAAATCCGCTTTGCCCTGCTCTCGGTTATCTTCTGCGCCTTCAATCGGATGGCGTAACGCACGCTCTCCACCGGCAATAATGCCGACAACCATTTCCGGCGGGACGCCATAAGTCGGCGGACATTCAGAGGCATCTAATACCCCTAGGCGACCGCTCGTCCCGGCACCGATATAAACCAATCGCCCACCATTTAAAAATGCGTGTTCGATTTTTTCAACGGCAAGTGCTATCTGAGGTAAACATTTCTCGACCGCAACGGCGACTTGTTTATCCTCTTGATTGATAATCTGCACGATTTCAAGCGGTGATAATTGGTCAATATTTTGCGAATTCGGGTTACGTTGCTCGGTAATCATTTGTGAAAGAGAGCGAAGTAGCGTTTGTTCTGTCATAAAAACCTCACACCAACTTAATGACGACACATTTAATCTGCAATTTGTCTTTACGTTCAACTAAACGAATGGTCGTCTGCACCAGTTTATCTTGTGTTTCAATCCCCCAAAATTCGCCACTCACTTCAGAAAGTACTGAAATTTGGTTACCCTGAATTTGTGGCGTTTCAAGTTCTTTAACCTTAGTATAGTTGATACTACGTTTTTGAACATTACGGATCCATTCTCCCTTAGACAATACGCCTTGATTGACGGTATAAATTTCAAAATCTTCCGCCAACAGATTTTGCAGTGCCGGAATATCATGTTCAATCAATGCCTTACGCAAGGCAAGGTCTAACTCAATAATCTCACTTTGCTGTTGTGCTCGTTCTGTTTGGATAATTTTAATTGCCGGATAACTCGCTGCCACCGATAAACTAAGCCCTAACAAGACCGCCGCAATCGGGTGCCAAAATTTTATTCGTTTCATTATCATTCCCTCTGTTTTTTCGGGTATATTACACATTAAATTTTCTTTTGTCATAACGAGTTCAAATATGGATGTACAAAATCTTATTCTTTGGCGAAAGTTCTTTTCAGGCTTAGCCTATACCGCAATGCAGAGCGTGTTCTTTATCTATTTGCAATACTATAAAGGCTTTGAAGCCGACCAAATTGCAACGGCATTTTCTTTATTGGTTTTTGCCAGCCAAGCATTTGCCTTATTTGCCGGTTCGTGGGGAGATCGTTTCGGGCGCTCTGCCGTGATGTTACTCGGTTGTTTGCTAGATGCCATTGCCTATATTTTAATTCTAACCACACACCATTATGGTTTTTTATTATTAGCCACATTCTGTTTTGGTTTAGGTAGTACGTTATTCAGCACCAATGCCCGAGCTTTTCTGCTCAGCCATTCGGCGGATAACTATGCTTCAAAAGCGCACGCACAAGGGAGATTTTTAAAAATTTCAAGCCTTGCTTCAATGGTTGCGCCACTTTTAGCGCTACCTTTTATCTATTTCCGTAAGGCGGAGTGGTTAATCTGGCTCAGCTGTGCCATTGAAGTGGCAATGTTAATCTTTATGCTCAAAAGCATTCCAAAAAGTGAATGCCAAAACGTGCAGAAAGAAACCTTCCATTTTAGCCAACTAAAAGAGGTGTTAAACAAGCGGTTCATTTTTGCGCATATTTTGCTTTTTATTCCGCTGGGAATGGGGACGGCGTTTTATGTGATTTTCCCTTATATTTTTACCAACTTATTAGATCGTCAAAGTTTGGTTTCCGTAGCGTTCTTTCTGAATAATTTAATTGCGGTGCTGTTGCAATCATATTTCTCCAGAAAATTGAATTTTGGCGTGGCGAAGTTGGTGTATATTGCCCCGGTTTTAATTATTTTACTCTTCTTACCGTGGTTCTATACCTTGCAAGCATTATCGGAAGTAACCGCGTTTGTTTATCTTATTGTGTTTGCGATTATCAGCCTCTTTGCGAATACCACTTTGGCAAATATTTTAGTGAAACTTGATAAAGGCAAAAATCAAGGTTTGATGTTTGGTATGTCAAAAATGATCCTAGCGGTTACGACTGCCGGCATTATGAATGTGTTGCCTTATGTTTTCTTAGTCTAAATATCTTTCGGTAGGGTGGGCATCCTTGCCCACCATTTATACCTGATGATGTTTTCGGTGGGCAAGGATGCCCACCCTACTAAACTCCTCATTTGCAATATCCTATCAATTTACAACCGCTTATTTTTTATTGCTCCAATTATTAATTGAATTATTTTATTTCATGAAAAAATTATATGATTAGTATTACTTATTATTTCTTAAAGAATACCTAATGCTTTTTACTAAAAAATCCCCATTCTCTCCCTCCTCTACCTATTGCCGGTTAGTTCTTTGACTTAAGTCAAATGTATAGTTGTACATCGTATAGTATATTTCCTACTCATTTAATTATTATTGTGGGGTCATATATGAAATTATATTGTTCAATTAAGAACTTTTTTACCAAACCCTCAGCAAAATGGGGATTAGGTACCATACTGGTTGGAGGGATGATTGCTGGTGTGATTGGATGGCAATCATTTAATACGGTTTTAGATAAAACCAGTACAGAAGAATTTTGTGTGAGTTGTCATTCAATGAAACAACCTTTAGAAGAATTAAAGAAAACCGTTCATTGGGCAAATACCTCTGGCGTCTCTGCCACTTGTTCTGATTGCCATTTACCGCACGATACCATTGGTAAATATGCTCGCAAAATTGAGGCCGCTCGTGAAGTATGGGCAGAAATGACAGGGAAATATGATGAAGAAGGGGCTTTTGAAAAACACCGCTTAGAAATGGCTGAACGTGAATGGGCTCGCTTTGCTAAAGATGGTTCAAAACAATGTAAAGCTTGCCACGACTATGCTCGCATGGACTTTGATAAGATGTCGGAAAAAGCACGTAAAGCGATGTTACCGGCTAAAGAAAAAAATCAAAGTTGTGTAGATTGTCATAAAGGTATTGCACACCATTTACCAAAACAAGATGAAGGTAATGGTAAAAAATCTAAATTTGAAAATTTAGTCGTAAAATCATTATCTGATAACAAAACTTACTATACAAAAGGAAATGTTGAGCTGTTCAGTGATGAAACGATGAACAACACTATTGGACATTTAGAAACTGCTGTTCCGGTTATGTTTGTAAAATCAGGCACCAATGCAGATTTAGTTGAACTTTCTATGTGGCGTAAAGATAAAGGATTTGGGCGGATTTGGTATGATGACTTTGGTAAAAACATTACTAATGCGGTTTTAAACAAAGAATTTATGGCAACCAAACCACTATTTGAAGTATTAGAACGCAAAGAAGATCCTATTACTGGTTTAACCTGGCAGAAAGTAAAAATGCAAGCTTGGATCGCAAAATCAAACCTCATTGAAGATTTAAATGCAGTTTGGGCAAACGCAGAAAGTATCTATAAAACACAATGTAGTACTTGCCACAGACAACCTGATGTTGCTCACTTTGACTCAAATAGCTGGATTGGTCTATTCAATGGTATGGTTGGTTTTACTAACATTGATAAGCAAACAGGAAAAGAAGTGCTACGTTATTTACAAATGCACTCATCAGATTTTGAAAAACATTCAGAAAGTAAATAAGGAAAGGAATAGACTATGCAACAATCTCGCCGTCAATTTTTAAAAAATATGTCAATTATGGCTGGTGCTTTTGCCGTACCTAATTTCCTTGTTCCACAAAAAGCATTAGCTAATCAAAATGTCAGTGAGTGGAAAATTTCAGGATCACATTGGGGGGCTATTCGCGCCAAAATCGTTAATGGACGAGTCTCTGAAATTAAGCCATTTGAATATGATAAATACCCAACAGAGATGATTAATGGTATCAAAGGTCTTATTTATAGCGAAGCTCGTATTCGTTATCCAATGGTGCGATTAGACTGGCTTAAAAATCGTCAAAATAGCGATAAAACACAACGTGGTGATAACCGATTTGTACGTGTTACTTGGGATGAAGCCCTTGATCTTTTTTATGAAGAACTAGAACGTATCCAAAAAGACTACGGCCCTTGGGCCCTACATACAGGGAATGTAGGCTGGCGTTCTACCGGTCAATTCCATAGCTGCGGCAACCATATGATTAGAGCAATAGGAATGCACGGGCGTAGTGTCAGTACGGCTGGTGACTATTCAACCGGTGCTGGACAAACAATTCTACCTTATGTACTTGGTTCAACCGAAGTTTATTCTCAAGGTACATCTTGGGAAATTATCTTGAAAGAGAGCCAAAATATCATTTTCTGGGCTAGCGATCCGGTAAAAAACTTGCAAGTAGGTTGGAACTGTGAAACGCATGAGGCATATGCTTATTTAGAGCAACTTAAACAAAAAGTGGCTGAAAAAGCGATTAATGTTATTTCAATCGATCCCGTAAAAAGTAAAACACAAAATTATCTAGGCTGCGAACAACTTTATATCAATCCTCAAAGTGATGTCGCATTTATGCTTGCTCTGGCGCATACCCTTTATACAGAAAACTTGTATGATAAACAATTTATTGATATGTACACCGTTGGCTTTGAGAAGTTTGTACCTTATTTAATGGGTGAAACAGAAGACAAAATTGCCAAAACGCCGGAATGGGCAGAAAAGATCTGTGGTATTTCAAGTAAAAAAATTCAAGAATTTGCCCGCTTGTTAGCAGGAAAACGGACACAATTAATTTTTGGTTGGGCAATTCAACGCCAACAACACGGTGAACAGCCTTATTGGATGGGTGCTGTTCTTGCTGCAATGCTAGGACAAATTGGTTTACCTGGAGGCGGTATTAGCTATGCTCACCATTATAGTTCTATTGGTATTCCAGAATCTGGCGCAGCAATGCCTGGCGCATTCCCTTTAAATCTTGATGAAGGAAAAAAACCAAAATACGACAATAGCGACTATAAAGGTTATAGTGCGGTAATTCCTGTTGCGAGAGCCTCAGATTCACTACTCCACGCAGGAGAAACCATTAACTTTAATGGGCAAAAAGTAGTATATGCACCATATAAAATGGCAATTTTTACGGGATGTAACCAATGGCATCGCCATTCCGAACGTAATAAAATGAAGCAAGCATTCCAAAAATTAGAAACTGTCGTGTCTATCAATTATAGCTGGACTGCGACTTGCCGTTTTTCTGATATCGTATTACCTGCTTGTACGCCATTTGAACGTAATGATATTGACGCTTATGGTTCTTATAGCAACCGAGGCGTAATTGCAATGCAGAAACTCGTTGATCCACTTTACCAATCTCGCACCGACTTTGAAATCTTCAAAGAGCTTTGTCGCCGTTTTGGACGAGATCAGGAATACAGTCGAGAAATGGATGAAATGCAATGGGTACAAAAACTTTATAACGATTGCCGTAATGAAAATAAAGGTAAATTTGAAATGCCTGAATTTAATGAGTTTTGGCAAAAAGGTTATGTTTTATTCCCTGAAGGTAAACCTTGGGTTCGCCATGCTGATTTTCGTGAGGATCCTGAGTTACATGCGTTAGGCACACCATCCGGCTTCATTGAGATCTTTAGCAATAAAATTGCGAGTTATGGCTATGATGATTGTAAAGGTCATCCAATGTGGTTTGAGAAAGTTGAACGCTCTCACGGCGGTCCGAAATCAGACAAATTTGCTTTCTGGTTACAATCTGTTCACCCAGATAAACGTTTACATTCACAGCTTTGCGAATCAAAAGAGCTACGTGAAACATACACTGTACAAGGGCGAGAACCGCTATACATTAATCCGAAAGATGCAGAAAAACTTAGCATTAAAGATGGTGATTTAGTACGTGTTTATAATGACCGCGGGCAAGCCATTGTCGGCGCGGCGATCTCAGATAATTTCCCAACAGGTATTGTTCGTTTACAAGAAGGTGCTTGGTATTCTCCTTTAGATGAACAAATTGGAGCAATTGATACCTACGGAGATCCAAATACGATGACGCTTGATATCGGTTCATCTAGCCTTGCTCAAGCTGTTTCAGCAAATACGTGTTTAGTCAATGTTGAAAAATTTGTGGGTAATGCTCCAGAACCAAATGGATTTACAGGCCCAATAGAGGTAAGTATCTAATGACACTAAACTTAACCAACGAAGAGCGTATCTTTATTTATGATTGGTTTCGTAATTTGCTTGGGCAAGAACTCTCTGACAAGCAATTACAAGATTTACAGGCAGGAAAATTTGAGCCCTTTTTGAGCTTTATGACAGAATTAGGTTTTGCAAATTACACTGCAAAATTTAGACAGGAATTGACCGCTTGTATGCTGTATCAACATCCTCGTTTAGAGCTTGCAGCCGACTATGCTCAATTATTTTTACTTGATGGGCAAAATAGTGCATTACCATACGCTTCCGCTTATTTAGAAGGGGATTTTTTGGATCAACATTTGGCTGAAATGGATGGTTACCTCCAACAGTTTAAGCTAGGAATCAATAAGGTAAAAAATGAACCTGCAGATCATCTCTGCGTTTATCTTGAGGTGTTGATAAAACTGATTGAAACAAATTCACTTAGTCAAAGCATATTCATTAAAGAAAACCTGCTTAGTTGGTTACCGAGCTTACATGAAAAAACAAATAAGGTAAAAACGCAAAGGCAATTATATCAAACACTTTTAGAATGGCTTGTCGCTTTTCTTAAGACAGAAATAAGATAAACTTGCCTCTTAAAATAATCAAAGCGGTCGTAAATGTTTTAAAATTTACGACCGCTTGTTACTTAGATAAATACAATAGCCAAAGCCTGCTATATTTTTTAGCTTAAAGGCGTACAATATACCTTATTATTTTACTAGGAAATGGAGCTGTACTATGAAAGTCGCTGTATATAGCACGAAAAACTACGACCGCAAACACCTTGAAATCGCAAACCAAAAATTTGGTTTCGAACTCGAATTCTTCGATTTCTTATTAAGTGAAAAAACCGTCAAAATGGCAGAAGGTGCTGAGGCGGTCTGTATTTTTGTTAATGATGACGGTAGCCGAGCGGTCTTAGAAAAACTGGCAAAAATTGGCGTAAAAACTATCGCTTTACGTTGCGCCGGGTTCAATAATGTGGATTTAGACGCCGCTAAAGAATTGGGGTTAAATGTCGTTCGTGTGCCGGCTTATTCGCCTGAAGCGGTAGCAGAACACGCCGTGGGTTTAATGCTCACGCTTAACCGCCGTATTCATAAAGCCTACCAACGTACGCGTGATGCCAATTTCTCGCTCGAAGGTTTAACCGGCTTTAATATGTACGGTAAAACGGCTGGGATTATCGGGACGGGTAAAATCGGTATCGCCACTATGCGTATTTTAAAAGGCTTTGGCATGGAATTATTGGCATACGATCCGTTTAAAAATCCACAAGTGGAGGAATTAGGCGGTCAATATGTGAGCTTAGATGAACTTTACGCTCGTTCACACGTAATCAGCCTTCATTGCCCGGCAACGCCAGAAAACTATCACTTACTCAACGAAACCGCATTTAATAAAATGCGTGATGGCGTGATGATCATCAACACCAGCCGTGGTGCGTTAATTGACAGCCAAGCCGCAATCGAAGCATTGAAACGCCAAAAAATCGGTGCCTTAGGTATGGATGTGTATGAAAATGAGCGTGATCTTTTCTTTGAAGATAAATCTAACGATGTGATTACCGATGATGTTTTCCGCCGTTTATCTTCTTGCCATAATGTGCTCTTTACCGGACACCAAGCATTTTTGACCGAAGAAGCGTTAAACAATATCTCCGATGTGACACTTTCTAACATTTTAGAAATTGAACAGACAGGAAAATGCGGGAATAGCGTGCTTTAATTTCTTTGGGGCTGAGAATTAGAGTGGCAAAGCCACTCAACTATGCGTAACCTAGTACGCATTTTGCGTGCTAGGTATAAAATTGAATTTTCATCTTGTACCTACTTGGGAAAAATCACGCCTAAACTGACCGCTTGTGTTGCTCCGGTTACACTCGGTAAATTGCTTGGAAGGTTATTCGTCCGTTGATAAGCCAACCACGCAAAGGCTGCTGCTTCAACATAATCAATATCTAAACCGTATTCGGTTGTGGTAGCCACTTGCCAATCGGAAAGAAGCGTTTGGAAGCGTGCCATTAGTAACGGATTTCTTGCCCCGCCACCACAAACCAACAAGACTTTTTTATCTGCCGTTTGGAGTTTTTGCAGCTCATTTACTACGCTTTGTACGGTAAATTCAGCAAGAGTTCGCTGAACATCTTCCGCTTTAAACGGAGGGAATGCCGCCAATTTTTGTGCCAACCAATTTAAGTTGAATAACTCTCGCCCTGTGCTTTTTGGCGGCGGCAAAGTGAAGAATGGTTCATCAAGGAGCTGTGCCAATAACTCAGGTTGTAACTGACCGCTTTTTGCCCATTCGGCATCTTTATCAAAACGTTGCTGTTGATGTTGTTCGATCCAAACGTCCATCAAGGCATTGCCCACACCAACATCGTAGCCAATCGTAGCTTGGTGTGGAGCAAGGACAGAAATGTTACTGATCCCACCGATATTAAGCACCACCGTCAATTGATCTTCTTTGGCAAAAATCGCTTGATGAAACGCCGGCACTAAAGGCGCACCTTGCCCGCCCACCGCCATATCTTTACGGCGAAAATCACCAATGGTCGTAATGCCTGTTTTGGCTGCCACGATATTCATATCGCCAATTTGCATCGTAAAAGGGAAAGGACTATTCGGCGAATGCCAAACAGTTTGCCCATGGCAACCTATCGCCTGAATTTGGCTGGGTTTTAATTTCTGCTTGGCAAGAAAATGATTTACCACATCGGCATACAATAACCCCAAACGATGGTCCAGTTCCCCAAGTTTTTGTAAACTGCTTTCCCCTGTTTTGAGCAATTGGGAAAGGTCGGTGCGTAAATCTTCCGGCATTGGGACAAAATCTGCGGCAACCAATTTAGGGCTTTGCGTAAAATCGATAAGGGCTAAATCCACCCCATCTAGGCTCGTGCCGGACATCATGCCGAGATACAAATTTGACTGCATAGTGTTTAAATCCTGATAACCATATCTAGACTGCATTTTGGCACACTTATTTAAAAGAACAAAATCTTCTCTGATATTCCTGAATGATCTAAAAAAGGAAGAATTCCCCTCTCGCTTCTCCTCAAATTTGATCCATTTCGGTTTTTCACTTTTTTTATTCCAATTTTATCTAAAACATATTCTCTTATTATTTTTACGTTATAAAAAATCCCTTTATAAATAGCGCATTCAGATTTTTTGAGGGAGTGATTATGAGTATTGAACAAAGCGGCACGCTTCCGTTATCGGTTGATGTGGTACAAGCGGTTGAAAAACTAGATAAATTGCAATTAGCCTGGTTATCGGGCTATACGTGGGCAAAAGCGCAAGGTGCAAGCGGTCAAATTTCGGCAACATTTAGCGAAAATACATTAACAACTGCCGCAGTGGAACCAGTAAAAGTAACGGTGTTATCGGCTTCGCAAACCGGCAATGCTAAAGGCGTTGCAGCAAAACTCACTGCGCGCTTACAAGCCGAGGGCGTTCAAGCTACGCATCACTCTCTTGGCGATTACAAGGCCAAACAAATTGCCGATGAACAATTCGTCTTGTTAGTGAGCTCAACGCAAGGCGAGGGCGAAGCACCGGAAGAAGGCGTGGTGCTACTCAAATTATTAAATGGTAAAAAAGCGCCAAAATTAGACCGCTTGCAATTTGCGGTACTTGGCTTGGGCGATAGCTCTTATCCTAATTTCTGCCAAGCCGGAAAAGATTTTGACCAGCGTTTTGAAGTACTTGGTGGAAGCCGATTACTGCCACGAGCAGATGCTGATTTAGATTTTAAAGCGGTTGCAGACCAGTGGATTGAAGAGGTCGTGGCAATCGTCAAACAGAAAAATAGCCAGCCTCAAGCCAGTGCCTCGTCTGTTTCAACCTCAACGGAAACCGTAGCGACAAGCGTTTATCATAAAGACAATCCTTTCCCTGCCCCTTTATTGACTAATCAGCGCATTACCGATTTAACTGCGGAAAAAGATGTTCGCCATTTAGAATTTGATTTAAGCGGCTCAGGGCTACGCTACCAAGCAGGCGATGTATTAGGTGTTTGGTTTGAAAACGATCCGGCTTTAGTTGAAGAAATCTTCGCAGCCTTATCGCTCAATGGCGATGAAGAAGTTAGCCTGAATGGTGAATTACTGAATTTGCGCAGCGCATTACAAAGCCGATTGGAATTAACGCAAAACACCCAAGCCTTAGTCAAAGGCTATGCAGCGTTAATCAATAATGCAGAATTAAACCAACTCGTTGCCGATCCGCAACAATTGCAAAATTTCACAGAAAATACACCGCTTGTTGATCTCTTTAACCGCTTCCCTTCTGCGATCAGTGCTACGGATTTAGTGGCATTATTACGTCCACTCACACCTCGCTTGTACTCGATTTCATCTAGCCCGGCAGAAGTAGGCGAAGAAGTCCATTTAAGCGTTGGTGTCGTACGTTATGAACATAACGGTAAAGCCAGAGCCGGTGGGGCTTCAAGCTATTTAGCCGATCGTGTTGGCGAAGATGAAACCGTCCGTGTTTTCATTGAACATAACAATAACTTCCGTCTACCAAGCGATCCTCAAAAACCGATCATTATGATTGGCTCCGGCACAGGAATTGCACCTTTCCGAGCATTCGTTCAACAACGTGCGGCAGATGAAGCGGAAGGCAAAAACTGGCTGATTTTTGGCAATCAACATTTTACTAAAGATTTCTTATATCAAACCGAGTGGCAACAATTCCAAAAAGACGGCTATTTACATAAATATAGTTTTGCGTGGTCTCGTGACCAAGCCGAAAAAATTTATGTGCAAGATAAAATTCGTGAAGAAGCTGAAGCCATTTGGCAATGGCTACAAGACGGTGCTTATATTTATGTTTGCGGCGATGCCTCACGTATGGCAAAAGATGTGGATAAAGCCCTGCTTGATGTGATTGAACAGCAAGGTGGTTTTAGCCGAGAAGAAGCCGAAGAATATGTTGATCATTTGCGTGAAGAAAAACGTTATCAACGTGATGTGTATTAAAAAGTATTAACGAAGTGTGGGAAACATTATGACAGACAGCAACAAAAAGAAAGGATTGGAATGGCAAGAAAAACCGCTTTCCGATAACGAACGTTTAAAAAATGAGAGTAATTTCTTACGAGGCACCATTTTAGATGACCTCAAAGATGGTTTAACAGGCGGCTTTAAAGGCGATAATTTTCAGCTTATCCGCTTCCACGGTATGTATGAACAAGACGACCGAGATATTCGTGCAACTCGCTTAGATGAAAAACTTGAACCGCTCAAGTTTATGCTATTACGTTGCCGTTTACCGGGTGGGATTATCAAGCCTTATCAGTGGATTGAAATTGATAAATTTGCCCGTGAAAACACCTATTACCGTTCTATTCGTTTGACCAATCGTCAAACATTCCAATATCACGGCGTGCCAAAAACCAAGCTACAAGATATGCACCGCTTGTTACATAAAATCGGTTTGGACTCCATTGCGACTGCCGCAGATATGAACCGTAATGTGCTGTGTACTTCAAACCCGATTGAAAGCGAATTACACCAAGAGGCGTATGAATGGGCGAAGAAAATTTCCGAACATTTGCTCCCTCGCACAAGCGGTTACTTAGATGTTTGGATTGAAGGCAAAAAAGTAACCAGCTCCGATGATGTATTAGATAAAGAACAAGAACCGATTTTAGGTAAAACCTACCTGCCTCGTAAGTATAAAACAACCGTTTCGATCCCACCTTTAAACGATGTGGATGTTTACGGTAATGATATGAACTTTGTTGCTATTAAAGATGAAAACGGAAAATTGGCTGGTTTTAACGTCTTGGTCGGTGGTGGGCTTTCTATGGAGCACGGCAACACTGCTACTTACCCGAATATCTCGTTAGAACTCGGTTACATACCGTTAAGTTACACTTTACAGGCAGCAGAAGCGGTCGTTACCACACAGCGTAATTTTGGTAACCGTGCGGATCGTAAAAACGCCCGTACTCGTTACACTATTCAAAATATGGGGCTAGACGGATTTAGAGCAGAAGTCGAACGCCGTATGGGTATTCCGTTTGAACCTATTAGACCTTTTAAATTTACCGAACTAGGCGACCGCTTAGGATGGGTAAAAGGTATAGATAATAAGTGGCACTTAACACTCTATGTTGAAAGTGGACGCTTAACCGACAACGATCCTCAAAAACCGCTACTAACAGGAATGCTTGAGATTGCCAAAGTGCATCAGGGCGATTTCCGCATTACCGCGAACCAAAATATTATTATTGCAGGCGTGCCGGAAGATCAAAAAGAAACCATTGAACAATTAGCACGCCAATATGGATTACTTGAGCCGATTAGTAAACAACGTGAGTATTCCATGTCGTGTGTTTCTTTCCCAACTTGCCCATTGGCAATGGCGGAAGCAGAACGTGTTTTACCCGACTTTACCGTTGAAATGGAAAAACTGTTAGCCAAACACAACATTCCAAATGAGTATATCATTACTCGTATTACAGGCTGTCCAAATGGCTGTGGACGAGCAATGTTGGCTGAAATCGGCTTAGTCGGTAAAGCCATTGGTCGCTATAACTTGCATATTGGTGGCGACAGACCGGGTTATCGTATTCCACGTTTATATCAAGAAAACCGTACCCTTAGCGAAATTTTGGAGGAATTAGACCGCTTAATCGGACGCTGGGCAACCGAACGGGAAGCTAATGAAGCCTTTGGCGATTTTGTGATCCGCGCCGGCATTGTGATACCTGTTGTGAATGCCCCTGTGGACTTCTGGGATGCCAGCAAAGCGATTATTCCAACACAACAAATCAGTTAGAATAAATAAAGGGTTCAGACATGATATCTGGACCCTTATCATTTCTTTCATAGAATAGCAGAAATTTCTTTTAAGTGGTGTGATATCATATCGGTCTGATAAACACAAACTGATTAAAGTATAAATATAGATTTTAAAGGGGTTCCGTATATGAAAAATGTGTTATCTATTCAATCTCATGTTGTCTACGGCTATGCTGGTAATAAAGCCGCAACCTTTCCTATGCAATTACTAGGTATTGATGTTTGGGCACTCAACACCGTACAATTTTCTAACCATACACAATACGGTCAATGGAAAGGTATGGTTATACCTAAAGAACAAATTAGTGAAATTACCCAAGGAATTGATAATATTAAAGTCCTACATGAATGTGATGCCGTACTTTCAGGTTATATTGGTGCAGCGGAACAAGGAGCAGAAATTTTAGCGTGTGTTGAACGTATTAAATCCGTTAATCCCAAAGCAATTTATTTTTGTGATCCCGTCATGGGTCATCCAGATAAAGGATGTATCGTCGCACCAGGAGTCGCTGAATTTCTACGTGATCAAGCGATGGCAAAAGCAGATATACTTTCCCCAAATTTAGTTGAGTTACGAGAACTGACCGGATTAGACATCGAAAATTTTGAACAAGCGATTGAAGCGATTAAATTTATCCGTGCTAAAGGCGTTAAGCGTGTTTTAGTAAAACATTTAAGCAAGGTAGGACAAAATCCTTCTCAGTTTGAAATGGTATTAGCGAATCAAGATGGTATTTGGCATATTAGTCGTCCCCTACATAAGTTTTTAGGAAAAGATCCGGTAGGTGTCGGCGATTTAACAAGTAGCCTATTCCTAGCAAATTTACTCAATGGTAAATCAGATTTAGAAGCTTTCGAACATACTGCCAATGCGGTAAATGATGTAATGAGTGTAACTCAGCAAAGCGGAAAATACGAACTACAAATTATTAAAGCTCGTTCATTAATTGTTGAGCCACAAAGTCAATATAAAGCTGTAAAAATTAGCTAAATAATAAAACTACTCTGAATAAGTTTTATCTGGTTCTAAGCTATAAAGAAATAAGGCATAATAAGAAAAGTTGTTACTAATATTTAGTTCCTCCAAATATTAGTAACAATAATTCTAAACTTTAGAAGTTTTATAAACTCATAATGTAAGTAAAGTTCAAAAAACTCTCATTTATCATACAAAAAACTCTTGGTGGTGTTTTTTAATTTCTTCCCAAGAGAGTTGATAATAGAACCAATATTTTTCTCGTAACAAAACAAAATATTCATTATTCAGCCAAGGTTTATATTTTGAAGTATAGTGAATTATTTTAGGTTGGACTTCTTTAGCCTGCTTCTGATATTTTTCCAAAATTTCTTCATTCGATAAATTTTTATTTACAGGAAGAGAACCATACATAACACCTGTTTGATAATTATATACATTACTCAAAATCTCCCATTTATTCTTTAAAAGAATATTTAATATATCTTGGTCCCCATAAATCACTTTAGGATATGCCTTTGTTGTTTGAATTAAATGCTCAAATAAATCATATTCTTGCCATAACTTATTATTAATTAATAATACTCCACTATTAAAATACGGTTTCATTTCGGGAAATTCCATATAGCAATGTTTAGTATGACTAATATACATATCTTCTACAGCAAAAGCATATTTCTCATTAAAATCCGAAAAATACATTTCTTCAATATTTCCATCTACAACAATATCACTATCTAAATAAAGTATTCTCTCTTCTGGTATCTTAGGAATTAAATAACGATAAAAAGAGGCTTGAGTAATGTGTTTTTGGAGTATTGAATCAAATTCAAATGAATCCAATATGGTAGCAGGGATAATTTCAGCATCTAACTTAACTAAATGTTTATTGAGTGCATCAAACCACTCATCAGGATAATCTTGCTGAATGAGATAAAAGCGGACATTTTTATGATGATAGCAAACGGATTTAATTAGCGTAATGACTTGCTCCGCATAATTCCTATCTGCAGCTAAAGCGATGTTTATTACTTGTTTGTTTATCATAAATTATCTCACCTCCTGATTCAAATAAATAGGAAAAATCTGCACCCTAGAGCACAGATTTTTCAGTTTAACAAATTATATTTATTTTAATTTAGCAAATGCTCGATCTGCCGCTTCAAGCGTTGCTTGAATATCTGCCTCGGAATGAGCAAGCGACATAAAGCCAGCTTCAAATGCAGATGGTGCAAGGTAAACACCTTCTTCAAGCATTAGGTGGAAGAAGCGGTTGAATTTCGCGGCATCACACTTCATCACATCTTGGAAGTTATTGATTTCCGCTTGTTCAGTAAAGAATAAACCAAACATACCGCCAACATATTGGACAGTCAGAGGCACGCCGTGTTTATTTGCCAATGCTTTGAAACCTTCTGCCAATGTTTTGGTTTGTGCAGCCAGTTTTTCTTCATTGCCCGCTTTTGAAAGTTCGGTTAAGCACGCTAACCCTGCCGCCATAGCAATCGGGTTGCCTGATAATGTGCCGGCTTGATACACCGGACCGGTTGGGGCAATAAATTCCATAATCTCTTTTTTACCACCAAATGCACCAACCGGCATACCGCCACCAATGATTTTACCGAGCGTGGTTAAATCAGGGGTTACACCATAATATGCTTGTGCACCGCCTAAAGCCACACGGAAGCCTGTCATCACTTCATCAATAATAAAGACTGTGCCATATTGCGTACAGAGTTCACGTAAACCTTGTAAGAAACCATCTTTTGGCGGAATACAGTTCATATTACCGGCAACCGGTTCAACAATAAGGCAAGCAATCTCATTTGGATATTGTTCAAATGCTTCTCTTACGGAGTCTAAATCATTATAGGTGCAAGTAAGCGTATGTTTGGCGAAATCTGCCGGCACGCCCGGGCCAGACGGCTGTCCTAAGGTTAAAGCCCCAGAGCCGGCTTTTACTAATAAAGAGTCGGAATGACCGTGGTAACAACCTTCAAATTTAATGATCTTATCACGACCGGTATAACCTCGTGCTAAACGGATTGCCGACATTGTCGCTTCTGTGCCGGAACTAACCATTCGCACCAATTCAATTGACGGCACTAATTTACACACAAGTTCTGCAAGGGTAATTTCACTTTCTGTTGGTGCACCAAAACTTAAACCGTTTGGCACCGCTTTTAATACGGCATCAATAATCGCTGGGTGATTATGCCCGAGCACCATCGGCCCCCAAGATCCTACATAGTCAATATAACGTTTACCATCGCTATCGGTAATGTAAGCTCCTTCGGCTTTTTCAATAAATACCGGTGTACCACCGACCCCTTTAAATGCACGAACCGGGGAATTTACCCCACCAGGGATGACTTTTTGTGCTTTTTCAAAGAGTTGTTCTGATTTTGACATTGTTGTTTCCTTTGCGAAATTTTGACGAAATTTGACCGCTATTTTACTGGAAAACCAGCTTAAAAAGAAATGGATATATAAACAGAGATTATAGATAGGCTTAATGAAAACTAAGAGGGTCTGTTATCAGCCCTACCATGTACAACTTTTCAAATAACAAGCGGTCATTTTTTAGAAAAATTTTTCAAGATCTCCGCCTTTTATGCTATGCTTCACGCAATTTTATCGTCTCACTTTTTTTGAGGAAAACGTCTATGTGGCTTACCTTTTTAGCCGTTATTTTGGTTTCCTTTGCCTCACTGATTTTTATGCGCCCTGTCGCAGAAAAAATTGGTTTGGTAGATAAACCAAACTTTCGTAAACGTCATCAAGGATTGATTCCACTCATTGGGGGGATTGCATTATTCTTGGGCAATCTTACCTTCTATCTCTTCCAATATGACATTATGCCATTGCCGGGGTTATATTTGCTCTCGGTAACCATTTTGTTGATTATTGGGGTATTAGATGACCGTTTCGACATTAGCCCGGCATTGCGTGCTGGTATTCAAGCAGTACTTGCCGGTGCGATGATTTACAGCGGTTTAGAATTAGAAAGCCTCGGGCAAATCATTGCCCCCTTTAGTATTAAACTTGGCTTTTTAAGCTTGCTCTTTACCGTATTCATTACGATTGGGGTAATCAACGCCTTTAATATGGTGGACGGTATTGATGGCTTGCTGGCAGGGCTTTCTAGCGTGAGTTTCGCTGGTGTCGGCGCATTAATGTGGATCAATGGCGAACATGCGATTGCCTACTGGTGTTTAGCTATCATTCTTACCTTGTTACCTTATGCACTCTTTAACCTTAGTGTGTTTGGTGCGAAGTGGAAAGTATTTATGGGAGATTCCGGCAGTACCCTGATTGGTTTTACCATTATTTGGATGCTCTTACTCAGCACCCAAGGACAAGGACATGCCATTAGCCCTATTACCGGTTTATGGTTGATTGCGGTTCCTCTCATTGATATGGTTGCGGTTATTTTCCGCCGCTTGAAAAAAGGTAAAAGTCCGTTCAGACCGGACCGCTTGCACTTACATCATTTGTTAATGCGAGCGGGGCTAACCTCTCGTCAAGCATTGGCGGTGATTACATTCTGGGCGGCCATTTGTGCCACAATTGGCGTATTAGGTGAGATCTATTATTGGAGTCAATCCGCCATGGTACTTGGCTTTATTGCCCTCTTTTTTCTTTATGCTTACTCGATTGTCCGCGCATGGAAAATCACGCGATTTGTTCGTCGCATGAAACGCCGTGCAAGAAAACAACAAAAAATTTAAAAGGTCAAAATTATGTTTCGTAAACTTTTCGCTACAATTTTAGTTACTGCGGTGGGCGCAGGTGTGGGTTTTGCCAGTGCAAAATTTCAACCGACACAATGGCAGGCCTCTGCACAATTTGAACAACCACGAATTGCTGAATTAGGTAACTATTTTTCTCTTTTCTCTACATACCATTTAATCAGTGGCGATGCTACGGCTGCCGATATGAGCAAAATGGAAGCTAAAGCAGCTGAAGCAAGTTATGCTGAATTTAAGAAAAATATTCAATCTCAAGAGAAATTAACTCAATTTTTAGCCACATCAGATATTGTGAAAGTACAAGCTAAGATCGAAGGGCTCTCTGATCAAGCCGCTGCACAACAATTTAGTAAACACTTCCAATTTGTGGCAGGAAACAACCAACCTGATGTACTCACTTTAAACTCTTTTAGTACCCAAGAAGCTGAAAAATTATTTGGGGAATATTTACGTTATGTAAATACTCAAACTAAAGATACATTAAACAATGATTTGGTAGCAAAATGGAAGTCTTTATTCCAACAAGTCAAATCTGCCGCAGATGCCAAATTAGATGTAAGCTGGGAAAATAAACTTAAAATGATGACATCAGTACAACCGCTTGACGATAAATTGGTTGCCTTCCATTTCGTTAAAGTACCCGCTGTTACCGCAGCCCCAAAACCTTACGTGGAATGGGCATTATTTGGCGCTGGCGCAGGCTTCATTTTAGGCTTACTGTTAGTTCTGATTCTCGGTTCATCACGTAAACCACAAGACTAACGCTTTTATTTACTCTTTTTGCGGTCGTTTTTGCTATTTTCTTATCAAAAACGACCGCTTGTTTTTCTTTCATATTAGGAGAACACATGAAAAAACAACCTTCCCTTTTTGGAGGCGCATGCATTATTGCCGGTGTATGTGTGGGGGCTGGAATGTTAGGACTACCCGCTTCTGGTGCCAGTGCTTGGACAATTTGGACGATCATTGCGATTACCTTTACCATGCTCGTCATGACTTTTTCAGGCTGGCTTTTGCTTGATGTTTATAAAGACTATGATCTACGAGCTTCTTTTAATACCGTCACGCAAAATATTCTTGGCAATAAAATGAATGTTATCAACAACATTGCCGTCTATTTCGTGGGTGGTATTCTTTTGTACGCCTATATTACGGCTTCCGGTGGTATTCTTGAAAATCTCACACATTCATGGATTGATTTAGGCGAATTCGGCTCCCGCATTTGGTCGATTATTTTCGTTGGATGCTTTTCGTTCTTTGTTTGGCATTCCACGCGTTTAGTCGATCGCATTTCCGTGATATTGATTCTCTTTATGGCGATTTCGTTTGTGCTTAGCATCTCTGGCTTGATCACAAACCTGAATGTTAGCTATCTTTTTGATACACAGAATATGGCTGACACAGACTATGCGAAGTATGTTCTTGCTGTTTTCCCTGTTGCCCTAACCTCTTTCGGTTATCATCACTCGGTCTCTTCCATGCGAGCCTATTATGGCAATGAAAAACAAGCCAAATATGCGATTTCAATTGGGACATTTATTGCCTTAGTGCTTTATCTTTTATGGGTTATCAGTATTTTTGGCGTATTGCCTCGAGAAAAATTCGGACCAATCATCGCAAGTAATAGCGAATTGGATGTTTTACTGGATAGCATTGGCAACATTTTAGAAACGAGCTATATCAAACAAATGCTCAATGCGTTTTCTATTGCCGCCATTCTTTCTTCTTTTATTGGTGTAGGCTTGGGAACCTTTGATTTCCTTGCTGACTTTTTCAAATTTGATGACAATAAAGTCGGACGAACAAAAGCTTGGGCGGTTACTTTTCTCCCACCGCTCTTTTTCTCATTACTCTCGCCACTTGGCTTTTTAAAAGCAATAGGCTATGCCGGTGCGGTTGCAACACTCTGGACGTGTATGACCCCTGCACTCTTAGCCTATAAAACTCGCCGAGGAAACCGCTTCTTAATTGCGATAGTCTTCTTCTTTGGCGTATGTACTGCGCTTTTCCATTTTCTAGCCATGTGGAATATGTTACCTGTTTTTACAACGCCGTAATCACTGAGCAGACAAAATAGCCCCTGACATCAAACTTGATTCAGGGGATATTAACGCTTGGTTATCTTACTGCCATTTGGAATAATATCACTTCAGCCTGACAACTAAATTCAATCCACATCTTCATTAAAAATCCATCTGCAAGCGGTTGAATTTCACTACGAATTTGACAAGGCTCCGTTTCCACCGATTTTGCTTTTTCTGTAAAAAACTCGACCGCTTGTTCTGCCTGCATTTGGGTATCGTAAACGGCTTCAAACGCAAGAGATCTTTCTGCATTATCCAACATTGAACTCCCTTTTAATTTACACATATTATGGGCTTCATCTGCTTTTTGTTGTAATGTTTTGCTCATATATTTTTCCTGCCAAAAAATCATTTTGGGCTATTTTACGCTTTTCTACGTCTAAAGGTAATCAGTTAGAAAGAAAATAAGAAAGAGAGAGGAAATTTTAGGTATAAAAAAAGCACCTCATGGTGCTATCATTATATTTAGAATGGAGCGGGAAACGAGGCTCGAACTCGCGACCCCGACCTTGGCAAGGTCGTGCTCTACCAACTGAGCTATTCCCGCGTTTTCTAAAATGGTGCCCGAGGCCAGACTTGAACTGGCACGCCCCGAAAGGCGAGGGATT
This sequence comes from Actinobacillus porcitonsillarum, assembly GCF_003101015.1. Taxonomy (NCBI): domain Bacteria; kingdom Pseudomonadati; phylum Pseudomonadota; class Gammaproteobacteria; order Pasteurellales; family Pasteurellaceae; genus Actinobacillus; species Actinobacillus porcitonsillarum. Next base: position 718,339 of record NZ_CP029206.1, on the reverse strand, counting down.
TTAAATCCCTTGCGTCTACCGATTCCGCCACTCGGGCACTTTTCAGTGCTTGGTTAGTATCGCTAACCAACGAGGTGCATTATAGAGAAATTAGAAATGAAGTCAAACATATTTTCTCATTTTTTTATTGTTTGGATAAATAAAAAACGATTATTTTATTTTTTAAACAAAATGCACCTCAAAATGCTTTCTAACCCCGTTTTATTTGGCGGATTCTATAATGTTAAGCACCTCTGCAAAATCAGAAATCACAAAGGTTGGGTGAGATTGCTCAATCGGAACATTATAGTTATAACCATAAGTTAAACCCGCTACATCGCAACCGGCAGCTTGAGAAGCAAGAACATCATTTTCTGAATCGCCGACAAAAAGCAATTCACTTGGTTGAATACCGAATTTCTCGCAAATAAATAACATAGGATCAGGGAACGGCTTAATTCTTGGTAAAGATTGTCCGCCTAAAGTTTCGCTAAACAGATGATAAATACCGAACGAAGATAACACCGGCTCCACTAATTTAGTCGGTTTATTGGTAATAACCACTAATGTAAAGCCCTTAGCTTTTAACGCTTCTAACGTCTCTTTCACATTAGGGTAAAGTTGGCTCTCTTCACACACATAAGTCGCATAAAACTTATCAAAGCTCACGCGCATTTGAACCAATTTCTCTGCGTCAAACACCTTACCGGTATAAGCAATCGCATTTTGGAAGAAAATATCTGCACCTTTACCAATCCAAGTCAGCACTTTTTCTTGGGTAGTCGTTGGTAATCCGTGTTCTAAAAACATCGAATTTACCACTAAAGTCAGATCCGGTAAGGTATTTACTAAGGTTCCATCTAAATCAAAACCAATCACTTTATATTTTGAATTCATCATTTACCTATCCTTATTGTTTAATAGTGAATAACATTATCGCTTTGTTGAATACGTGTGATAATCGGCTGAGCTTCAGGGCTGCAAAAAAACTGATAGCTGGTTGGCGGTAACATTGCTTCTACCCGCTCAAAATCATTCTCTTTAATCGCCTGCCGTACCGCAGAAGCGCTAATAATTTGTTGTGAATTTGCCTTACGGGGCACAACGATACACTCAATTCCCTGCATCGGGAGTTGCGTTTGCATAATTTGGTTATAAAGGTGCGTTACACGACTAAACGGCTCATCTCCCACATAGCGGCGTTGAATACCCAAGGCTTTGGCTATATGCCCAAAAATTTGTAAATCTAACATCGCATTACTTTCAATGACCGCATTATCATTTTCTTGAAAGTAACTCGGGAAAGTCGCCGAGCTAATAATATAAGAACCGCTTTCATGGCAATATACATTCGGTAAATGCGCAACCCCTTCTTGTACAAGTTTTTTACGCACCTGAAACGGCACGAGGCTTTTATCTTCACTCACAATAAAAAGATGCACAATATCGTTTTCTGCGGCAGCCTTTTCAACTAAATACTGATGACCGAGCGTAAACGGGTTGGCATTCATTACCAATGCCGCCACTCGCTGCCCTGCTTGCGGTATTGGCGAACAAGCGGTTAAATTTTTCAAATAATTGGCAAAACCTGAACGCTGATTTTCCATAAACACAATCTGATTTTCGATACGAGCAATTTCGTAAAAACTCAATGTTTGGAAAAATTTTGCAGACTCACATTTGGTGTAAAGAAAAATATGCGGATTGCCTCGCTCAAATTGTTCATTGATGAGATGGGTTACAATCATATTCATCAAGCCTTCGCCTTGATGTTTTTTTGAAACCGCTAAACAACGCAAGCTATTGGCAAAACAGCTTCCTGTGGCAATAATCTCATCATTCTCATCGTACATTGCACAGGTATAATCTAAATTTTTATCGCGGCGAATCCCCTCTTGTTCAAGCAAGTCATCAATGGCTTGATAAGCCTTTTTATCTGAGGCAAATACTTTGCCAATGGCATAAGACATCATTTCTCCTAAATCATGAAAAGAAGCGGTTAAATTTTTCTCCGACTTTACAAAGTCTTCTTCAAATTTAACCGCTTGTTGCTTATTTTTGATTTCGTTTATACGCCCAAAGCATAATGACTATTCCACCGATAATCATCGGTAAAGAGAGCAACTGCCCACGGGTAATTAAGTCGCTGGCTGTATTCACATTCGGGTCAAAATCACGCACATATTCCACTAAGAAACGGAATACACCGTAACCAATTAAGAATAAACCGGCGACCGAGCCTGCCGGACGAGGTTTACGAATAAACCATTGTAAAATAAAGAATAAAACAACACCTTCTAAAAAGGCTTCGTAAAGTTGTGAAGGATGACGAGGTACATAGCCACCACTTGGGAATAATACCGCCCAAGGAACGTCCGTAACACGTCCCCAAAGTTCATCGTTAATGAAGTTACCGATACGCCCCATTCCTAAACCGAATGGAATAAGCGGTGCAATAAAATCAGAGGTTTGCCAGAAGCTCCGTTTTTGGCGAGCTGAGACCCAAATCATCGCCACGATAACCCCAATCAAGCCACCGTGAAACGACATTCCCCCTTCCCAAATGCGAAACAGGAAAAGCGGATCTTGTAAGAAGCGGTCAAAGTTATAGAAGAACACATCGCCGATACGTCCGCCCAAAACCACGCCCCAGAAGCAGGTATAAATAAGTTGATCAACGTTTTCTGTTGTCCACACACCATTGGAATTTTTCGCTCTACGCATACCCAGCCAGTAGGCGAAACCAAAGCCAATGAGGTACATTAAACCGTACCAACGAAGTGAAATCGGTCCAATGCTAAAAATAATCGGATCGATTTGTGGAAAGGTAATAAATTGTTCGTTCATTGTTTTTCCTAATTAAAAATCCCCCTCAAAAGGGGGAGCAATAAAGATTTATTTCAAAAACATATTGATTGCAATGACCACCAACATCACTGCAAACGCTTTTTTCAACGTGGCGACAGGCAGGACATTTGCGGCATTTGCGCCTAGTTTTGACGTAAAGTAAGAAGTCAGCGTAATACCCAAAAGTGCCGGCAGATAAACATAGCCTAAAGAGTAATCCGGCAAGCCTTCCACATTCCAACCACTGGCAATAAAGCTAAAAGTACCGGAGAGCCCTAAAAAAGCCCCACAAAATGAAGAAGTGCCAATCGCACGTTTCATTTCTAAGCCTCGTCCATTTAAAAACGGTACGATAAAGGCCCCACCGCCAATACCGGCAACGCTGGATAATGCACCAATAATACCGCCTGCAATCACTGTTGTTTGGGTGGTAAGCGGTTTAATTTTTTGCTCTTTTTGCAAAGAAAAAATCATCCGCAATGCTAAATAGACCACCATCACGGCAAACAGTTTCGACATTAATTTCGCATCTAAACCGCTAATAATTAAGCCACATAAAAAGACAGAAATCATAATCGAAGGAATAAACACTTTGCTCACATTCCAATCGACATTACCTAATTTATGATGACGCTGGGCGGAAGAAAATGCGGTAATCACAATCGTTGAAAATGATGTGCCTAATGCCGCAGACATTAAATGTTCAGGCGAAACACCGGCAAGCGGAAGCAAATACACCAAACTGGGCACAATAATTAAGCCGCCCCCAATGCCGAATAATCCTGCTAAAAAACCAACAACAGTCCCTAACGCTAAACAACTTAAAAATACTTCAATCATCACTATTTCCCTTTTGGTTGTCCTTGCCATATGCGATAAGGTCGGCGTTTCTTAAATTCTTGCTTGGCATATGGTTTTTGATGTTCACGCCCTTCTTGTCCTCTTGATTTTTCTCGAGGCTTTTCGGTTTTCTCTTCCGAAGAAGGTAAGGTTTCACTTAATAAAACGGAGGCAAATTCTTTCATCACCTTGCGATAAACATCTCGTTTAAACGAAACCACTTGCCGCACAGGATACCAAAAACTCACCCAACGCCAGCCATCAAATTCAGGCGTTTTTGTCGTTTTTAAATTGATATTGGATTCATCGCTAACCAACTGCAATAAAAACCAACGCTGTTTTTGTCCAATACAAACCGGTTGAGAACCATTACTCTCACGCACAAGACGCTTAGGTAATTTATATTTCAACCAATACTTAGATGCCCAGATCAATCGCACATCTTTCTTTGTTAAGCCGACTTCTTCAAAAAGCTCACGGTACATTGCTGTTTCAATGTTTTCACCTTCGTTAATTCCCCCTTGCGGAAATTGCCACGAATTTTGTCCAAACCGTTTTGCCCAGAGAACTTGCCCTTGCTTATTACAGATGACGATACCAACATTTGGGCGATAGCCATCGAAATCGATCACTTCACACCTTAATTGTTTAATTAAAAATGCAGAGATTGTTTCACAAATAGGGCTTTTATACAAGCCGAAAAGGTTATTGTGCATAAATCTGTGGATAAGTTGTCAGATCTCATTAAATTAGCCGTAGATAACCCACCTAAACTCTGTTCCTTATTCATTTTTCCAACTCCGCAAAAACGATCATTTTAGCGATCTTTTTCTACTGTACGGATCTTCATTTTTGGCGAAAATTTCAAAAAGATCTGGATAACGTTTCATACCTTGTAAAATAATTGTTATTTATGCACAGAAGCCGGCAAATTATCCCCATCAACTGTGGATAAAAATGTGATAGATTTAAAAAATCAAAGTGTATAACTTAAAGAAAGTGAGTGAAGAAGATAAAAAAAGTAAGTAAAACAAGATCTTACTTACTTTTTTGCAATTGGGGAAAAATCTAAATTTTTATAGGTTATTTTTTAACCACTACCCTAATGTTGCCAATGCCGCTTCATAATTTGGTTCTTGCTTAATTTCCGGCACGAGTTCGCTGTGTAATACACGATTTTGCTCATCTAAAACAATAACCGCACGAGCCGTTAAGCCTGTAAGCGGCGAAGATTGAATATCAACACCAAGCTCAGTATGTACCGCTTTGTTACGGAAGGTTGAGAGTGTTTGTGCATTTTCAATCCCTTCTGCGCCACAAAAACGTGCTTGTGCAAAAGGTAAATCAGCTGAAATACAAAGCACAACGGTATTATCTAAATTCGCGGCTTTTTGGTTAAAAACACGCACAGAAGTCGCACAAATTCCCGTATCAATACTTGGGAAGATATTTAATACCTTACGTTTTCCGTCAAATTGACTTAATGCAATATCTTCTAATCCGTTGTTTACCAGCTGAAAATCAGCGATTGTTTCGCCAACTTGTGGGAAATGCCCTGCTACAGTAATTGGGCTACCTGCTAAAGTTACGTTTGCCATAAAATCTCCAAAAGAAATAAGCGGTTAAATTTACTCGTTTTTTTACAAAACTTTTTGCAATATACCCGAGATACCCTAGGAAATAAAACCTTTTAATTCAATAGATTATTCTTTGGAAAATTGGGCTAATTTCGCTATACTCCCTACAATATTTTTTGAGGAACAATTATGTTAAAACTTCTCCGTATTTTGGCAGTTTTGGTCGCTGCTATCACGATTTCTGTCTTTGGTACTCTTTATGCTTTATGCCGATTACGCAATCCAAGTTGCGTAGGACAAATCGCACGTTGGTATAGTGCAATGCACCCTTTAGTGGGCATCAAACTTATTCGCCGTCCACGTCCTGAATTTGATCAGCCGGCAATTTATATTGCCAACCATCAAAATAATTACGATATGGTTACCATCTCTTCTATGGTTCCACCTAAAACCGTTACCATTGGCAAAAAGAGCCTGATTTGGATCCCATTCTTTGGTTTGGTTTATTGGGCAACAGGGAATATTTTTATTAACCGTGAAAAACGTAGCGCAGCGATTGATACTATGACTAAAGTCGGCAAAATCATTCAAGAACGTCAAATCTCAATTTGGATGTTTCCTGAAGGCACTCGTAGCCGTGGTCGTGGCTTGCTCCCTTTTAAAACCGGTGCATTTCATACGGCGATTGCTGCCGGTGTGCCTATTGTGCCGATTGTTTGCTCAACCCTGCATAATAAAGTGGATTTAAACCGCTTAAATAATGGCACGGTGATTTGTGAAGTTTTAGAACCGATTGATACCAGCGGCTACACCCGTGAAAATCTGAAAGAGCTTATCGAAAAATGCCATACCATTATGCAAGACAAAATTGCTGAATTGGATGCCGAAGTCGCTAAATTAGATGCAAAATAAGATGATAAGTGGGGTTAATGTGAATCGCCGCCAGTTTCTTAAACGTTCTGTACTTGCTTCAAGTATGCTTTCCCTTCCTCAAACGGTTTGGGCAAGCGATCGCCAACCATTAAAAATTCCACCGCTGCTAGATGTAGGACGAGGGCGACCAATCCGCCTCGACCTTCGTCCGGCTCAAACCCAATTTGATGCCGGCAAATTAGTAGATGTTTGGGGCGTAAACGGACAATACCTCGCCCCAACCGTACGAGTTAAATCCAATGATTTTGTCAAACTCACTTATGTAAACAACTTGCCGCAAGCTGTTTCAATGAACATTCAAGGCTTGCTTGCTCCTACTGAAATGATTGGCTCTGCACACCGTGTGCTAGAGCCGAAAAGCAGTTGGTCACCGATTATCTCAATCAATCAACCGGCTTGCACTTGTTGGTATAGCGCAAACACGCTATTAAACTCTGCCTTACAAGTTTATCGGGGTTTAGCCGGACTTTGGATCATTGAAGATAACGACAGCAAAAATGCACAGCTACCCAATAAATATGGGGTTAATGATATTCCGCTTATTCTGCAAGACGTCTTACTCAATAAAGAAGGCAAACAAGTTTTAGATACCAATAAAGCACAATTCTTTGGTAACCGCTTGTTTGTCAATGGGCAAGAGTCTGCGTATTTAAAGGTTTCTCCGGGTTGGGTGAGATTACGTATCGTCAATGCCTCCCTTTCACGAACCTATGAACTACGTTTAGACAACGATCAACCACTTCATCTCATCGCCACCGGTATGGGGATGTTGGCAGAACCACTTGAGCAAAAAGTGGTTAGCCTAGTGCCTGGCGAACGTGTCGAAGTGCTTGTTGAAGTTAAAGAAAGTAACATTGGCTTGATTACCGGAGAAAAACGTGATCTGCTTGATAAAGCGAAATTACTCTTTGCCGATGATGATCAGCTAACGGATAACGTCATTTTAGAGCTACGCCCTGAAGGTATGATTGCGGCTTTCCAACAAAAACCACAAACCGTGCCATTTAATACGGAAGATTTTCAATTTACTATTCAACAAGAGCGAAAATTTACCCTACGCCCTTTAGATTATTTGATCAATCAACAACGTTTCGACCCCAAACGGATCGATTTTAGCGTGAAAAAAGGGAGTATTGAGCGTTGGTACTTAACCAGCAATGTTGATATAGGCTTTACCTTACAAGGAGCGAAATTTATTGTCGAAACCCGTAACCGCCAACGTATTGCCAATAAATACCTTGCGTGGAAAGATACCGTTTGGTTGAAGAAAGACCAAGAAACCACCATTCTCGTCAAATTTGAACACAATGCTTCTGCCGAACTGCCCTTTAATTTTGGCGTTTCTGATTTGATGCTCCGCGATAGAGGTGCCATCGGGCAATTTATTGTGACTGAATAAGCGGTCGGATCTCTTGCTAAATTTGCAAAAAAATAGGGAAAAATGACCGCTTTTTCCCACAAATTGCTGTCTATCGGTTAGAATAGGTAGAATTTTCTGTACAACAGATAGGATAACAAATGGAATACTTAGATTTTGAATTACCGATTGCCGAACTAGAAGCGAAAATTGAGTCGCTCCGTGCTGTCGCTGAACAAGATAATAAAATCAATCTTGATGATGAAATCAAACGTTTACAAAAGAAAAGCGAAGAATTAACCAAAAAAACCTTTGCTAATCTTGATGCATGGCAAACCTCAAAAATGGCTCGCCACCCAAATCGTCCATATACGTTAGATTATATTGAGCATATTTTTACTGAATTTGATGAATTGGCAGGCGATAGAGCATTCGCAGACGATAAAGCCATTGTCGGTGGCATTGCTCGCCTTGATGGTCGCCCTGTGATGGTTATCGGTCATCAAAAAGGTCGCTCAACCAAAGAAAAAGTAATGCGTAATTTTGGTATGCCAGCGCCGGAAGGCTATCGTAAAGCCTTACGCTTAATGGAAATGGCAGAGCGTTTTAACTTACCAATTATTACCTTTATCGATACACCGGGAGCATACCCAGGTATTGGCGCAGAAGAGCGTGGACAAGCAGAAGCGATTGCACGTAATTTACGTGAAATGTCACAATTAAAAGTACCCGTCATTTGTACGGTTATCGGCGAAGGCGGTTCAGGCGGCGCTTTAGCGATTGGCGTTGGCGATAAAGTGAATATGCTTCAATACTCTACTTATTCTGTTATTTCGCCTGAAGGCTGTGCCTCTATTTTATGGAAAAGTGCTGAAAAAGCCTCTACTGCAGCGGAAGTGATGGGCTTAACGGCGCAACGTTTACAAGAGTTAAAATTGATTGATGGCATCATTCAAGAACCTCTTGGCGGTGCACATCGCAATTATGCTGAAATGGCACAAAACCTAAAACAACAAATTTTAGCGGATTTAGCCGAATTAGATACGCTAGATAACGAGCAATTATTAGATCGCCGTTACCAACGTTTAATGAGCTACGGTTACTGCTAATCACTATCTATTTAAAATTTAAGCGGTAAGATTTTGTAAGAAAATTGCAAATCTTGCCGCTATTTTTTTATAAAAATAAAAGACATGGCATAGCAAATAGGACGATAAAATAAAATTTTGGATACTAGAAAGACGATTTAAAAACGAAGAAAAAAGAAAGAGGAGAAAATGGTGCCGACTACCGGAATCGAACTGGTGACCTACTGATTACAAGTCAGTTGCTCTACCTACTGAGCTAAGTCGGCATATTGAACATTGCGAAAAGCAACGGAGGCGTATTATAAGGATTTTTATGTTCGTTGCAAGCTATTTTATCAATTCTATTTCTTTTTTTGATAAATACTTGGCAGGTTGCTTAAATTAGTCGCATAATACCGAGGCTTTTATTTATATTTACAAGGAGTCTCTCATGTCATTCCAAAATTGGCCTGAACATACAGCACATGTTAAGCAAGCATTCGGGGAATTAGGTAAAAAGCACCCTAAAATGTTACAGGCTTATATGAGTTTAGATCAAGCAGCTGCCGCAGAAGCGCTTGATGAAAAAACCAGAGAACTGATCGCCATTGCCGTAGCTATCACAACACGCTGTGAAAGCTGTATCAGTGTTCACGCAGAAAAAGCGGCAAAAGCCGGTGCAACAGAAAGCGAAATTGCCGGTGCATTAGCGACTGCTATCGCACTCAATGCCGGTGCTGCTTATACTTATGCGCTGCGTGCCTTAGAAGCTGTGGATGCACAAAAATAACCGTTTTTCCTTCAAATAAAAAGGTCTAGTAAATAGCTAGACCTTTTTTACAAGATATTTTTAGATTATTCAACCGTTACTGATTTCGCCAAGTTACGAGGTTGATCCACATCTGTACCTTTAATTAAAGCAACGTGGTAAGACAATAATTGTAATGGTACTGCATAGAAAATTGGTGCAGTTACATTATCAACACGTGGGAAAGTTAAAACTTTATAACCCTCTTGTGAGCTAAAGCCTGCTTCGCTATCGGCAAAGACATACATTTGACCGCCACGTGCACGCACCTCTTCGATATTTGATTTCACTTTTTCAAGTAAATCATTCTCCGGAGCCACCACAATAACCGGCATATCCGCATCAATTAACGCTAAAGGACCATGTTTTAACTCGCCTGCCGCATAAGCTTCAGCGTGAATATAAGAGATCTCTTTTAATTTTAATGCCGACTCCATTGCAATTGGATAGAACTCACCACGACCTAAGAAGAGTGTGTGATGTTTCTCTGCAAAGTCTTCCGATAATTTTTCAATCTCTTTATCAAACACTAATGCACTTTCAATTTGTGCCGGTAAGCGTTGTAATGATTTTACAATTTCCGCTTCTTGCTCTGCTGATACATTGCCTTTTAAGCGACCTAATGCCGTTGTTAAAAGTAATAAACAGGTTAATTGGGTGGTAAATGCTTTGGTTGAAGCCACGCCAACTTCCACGCCAGCACGAGTCATAAAGGCAAAGTCAGACTCACGTACAAGCGATGAACTTGCTACGTTACAAATCGTCATCGCAGCCATAAAGCCCGATTCTTTCGCTAAACGTAATGCCGCTAAAGTATCCGCCGTTTCGCCCGATTGTGAAATTGTTACTAATAAGCTATTTGGGCGAGTTACAAATTTACGGTAGCGGAATTCTGAGGCAATTTCCACATCACAAGCCACGCCTGCAATAGATTCAAACCAGTAACGAGCCACCATACCTGCATTGTAAGAAGTACCACAAGCCACGATTTGAATATGCTCTACTTTTTTCAAAATCTCTTCAGCATTGTTGCTGATCGCTTCAATGTTTACTTGACCGTGCGTGATACGTCCTTCAAGGGTATTCATAATTGCCACAGGTTGTTCAAAAATTTCTTTTTGCATATAGTGGCGATACTGTCCCTTATCCGCTGCATCTGCTTCAAAGTTACCTTCGTGAATTTCACGTTCAACTTTCTCGCCGGCACGGTTATAAATATCCACTGTCGTGCGAGTAATTTCTGCCACATCACCTTCTTCAAGGTAAGCAAAACGACGAGTTACGCTTAATAACGCTAATGGATCTGAAGCTAAGAAATTCTCGCCAATACCATAACCAATCACAAGCGGTGAACCCGAACGAGCAACGATTAAATGCTCCGGCTCTTCTTCGTTTAATACAACTGTACCATAAGCACCACGTAGCTGTTTTACTGCTTTTTGCACAGCTTCTAAAAGTGATGAAGAAGAACGGAATTCCCATTCAACCAAGTGAGCAATAACCTCTGTATCTGTTTGAGATTGGAATACATAACCACGTGCTTGTAATTCTGCTTTAAGCTCTTCGTAGTTTTCAATAATACCGTTATGAACCACCGCAATTTTACCTGAGCGATGTGGATGAGCATTATTTTCTGACGGCTCGCCGTGTGTTGCCCAACGGGTATGTGCAATCCCTGTGCCACCTAATAATGGATTCGCTTCTAAAGCTTCATCTAATGCTTTCACTTTACCCACACGGCGCACGATGTTCATTGATTTATCTGAACCTAATACCGCCACACCGGCAGAGTCATAACCACGATATTCTAAACGGTGTAAACCATCAACCAAAATTGCTGCGACATCACGCTGTGCAACCGCACCTACAATTCCACACATAAATTTGTTTCCTTATTTAAGATAATAAATGCTTAATACGCAATGATGACCTGTACACCATTGCTTTCAATTCTTTCTTTCAGTTCGAAACTTAATTGATCATCGGTAATCACTTTGTCAATTTGTTGCCAGTCAAGTTCCACATTTGGCATTTTACGCCCGATTTTTTGGGATTCGATTAACACAATCACTTCTCGGCTGACTTCCGCCATCACTTGACTTAAGCCCACTAATTCATTAAAAGTCGTTGTGCCACGTTCTAAGTCTAGCCCATCTGCTCCGATGAAAAGCTGGTCAAAATCGTAGGAACGTAATACTTGTTCTGCCACTTTTCCTTGGAATGACTCTGAACGAGAATCCCAAGTACCGCCTGTCATGAGTACCG